>JAEYUG010000073.1 GCA_023432805.1 Bacteroidota bacterium | reverse complement strand
GAGACGTTCCTCGAATCAATACCGCTGGCCAAAGAGAAGTACCTCGACACTCTCAACAACGCTTCTGTCATTTCGGCAGAGTACCAATCCGATACTGTTTGTCAGATGACATCTTAGCAACTACAGGGTATTCACCAGGGCGTGCAACATTCAATACGTTGACGAGTTTTCACCCGACCACGCAACGATGCTCTTCAACGAATTGATCCGTGAGAGACGTGATCCCAAGGGCAACACTGATCGTTTAATGACTCCCAAGCCCCGAACCGTCAACCAGTTCCTTCAGCACATACGCTCCTTCTTTGAATATGAGATCCGCAAGGATCATATCCATCGCAACCCGATGCGCCATATCCGCAATCTGCGCACTGAACGTCCGTTTCCTGAGTACTATACTCAGGATGAACTGCAGCGCTTCTTCGCATTGGAAATGCCAATCGCGTATCGCAACGCCTTCCTTGCTCTTCTCCATACAGGCATGCGATTCGCAGAGTTGGCGAACCTGTCATGGGAGGATATCGATCTCCATGGGAAACTGCTCCATGTACGTTCGAAGTCAGATTTCAAAACGAAGACTCACAACGCTGAACGTGCGATTCCCATCAACGATACGCTGCTCCAGGTGATTCAGAGCTTGGACCCGCAACGGAATGCAAAGTCGGTGGTGTTTACATCTCCGTTAGGAAGAAAGTTGCGCGCTCAGTCCTTGCTCGATGTCTGCAAGAAGTACATGCTTCGGGCAGATGTCCATTCTCGAGCGTACCTGCACAAGTTCCGGCACACCTTCGCAACGCACTTGGTACAACAGGGAACGATGCTCGAATCCATCAAGGAACTCCTCGGCCATTCGACAATTCGGGAAACCGAGGTCTACGCTCACAACAGGGGTGACCACCTCCACGACGACGTCAGAGTCCTTGATGCGCTGATGTCATGATCCATGCGCAGTGCATTGAAGCCACTCAGAATGAGTGGCTTTTTTTTGTACTTTTGACTGACGTTCCACGACCTGGCACCGAATGTTCCACGAATAAAGTACATAAAAAGTACATGGATGCAGTGAAATCAGGTCGTTTTGAGTGTCTGCAGAGCATAAAAAATGGCGAAAACCGTGTGATTTTCGCCATATGAAGAGATTCGTGGAGATGGGGGGAATCGAACCCCCGTCCGAAGAGAAGACCGTGAAACATGCTACGCACGTAGTCTGTCTTTTAGATCTTGCTTCATGGGTACCCGGCAGACAGGGCGTGTCATGAAGCCAGCTCGGAGATAATCTCGATTCCCTCCCCGAACACTCGGGAACCTATCCTGTCTTTAGCGACGCCCGGTTCCTCAGCCGACAGGAAGGCCTCGGGCGGACGTGGTCGCCCTTAGGCGGCCAGTGCGTAATCGTAGTTGGCAGGTAATGCCGTGCCGCAGGATTTTCGTGCTCGCAGCCTGCACGGTACGCAGTTTCATCAACCTTGCCCCCCGTCGAAACCATTACATCCCCGGGGAACAAGACAATATACGACGCTTCCCCCGGTGGTGAAAGGCACTCAGCACGCCCCTTGCGGATGGATGGAGTGATCGGTACTTTCCCCGATCCAATCCACACACTGCGCACTGCGCGCCACATCCGCTTCGTCGCACTGCCCGCGAACCCGATGCCGTCGTCCCCTGCCTCCAATTCGTCAACGTCGCATCCCTCTATCCTTCCTGGGGTGCTGATCACGATGGCGCTTGTGCTCGGCCTCGCCGGGTATGTCTACTACGCCCGGCATCGCGATCTGCACGTCGACGAACGGATGTACAAGCTCACCTCGATCGCGCGGCTGAAACTCGAGCAGATTACGAGTTGGCGCAGGGAACGATTGTCGGATGCCGGATTCGTGCGGCGCAATGCCGCGCTCAGAGAGGATGTCGTCGCGTACGTCGACCGTGCCACATCACGTCCCACTGCGCACGATAGGGGGGAAGCCACCACTGCCGCACGGATGCAGCACGGTCACGTGCATTCCTGGCTCGAGGGCATGTTCACCAACCAGAACTACGATGCGATCGTCGTATGCGATGCGACCGGCACACCTGTGATCGGACTGCCCTCGCGCACGGCCGTCGACAGCGCATGGCTGCGACTGCATGCACCGCGTGCGTTCGTGTCGGACTCCATCGTGTTCACGGACTTCGAACGTGATGCTCGCGATTCGCTCTCGCTCTCGGTCATCGCTCCCCTGCGTGACCACCATGGCCGCCCCGCCGCAGTCGTGGTGTTCCGCATGAATCCCCATGCCGCCCTGTATCCCGCGCTGGGACGCTGGCCTGTGCCAAGCACGACAAGTGAAACCCTGCTCATGCGCCGCGAGGGAGACAGCCTGCGCTGGCTCTCGCCGCGCCACTCCAGCCACGAGCAGCCACTCACGGCCACGCGACACATCATGGATCCCGCCCTGTTCCGCGGCCCGCCGGGTGAGGCGATCTCGCTCGGCAGCGTCCCAGATTATCGCGGTGTCACCGTGCAACTGGTCGTGATCCGTGTTCCCGATTCCCCCTGGTTCATGCTCTGTAAGACTGACATCGACGAGATGTATCCCCTGCTCGAGTATTTCGCATGGGTGACGGTGATCATCGTGCTGCTCGTGCTCGTGCTCGCCGCGGTCGTGATGCTGCTGCTCGTACGGCGGCGCGAGGAGCGCATGCGCGCGCATGAACGCGAGGAGATTCGTCGCCTCAACGCCGAGCTCGAACAGCGCGTGCGCGAGCGCACCGCCCAGCTGGAGGAGAGCAACCGCGAACTCGAGGCGTTCAGCTACACGGTCTCGCACGATCTGCGGGCACCGCTACGGGCGATCGACGGATTCGCACGCATCATTGACGAAGACTTCCACGACACGCTTCCCTCCGAGAGTTTGCGCTACCTCGACATCATCCGCACGAACACGCACCGTATGGGCACACTGATCGAGGATCTGCTCGGGTTCTCCCGCGTGGGTCGCACAACGCTTCGTCCCGCACACGTCGACATGCAGGAACTCGTCGCCGATGTAGCGAACGAACTGCTCGGTGGAGTTCCACCCTCGCGCGTCGACCTGCGCATGAGCGTCCTGCCCCCAGCATGGGGCGATCACGCCCTCCTGAGAATGGTGTGGACGAACCTGCTGCAGAATGCGATCAAATTCACAGCACATCGCGATATTGCACGGATTGATATATCCGGCACATCGGCAGACTCCATGTCGACATACACGATCAGCGACAACGGTGCGGGATTCGACATGCGTCATATCGACAAACTCTTCGGCGTCTTCCAGCGCCTTCACAGTGCGGAAGTGTTCGATGGTACGGGTGTCGGCCTCGCGATCGTGCACCGCATCGTCACGCGACACGGCGGCCGGATCGAGGCCCACGGCACACCCGACGTCGGTGCCACATTCACATTCACGCTCCCCGACAGCGCAGCACCTCCCACGTCATCCCATGCAGCAGCTTCCGCTCGACAGCCCGCTTCCACCGCACCGCCGCACGACTGACACGCCGCGTGCGGCACACGCCCGGCGCCTTCCCCCTGCCGCCATCCTCCTTGCCATCCTGCTTGTCTGCGCTGCTGACGCGCAGCCACGTCCTGAACGCGCGACTGCACCGGCTGCCTCGCGCAGCGTACATGCCGAGCGGCTTGCGACGGGCGCGGAGATCGCGCTCGACGGCAGGCTCGACGAAGAGGTGTGGAAGAGGGAGGATGCGGCACGGGACTTCGTGCTGAAGGAGCCGCGTGAAGGCGCACACCCCTCGGAAGCCACCGTCGTCCGCTTCTGCTTCGACGACGACGCGCTCTACGTCGGCGCATGGATGCCGTGCGCTGCGGGTCGTGAACTCCGCTCGTCGATGGGACGCCGCGATACGCCGGGGAACTCCGAACGCATCATCATCTCGCTCGATACGTACCGCGATGCACGCACGGCATTCACGTTCGCGGTGACCGCCGACGGCGTGCGCACCGACTACTACCACCCCGACAATTCGGAGTTTGCGCGCGACTACTCGTTCGATCCCGTCTGGGAGGTGCGCACCACGCGCGACGAGGAGGGCTGGGCTGCAGAGTTTCGGATCCCCTTCTCCCAATTGCGGTTCAGCGCGGGGGAGGTGCTGGTGTGGGGACTCAACATCAACCACTACGTTCCGTCGCTGAACGAAGATCGCTATTGGGTGCTCGTGCCGAAGACCGAGACCGGCTGGTCGTCGCGTATGGGCACACTTACGGGCATCGCGGGCATCGCACCATCGCCACGCATCGAGATCACACCGTATGTGGCGGGCGAGGCGCGCATTGATCCGCGCATCGCGTCGGACGATCCCTTCCGCACGCGCACGGAGTTCGCCGGACGGGCGGGCGTCGACGCCAAGATGGGTCTCGGGCCCAACCTCACGCTGGACGCGACGATCAATCCTGATTTCGGGCAGGTCGAGGCGGATCCCGCCGAGGTGAATCTGACCGCGTACGAAACCGTGTTCAGCGAGCGGCGACCTTTCTTCGTCGAGGGCGCGCAGCTGCTGATAGGCAACGGCCCAACCTACTTCTACAGTCGCCGCATCGGTGCCGCGCCCCGGGGCACACTGTCGGGAGATCTAGTTGACTCGCCGACCTCGACCACCATCCTCGGTGCGACGAAGGTGACAGGACGACTGGCGCAGGGGACGTCGATCGGTGCGCTCGCCGCCCTGACAGCTCCGGAGTATGCAACGTTCATCGGTGGGAACGCGGGGCGTCAGCACGAGGAGCTCGTAGAGCCGCTGACCTTGTACGGCATCGTCCGCGCCCAGCAGGAACTCGATCGCGACGCGTCGACCGCGGGAGCGATGCTGACCGTCGTGCAACGCGACATGCCGGACCACGACACACCCGTCATGTGGCTTGCATCGCGCGCGGTGGCGGGGGGAGCCGACTGGAGCCTGCGCTTCCGCTCTGGCGAGTACGTCCTGGGGGGCTTCGCCGGCTTCAGCGCCGTCGAGGGCGGTCGCGAGGCGATGCTGCGCCTGCAGCGATCCAGCGCGCGCTACTATCAGCGTCCCGATCGACGCACGCTGCGAGTGGACGATGCCCGCACATCGCTCGCAGGCTGGACTGCGAATCTCTCGTTCGAACGGCAGACCGGCACGCACTGGCTCGGTGGGATCGGAGCGAGTGCAGAGTCCCCAGGCTTCGAGATCAACGATGCCGGACGCTTGCAGTCCGCAGACGACGTCGAATCATGGGCATGGCTCGAGTATCGCGAAACTGAACCGGGTGACTTGTTCCACGCATGGAAGGTGAATGTCTGGGGTCACAGTGCGTGGAACTTCGAAGGGCTGCGCATGGCACGTGGTGGTGACCTGACGCTGACCGGCACGTGGAAGAACTTCTGGAGCACGACGCTCTACCTGTACGGCGAGGCGGAGGATTTGTCGGACGACCTTACGCGCGGCGGCGTGCTGATGCTGCGACCCGCCTCCATCTACGGACAGCTGTCGACACAGAGCGACTACGCAGCAAACACCCGCATGAGCGCGCGCGTGTCGGGTTCGCGGGATGCGCTCGGAGGATGGGCGCACACATGGGGCGCGTCCGTGTCTCTTCGCCTGAGCGACCGATGGGAAGCCTCGATTGATCCGGCCTGGTCGCGGTCGTATACCACGCGGCAGTATGTGACAACGCAGCAGCAAGGATCTGCAGCCACGGGAGGACTGCGCAGCGTGTTCGCCGCGCTCGAGCGCAGCACGTTCAGTGCGCGATTGCGCATGAACTACACCTTCACACCGGATCTCTCGCTCGACTTCTATGCGGAGCCTTTCCTCGCAGGTGGACGCTGGAGCGCCCCGGGCGAGTTGCGTGCGGCGCGGTCGTCGGCGTTGCGCATGTATGGGGAGGATGGCACGACGCTGACGGGGACTGCTGCCGCCGGTTCGTGGATCGCACGGGATGGAGCAGACCTTGTCCGCATTCCCGCGCAGGATTTTCTGTTCGTGTCGTTCCGCAGCAACGTGGTGCTGCGGTGGGAATGGCGGCGGGGCAGCACGCTGTTTCTTGTCTGGCAGCAGGATCGTTCGGCATCGGAGGCGGCATCGGGCATCGTGTCGCCCGGCGATGTCTTCGATGCATTGCGACCAGTTGCCGGAAACGTGCTCGCGTTGAAGATCAGCTGGTGGCTTCCGGCGTAGAGAGAGGTCGGTAGACGTCTCCATCCACCCTGCACATCCCGAGCATCCGTCAAGAGTGGACGAGGACGTCCACCCTCCTTTCGAGTTGTCGTATATTTGGAGGATGTGCAAAGATCACACGACATGACCACTGACAGCGGCACCGCGCGCAGATCTCCCCTGCGCGAAATCATCGATCCCTTCGTACACATGCTGCGGGCACCGCAGGCGCTCTGGGGAGTCAACATCACCTACCTCCTCGAGGGACTCTGCTACTTCGGTGTCCTCACCCTCCTGACGGTCTTCTTCACCGAGAACGTCGGTCTCGACGACGCCCAGGCAGGATGGATCGTCGGCGTCTTCACCGGTGGCATCACCTTCACGATGTTCTTCCTTGGCGGGCTGGCCGACAGCTGGGGCGTCAAGCGCGCCCTCGCGATCTCGCTCGCGCTCATGGTCGCCGGCCGCATCCTGCTCTCGGGTGCGGATCTCGCCGGCGGCACGGGCATGGGCAGCGGCGTGTTCTTCACGGCCCTTGCCGGTCTGCTCATCGTCGTGCTCGGCTACGGAATGTACCAGCCCGCCTCCTACGCGGCGGTGCGCCTGTTCACGCGCGGCAGCGCGGCTGCGATGGGCTACGCGATGCTCTATGCGCTGAACAAACTCGGCGCCTTTCTCGCGGGCATCATCTCTCCCCCCGTGCGCGGCGCCTTCGGCATCAGCGGCATTTACTGGGTCTACACCGTGCTCACCGCGGTCGGCGTCGTCCTCGTCTTCGTGTTCATGACACGCCGTGCCATGCAGGCCGCACGCGACGCGGCGGCGGCGACTGATGCAGCGGCGGCGTCAACCGGCGAGGCGGCCGTGGAGGCTTCCCCCAACCCGCCCGCGACGAAGGAACCCTTCAACCTCATGCGCTGGTTGCGTACCCATCCTCTGCGCGACATCCGCTTCACGTTCTTCATCTTCGTGCTCATCCCCGTGCAGACCCTGTTCGCACACCAGTGGCTGACGCTGCCCGCCTACGTGCTGCGCAGCTATCCCGCCTGGGTGAGCGACAACATGGAGTTCTTCGTCAACCTCAATCCCCTGCTCATCTTCATCCTCTCGCCGATCATCGCCGCGATGACCGAGCGCGCGAACGTGTACCGCATGATGGTCATCGGCACGACGGTGATGGCCGCACCGACCTTCCTGCTCGCACTCGACACCAGCGTGACGCTACTGTTCACCTACATCGTGCTCATGTCGATTGGCGAGGCGATGTGGCAGCCGCGCTTCCTGCAGCTCGCGGCCGAGCTCGCGCCAGAGGGACGCACCGGCGAGTACATGGGCATCGCCCAGCTCCCGTGGTTCCTGACCAAGATGCTGACGGGCGTCTACTCGGGGACCATGCTCATGCAGTACGTGCCCGAACAGGGGCCCCAGGATCCCCAGATGCTCTGGCTCATCCACGGTGCGATCGCGATGGCGAGTCCGCTCGCCCTCGTTGCCGCCCACCGCTGGATGGGCGCTCGCCTCGAACACCGACCCGCCGCACAGACGTGACCCCCCATCCGCAGAAAGGATGCATCATGATTCACAGGAATATCGGATCCCTTTTTCTTCTGTCGCTCGCGCTCGCACTTCCCGCATCGGCGCAGCGCGGCACTTCCGGCGGAAGCCTCCCTGCCGGCGACAGCACGTGGACCTTCGATCTTGCGCGATGGAACACGATCATCGGATCGGCATTCACCGAAGCGCGCGGGTACGACGTCCTAGGCCGCATGTGCGATGAAGCAGGGGGACGCCTGGCGGGAACGCCGGCCAACGAGCAGGCGCTGCGCATCCTTGAAGAGGAACTCCGCGCGCTGGGACTGACGCCGCGCCGCGAGCGGCACGCCATCCCCGGCTTCCGCAGAGGGGACGACGTAGTCGAAGTGCGTGCTCCGTTCACGCGCAGACTGCGTGCGGTGGCACTTGGATACACCGATGCGACGCCTTCCTTCGACGCTTCCCTTCTCTACGTGAGGCAGGGCTACGAGGATCAGTACAACGGGGTCAACGCGGCGGGTCGCGTCGTGCTCGTGACGCAGGAAGCCGCGAAAGGTCGCGAGGAACTGCTGCGCTACGAGGCCATCGAGATCGCTGCACGACAGGGTGCGCGCGCGATTCTCTTCATCGACACGCGCGGCGGAGGACGCACGCTCGTGGGCATGACCAACTTCGAGGGACGCCCGAGCGCGATCCCCGCCTACTCGATCACGCTCGAGGAAGGCTCCTGGCTGCGCCGACTGACCGAGCGCGGCACGCCGGTGGCGATGCGCATCGACACGCGTTCGCGCGTCGAGCCGATCGAGATCGACAACATCATCGTCACCCTGCCGGGACGCACGACCGAAAAGATCGTGATTGGCGCGCACAGCGACGCGTGGGATGTCGGCCAGGGCGGATCCGACAATGGCCTTGGCACCGCGGTGCTCGTCGATGTGGCGCGAATGCTCGCGCGCCATGCACCCGCGAACGAACGCACGATCGAATGCGTGTGGTTCAATGCCGAAGAGATCGGCCTCTGGGGCGCACGCCGCTACTGGGAGGCGCACAAGGGCGAGCCGATCGTCGCCATGCTGAACATGGACATGCCCGGCAGCGTGCGCGGCATCAATGCAATGGGCTACGACGACGTGCTCCCCTTCCTGCGTGCGGTCGCGGCGGAGCTTCCTGGATTCGACCTCAAATGGGGCGTCTCGAATCACGCGTGGACAAACAGCGACCACATGCCTTTCATGCTCGGCGGCGTGCCGACCTTCAACCTCATGACCGAAATCGAGGGCGACGGCGCCAAGTACTACCACGACTTCGGAGACACCTTCGAGAAAGTCAACCGCAAGCATCTGAGCGAAGCGGCCGCTCTCATGTCGATCCTCACCATCGAGATGGCCGCTCGCCCCACGTTGCCACTCCGCCGCCGAAGCGAGGCCCAGACCATCGACATGCTGCGCGCCGCCAAGCTCGATGTCCGTCTCAAGAAGCAGGGCGAATGGCCCTTCGACGCAGAATAGGAGAGCTGTGAGGATGGATGCGCCGCATGTCCACCGCCGCAGGGTTGCACATGCCCTCGTGCCCGTCGTCGGCATCATCGCGCTGATCTACGTCGTCCAGGCCACCGTGGGGAAGCAGATCGGGACGCATGCACCACTGAACGGATCTGACGACTCGATGCGCGTGCAAGCAGAGGATGCGGACCATGTCACGATCATGGCCGTCGGCGACATCATGCTCGGCACCACCTACCCCGACAGCCTGCCGCAGTTGCCTTCCGGACACGGCACAGCCCTGCTCGCGCCCTTCGCGGATCTTCTGCGCAGCGCCGACATCGCGTTCGGAAATCTCGAGGGACCGCTCATCGACGGAGGCCGCACCAACAAGTGTTCCGACACATCGCGCAACTGCTACGTGTTCCGCACACCGACGCGCTTCGTGGCCGCCTTGACGGAAGCAGGATTCGATGTGCTGAGTCTGGCGAACAATCATGCGCTGGATTTCGGAGCAGCGGGACGGTCCAGCACGATCCGCGTGCTCGACAGCGCAGGCATTGCATGGTCGGGTCCCCCGGGCACGGTGGCGCGGCTGGAGCGGAAGGGACACCGCATCGCATTGATCGCGTTTTCATACGACGACGACTCGCACAATCTGCTTCGAATCGATGAAGCCGCTGCACTGGTACGGGATCTGTCGGCCGATGGTTCGCTCGTCCTCGTCTCGTTCCACGGTGGTGCGGAAGGCTCGCGTGCGACAGGCACACCCGATTCGATGGAAGTGTTTCTCGGAGACCGCCGCGGGCATGTGCGCGCGTTTGCGCGTGCGATGGTGGATGCGGGGGCGGATCTCGTGCTGGGTCATGGTCCCCACGTGCTGCGCGCGATGGAGGTATATTCGGACCGTCTCATCGCCTATTCACTCGGGAACTTCGCGACATGGGCACGGTTCAATCTTTCCGGACCCAGCGGCATCGCCTGCGTGCTCGAGGCGCGCATGGCTTCCGATGGACGTTTCGTCGGCGGACGCGTGCATGCATCGCTGCAGACGGGCAGCGGGGGTGCGCAGCGCGACGGGAAGCGGCGGGCTGTTTCCATCCTCAATGATCTGTCACGAAGGGACTTTCCCGAGACGGGGGTTCGGCTGCATGCGAGCGGTGACTTCGAGTAGGTGCAATGTCGCGGTGGTGACCGCGATCAGATCTCGAAGGCGAGGATGAGGCTGAGGGCGATGATGGCGAGCACGACGAGGGAGATGCGCACGTAGTGCCAGTCACGCTCGACGGCAAAGAGCGTGATGGTGGCGATGACGCGGACGACGGGGGTGGACATCAGCAGCAGGATGCCGCCGTAGAGATACAGCAGGGGATCGACGAGCCGCACGGCGAGGGACCGACCGGCATGGTTCAGGAACACAGCCGCAGGTGAGGCGGCGGGCACGCTGCCACCCTGCAGCACGAGCAGGAGGAAGCCGACGAGCAGCAGCACGCCGCTCGCAAGCACACCCCAGCGCAGGATGCGTGCGATGATGTGCTCCATGGCATGCGGCTGCAGGTGTGTGTGCGGAGCGCTCATTGGAAGAACATCCGGATCGCGACAATGAAGATGAGCGCGATGAAGATGGTGAGAATCGTGCGTCCGTGCATTCGAGCGCTGAGCATGGTGCCTGCGCGCGAACCGGCGAGCACGCCGAGTACGGCGGCCGCGGTCCATGCCGGTTCGACGTGCCCGTTGGCGAAATAGATGAATGCGCTCGCGACGGCGGTGACGCCGATCATGAAGTTGCTCGTGGCGGTGGCCGTCTTGATCGGGACACCGCAGACGGCGTTCATCACCGGCACCTTTACGATGCCGCCGCCCACACCGAGCAGACCGCTCATCACACCAGCAGCGAGCGACACTGCGCTGCCAGCGGGGAGGTTCCGTACGGAATAGCGCACCTCCTGGCCGCTGGCCTGGTCGACGTATCTGCCGGAAATCCGTGCCGTGGGATCGTAGGTGAAGCGTCCCTCACCGTGCACGCGCATGCGCCATGCCATCAGCGTGCCCATGCAGAGCAGGAACACCGCGAAGATCATACGCAGCGTCCCGCCCGGCAGGCTGTTGGCGGCGAGCCCCCCGGCGAGCGCACCGATCGTGGTGGCAACTTCCAGCGACATGCCGAGCCGCACATTGCTCGTCCCGCGTTCGATATAGACCGAAGCCGTGGTGCTCGACGTCGCGATCACTGCGACGATGCTGGCGGCCAGCGCCTGATGCATCGGCAGACCGAAGCCGAGCACGAGCGCGGGAATGAGGAACAGCCCACCACCGATGCCGAGCAGGGAACCGATCAGTCCCGTCACGGCACCCGTGCAGACGACAACGACGAATGTGAGAGGATCCACGAGGGGCCGGCGTTCAGTCCCGTGTCGAACGCATGATGCGAAGCAGCTGCCGTTCGACGCGCATCCCGTCGTCGACGTGCAGCAGATAGAGTCCGGAAGGCAGCGCGTGCACCGGCAGCGTGAGCACATGCGAACCCGCCGCGAGCAATGTACCGAGTTCTGCGCCCTGCACCCGCCGTCCCGTCACGTCATGCAGTTGCAGATGCACGCGAGTCTCATGCTGGAGCGTGAGCGCGACGTGCACCCGCATCGAGGCCGGCTGCGGCCACAGACGTGTGACGAATCCATCGAGCACACCCGGCTCGGCGGTCACGACGATCACGGGACTGAAGGAGGATGTCCCGTCGCTGTTCACCTGGCGCAGACGATACCACAGAACACCCGCATCATCACCGTGCGAACGCACATCCTCGAACGAATACATGCGGGGAAGCCTGCTGTTTCCGCCCGGGGCACCTGCCACAAATCCACGTACATCCCAGCGTGCAGCATCGCTACTGCACTGCACGTCGAAGCCGACATTTCCATCTTCGCGTTCGGTGCGCCAGCGCAATGTCACGACCCCGCCCGCGCGTGAGGCGGACAACCGGGAGAGCTCCACGGGAATCAGACCTGAGTATCCGGTTTTTGCCGCGAAGATGTCGGCACCCTGGTTTCCGCTGCGCGTGTCGGTCCACGCGAAGATGCCGGAGCCCGAACCATCGGCGAGCAGGCAGACATCCTGCTGATTGCCATCGGCCGTGCTGATCGGAGTGCCAGAGAGTCCCCAGAGCAGCGTTCCCGTGGAATCGATGCGCTGTGCGATCAGGTCCGTATCGAGCCCGGGACGCATCACCGCCCACCCCACGAGCATGCCGCGCGCCACATCACGCGCGATGGCTGGTGAGACAGCATTGTGGGCGAGTGGTGCGATGTTGATGCCGCCTGTCGTCCAGCGTGGCTGGCCGTCGTGGGTGAGATACTGGGCGAACACGGTCGGCGCGAGGTTGCGCTCGTCGACCCAGCAGAGCCATGTGGCAGCCGTCTGATCTGCCGTGATGCGCAGCGAGTGCTGCGCGCCGATCGCAGTGCAGACCGGCGTGCCGTTGACCGTCCACAGCATCTGTCCCGTCGAGTCGATGCGCTGCGCATAGATGTCGCCCGCATTCGCACTGGAGCCATTGCGCTGGTCCTGCCAGGCGATGATGGCACCTCCGTTGCCGTCGGAGACGACCTGGGGATTCTGCTGTGTCCCGAAGGCGGTGCAGACGCCGACGCCGTTCGTCGGCCAGTGCAGCGCACCGCTTCCGCTGAGGCGTTGCGCATAGATATCGCGTTGACTGATGTAGCTGCGTCCCTCCTCCCACACGACGATCACCCCGCCGCGGCCATCGCTGACCACCTTCGGCAGCAGATGCGTATGTTCGATCGAACAGACGGCCACGCCCGTCGGCGTCCACTGTCTCGACCCGGCGCCATTGAGACGCTGCGCGAAGACATCGTAGCCGAGGTTGCGCGAATCCTGCCAGACCACGATGATTCCTCCGGAGCCATCGGTGCTCAGACGAGGATACACCTGCTGCCAGATGCTGACGCAGACCGGCATGCCGCCGACGGTCCACTGCGCCACACCGTTCGAATCGAGCCGCTGTGCAAAGATGTCGAGATCGCTTCCCCGACCATCCTCCCAGACGATGAACACGCCGCCGTCGGCGGTGGCCATGATGTCGGGATGCTGCTGCACGCCGATGACAGTGCAGACAGGCACGCCGACCGTTCCGTTCCAGAGCAGCCGTCCATCGGAAGCCACGCGCTGCGCATAAAGATCGAGGGAACCATTCCGCTCATCCTCCCAGACGATGATCGCCCCTCCCGCCCCATCACTGACACTCACCGGTGTGCGCTGATCGGCACTGGCCGCGCAGACGCGTGTGTTGGCAGCGGGATCCACACTCCACTGTGCACGCACTACGGGCACCTCCATCACCAGAAGTGCACATGCGGACCACACAACATATAAGCTGAGACGCAACAATCTCATGCGGTTCCTGGGATCAGCCAGCGTTCGGTACGGGGACGCGGATTTTCAACTCGAATGGTACGAAGAATTCTGGAAACTGTCCACTGGAAAATCAGGAACGCGCCCAACAGGAAAACGCCCGCCACCCAGGGAGGGCGGCGGGCGTCACGTGGTGAGGGAGGAGGCAGCACGGTCAAATGCTGAGGCTCTCACCACGGGATCACTTCGGAAGAGTCACCTGAAGTTTCATCTTCAACGTGTCGCGCACAGCGTCTCCGGATGTCGGTTCGATGGTCAGGCCGCTGCGGCCGTCCTCACGCGCCGCTTGTCTGATGGAGGGTTCCTTGACGGACGAAGGGGGGGATGCGCCCTCTGTGTTCGTCGGATCCGCGTTCTCACGCACTGCGCCCGCCGCGCCGTCGATCTGATTGGTCGCCGACTGCACGGCCGGGTCTGTACTGGACTCGACGCGCCGTTCAATGGAAGCCGGGTTGCTCTCCGACGGAGCATTGCGATCTGCGAGATACCAGGCGGATGTCAGCATGACACCCGACGTCGCGACAACGAGCAGGATCTTGACCAGCGACATGCCTCCGGCAGCCACGGAGGCTCCACCGGCGCTCGACGCGGTTCCGCTTGCTGCAGTCGTCGGTGCGGCCTGTGCAGACGACGCTGCCGCGGCCCCTGCACCAAGCGAGGCAAGCACCGCCAGTACGCGCGTGCGTGTCTGCTCGTGATCACCGGGGGCGGCATCGCGATCCTGCTGGAGCGTATGCAGCACGAATTCCTCGGCATCGACCATCTTGCGCAATTCAGTGTCGCGTTCAAGGCGGGTGCGGAACTGCGCCCGCTCGTCGGCGTTCATCGCCTGCGAGACATAGCGCTCGACCTGTTTCATGCGTTCATTCCGGGATACCATGACGAACCTTTTTCCAAACATGATGTGAATCACACTCCAAGCTCATGCACGCTGCGCATCGAGCGCAAGCACGCGTTCACGGAGCTTTGCGCGGGCACGGGATGCCCGCTTCCAAATCGCCTCGGGTGTCTTGTCGAGCATCGCGGCGATCTCCTCGAATTGATAGCCGCAATACACGTGCAGCACGAGCACTTCGCGATATTCGACAGGCAGTTCTTCGAGTGCGTCATGCACCGCCTGCTCGCGGTCGCTCATCTCTCCGTGCCGTCGTGCCGCCTGGCGCTCTTCCTCGATCTCGGTAAGCGGCGTTGTGCGGTTGCGCACCTTGAGATGATTGTAGCAGAGATTCCTGGCCATGCGCACGAGAAACGCGATCGCATTGTGCACGGGCTCCTGCCGATGCCGCAGATGAATGACCTTTTCCCAGAGCTCCTGGGTCAGATCTTCGGCCTGCTCCTCGTTGCCGAGCAATTTCAGGGCATAGAGATACAGGCGATGATTCATGGTGGTGAACAGCGCAATGAATGCGGCATCGTCCCCATCCAGATGCCTTCGCATCAAGTCGGAGCAATCCGGACGTTCGACCGGGATGGGGCGGGTACGTGTCTGCACGATATGTCTGTCCGTCAAGGGAACGGCCACGACCTGGCTGTACATGCTGCGTCACTCAGTGCCTGCGTAAGCTTCAGGCACGCCCCGGAGTCACTCTCCGGTGGCACACCGGAATATAGACAATCCCCTTTCGTCGTTCCTGACAGGTCAACGTCACTTTTTTCGTGTCGTGCGTTTTTTTTCCTTGCCAGCAGAGAGGCACCACTTGCATTCGCGGAGGCAATGTGTTTCATTCGAGCATCTCATCAGCGGCAACGCAGCTTCCCGCCTCATGTCCGGTTCAACGCTTCCTCGACACGTGCCTTCGATTCTTCCCACCATCCTCACGCTTGCAGGCATCGCGCTCGCATGCATCGGATGCAGTGACCGGCTTCCCACGTCGTTCACACCCGTCGAGCCACCGGTCGACACCATCTCGGTCAACAGCTTCGTGCTCGACGGCGCGGGATGGAACAATGCACTGCTCAATCTGAATGCGACCCCCGCACGCGCGTACACCTTCCCGAACGACTCGCTGACCAGCATCTGGAAGGGCGACCTGGTGCCGCGCTCCGGAGCGGCGCCGGTGCAGGTGACACTGCAGATCGATGTACCGCAGGCCTCTGCCGGACAGTTCGCGTGGGGAGACGCGATCGCCGCGCCTTCCACGCGCAGCAAGGCGATCCTCCGTCTCGATACCACCGAATACGCATCGGTCACGGGCGAGACACAGATCTGGTCGGTGTGGGTCGAAGGACGTCTGGTGATGCACGGGCGATTCGTCGGCACCATGCGATCGCGTACGGGCGGCACGTCTCTGATCGTGCGCGACGGGCGCTTCCTCGCAGAGTTTTTCTAACTGCGTCCGATTGCCATGCACGCCGTGCCTCCTCCTCCCTTCCGCATCCACGGCACTGCCACGTTCTGCATGGGAGTCCTGCTTGCCGGCCTGCTGCTCGCCGGACTGCTGCCGTTGCGCCTCGCGGCGCAGGATCTGCTCGGCGAGGAGGAACGGCAGCGCAGCGCCACCCGTGTCGGTGCGGGCTTCACGCTCTCGTGGGAAGCCGGGTTCCCGCTCGACCTCACGCGTGAGGCGGGGGCGGTGGACTGGTGCGCCTGCGACGGCCGCGGCACGTCGTGGAATCAGCGTCTCGGTGTCGGCACACTGCTGCGTCTGGCCAACATGCCGTGGAACGGCACCGCACTCGCCGGGCGCCTCTCACTCGCCTGGGGGATGGGACGCTTCACTTCGCAGCCCTACGTCACCGATCCCGTTCTCGATCCTCGCTCGGGCGTCATCGTCACGCCTACCGTGGAATTCGTCGCCGAGGCATATCCTCTCACGCTTGGCTTCGATGCGGCAATCGAACTTCCGATCGCAAGGCATCTCGCCCTCACGCTCGGTCCATGGATGCACTTGCGCCTGTCGGGGAGTTTCACGCTGTATGAACGGCTCATCGCACCGCAGACCCTCGAGGCGGGCGGGTTCCACAACGGACAGCGACGGGTTGCAGAGGGACCCGGCCTCGCATCCGATGCCGTGACTGGTGGACTCGCAGGTGGCCTTGTCTGGAATCTGCCGGTTTCCGATGATCGCCTTCTCCGCCTCGGTCTCGGTGCGCGCACCGATCTCGTCGCCCTCGACCTGCGTCAGGGATGGCGCTCCTTGTCTGCCGTGCTCGATGTCGGGCTCATCATCGGCGGCACCGCTGCGCCTGACATCGCGCCGCTGTCTCCGCGGCTGAGCGCGATGTGGGCACCGGTCATCCGTACGGAATCTCCCGCCTCGGATGTCGAGCGCCGCCTGTCGGCGAGCATCGACCTGTTCAGCCGGGACGCACGCGGCGAGCGCATGCAGCGTGCGATGGTGCGCACCACGCGAGCACGCATGGAGCAGAGTTGCGTGCTGAACCCCGTCATCCCCTTTGAACGGCACGCGGCCCAGATCCCCTCCCGCTACGTGCTCATATCGCAGGAGCGTGCAGCCACATATGTCTCAGACCGGCTTGCCCGTCCCACCCCTGTCGAGCTCGTGTACGACATCCTGAACGTGGTCGGATACCGGATGCGCATCCACAGTTCCGAGCAGCTCGTGGTGCGCGGCTCCGTCGGTCCCGACGAAGCCCCCGCGCTCGCCCTCGCGCGCGCGGAAGCCGTGGCGCAGTACTTGCGCAGCACCTGGGGCATCCCGGCCGCGCGGCTGCGTGTGGATGCGGGAACGGTTGCAGCAGGCAGGCGTTTCGGGACGCTTCCCCGCGCCGATGATCTCTGCGCGGTCGAACTCTCGGTGCAGGGGGAATCCCCCCTGCTCGCACCGTGGCGTTCCGCCTGGGATGTCGAAGACTTCTCGATCACACCCGTCTTCCTCGATCCCGCGATCGTATCCGACGACGACATCGACGCGTGGCGCATCGTGATCACACAAGCAGACCGGGAGATCGCCACGTTTACCAACGCGCGAGAATCCATGCAGGAACACGTCGACCTGAGCGTGCTGGTCCGTGAGAGCAACGGCCTTGTCCCTCCCCTGCATGTTTCCTTCGAGGTGACAGACAGGAAGGGCCGCACGAGCACCGCCTTCGACACACTCGACATCGTCTCGCCGAGCGACGGCGTCTTTGAAGCGGGCGATCTGCTGCCCTCGCGGACGCGCACTGTCGATACCTGGGTGGTCGATGGATCGGATCTCACGTTTTCGCAACGGGGACGCAGCAACCGCGAACACGTGCGCGACATCGTCACAAGCATTTCGGTCGGGGATGCCATCACGATCGCGCCGCTGCTCGAAGGCGGTGCGGGCGCAGCGCTGGCCACGGCGCAGCAGCGGCGCGAACAGGCACAGCATGTGGCAAGCGTGCTTCTGATCGAAGCCGGCGAGCGGAAGCCGAACATCCATCTGGCTCCCGGCAGATATACCTATGCGGCCCCATCCGGAGATCTGCCCGAACTCGGCTTCCTCACATCGCTGGTCGCAATCATCATCGAACACGAGGCCGGGCGCCGGTAAGCCCGGCACCATCCTTCATGGTGTGTCGCAGCTCACTGCACGCGACGCACGGCACTGCGGATCATGATCACCTGCGGCTCGATGAGTCCCTGCATGCCTGCACACTGACCACGCACTGCAACTACCTCGCCTTTCGCAACGTGCACGGGTTCTGCATCCGGCGCGAGCGTGCAGGCGACCGAGCCCTCGGTGCTGTCGCTTCCGAGCGTGACCGTCGTCGTGCCACCCACCGTCTGCAGGTCGCGCACGATTCCCGTCACTTCCACCGTCACATCTCCGGAGACATACCGGGCGGTTGCGTCTGCTTCGTTCTGTGTGAAAGCTCGGATGAGCGCGTCCGCGCTGATCAGTTCGTCAGGAGTCGACGCGGCGAAATCCTTGTGAGGCTTGAAATACTGCTGCAGTCCGATCGCGGCACCGATCACCACGATGCCTGCAACCGAGAAAAGGATGACCCGCAGCCACGAGCGCGGACGTCTACTTTCGCTGGCGGTCATAGCTCATCTCCACGTGGACTGTGATCGAAGCGGCGATTTTGTCACGTACCGCGGCAGGAATGGAAATGCCATAGTCCTGCGGCACGACATCGAACGTAGACGTTGCGAGCACGCGTCCATCACGCACTTCAATCTTCCCCTTCTGCTTGATGGTACGCGTTGTCGAACGGATCGTCAGATCGCCTTCGACCGTCACCGGGTACACGCCATTCTTCTCGAAGCGCACAGTGGAAGGGTCCACGATCCTCCCTTTGAACCCCGCCTTCGGATACTTCGCGCTCTCCATGAAATTCTCGTTGAAATGCTCCTCCATCAGCGCACGCGGGAAGCGGAAGGTCTTGATCAGAAGCTGAAACACCATCTCTCCGGTCTTCGGCGTGAGGACGCCGGCAACCTCACGCGAGTGCGCCTCGATGTCTTCGAGCGGTGTTGTCGAGGTGAACCAGATGTGTCCGGCCTTGCACACGTAGCGATCCTGTGCGTGCGCGGCACACGGGACAAGAAGCAAGACGAGCAGACATGCGGGCAGCAGATGTCTCATAACGCGCAGATCCATGCGTCTGCGATGCAGTGTCGGCTGCGCACCGGCGCCGACCAGTCGGGTCTTGGTACTCATGACTGCTCCATGACTCTATGTGAAGGAAGGGTTGAAGGATGGTTCAGAGCGAAAACACGCGCGAGATGTTGAAGCCAATATGAATACCACCATCGCCCCAGGTTGTTCCCGTTTCACCGATGAAACCGCGCTCGAACATCGGAAGCGCATTGGTGAGGATGAGCTGGAAGACGTGACCGCCGGTCTCGATGTCGCAGCCGAGCGAAAGGGTGGATGTGCGTGCGTCGTTTGATGGATCGAAGGTCTGCACCAAGGCATGGTACTCGGCATTCACCGATATGCGCGGACTGAGCTTGTAACGGCCACCGATTCCGACAGCGTAGAGTTCGTTGTTGCCACCGGGTCCCTCGACCAGATTGCGATGCACGAGCGTGGGCGTGACCTGCAGGGAGAGTGCTTCGCTCAGCTTCCGCGCGATGAGGATCTGCAGCACCGACGACATGCGTTCGACAAGGCGCTCGGTGCGTGCGGCATAGGGCCAGGGGTGGCCGGTCACATCCATCCCAGCAAACAGTGACAGCGCCACGGGCATCGCACCTTCGCCAATCTCCTGGCGCAGAAGCTTCATTTTCGCGAATCCACTGACGGTTTTCTGATAGGAGGAGCGTCCAACGCCAAGCATGAGCCAGTCGGTGACGCCGAGTTCGAGGCCGAGATAGACTGTGGAGACATCGAGTCCCCAGAATTCGCCTGGTCCCGAATTGACGGGTCCGAAGCGGTGGTGGATGCGCACGTCGAGGTCTCCTGCGCGCATCTGTTCGATCGAGTGGCCGTTAAGGATGCGTGACGACTTGAAGGTGGCGACAACCGGTTCGGTGCCGCGTGCCGTCATCGCGTCGAGCAGGCTGTCAACATCTTGCGCGAGGGCGGCAGACACAGACACGGCGAATACCACGACGATGGCGAATGCTCGTGACATGAGTCGGGTCCTTTCCGCGACGCAGGGAGCGCCGCATGGGTGAGGGATGTATGTGGAAAATATAGGGACAGTCTGCGTCCCATGCTGCACGGTGCACTGCAGCGCACCGTGCAGCGTGCATCACTTCACTGGTGTCTCTACAAGCACTTCGACGGTCCGGTTGTAGAAGCGGCCTTCCGGCAGATCATTGTTGCTGGGGGGATCCTCCTCTCCGCGACCGGCGGCCTGTTCGTCGCCGACACGCAGCACGCGTGCGGCGTTGAGCGCCCGCTGCTGCGACAATGTTCTGTTGTAGGCGTCCTCACCGATACGATCGGTGTATCCGGTGATGCGCACCGTTGACGACGGCGTGATTTCCGGTCGCACGAACGTATTGAGAATCCGCTCATTGCGCCGGCCGAGCTGCGGCGAGTCGTAGTCGAACAGGATGAGCTGGAAGCGGTTGATCGTCCGGTCGGCGATGCGGTTCTCCCGCTTGCGTCGCACGGTGATGTCGCGCACTTCGATCTCACCGGTCTGCGTGCGCTCCTGCCCTGCCTGGTCCACCACCGCGAGGCTATAGCGCAGGGGATCCCCACTCAGACGCACCGAGTCGAGGTCCGCTGCAAAATCCCAGTCGAGGGATGCCGGCGGCCGGCCGGCTCCACGATCCGTATGGACGACACTGCCACTGCGTTCGACCGTCAGTGTCCAGGCGGCAACTCCCGCCTGCGCGTCCACCGTCGGCACGAAGCGGATGCGGTCCGGCTGCACGACACGCTCGACCGAACGCGTCACGAGAGGATCGAGGATGGAGGGATGATCGGATGAAATCTCCACGCGGCGGTTTTCGGCCATGCCGTCTGCGTCATCCTGCCGTGAAGGACTCGCGGGAAGATTCCGCGCATCGACGACGAGACGCGAGGCATCGATGTTCCAGACGCGCGTCAGATAGGAAGCCACCGCCTCAGCTCGCGCGCGTGAGAGCGCGACATTGCCGCTCTCCGCACCGGTGTTGCTGTTGCAGCCCGTGATGCGCAGCAAGGCCTCGGGCGTGCGCTGCATGCGTGCACCGAGAATGTTGAGCAGCTGATGATACCCTGTGACCACGTCGATGTCATGCAGGCGGTCGGCAGCGAAGGATGGACGCTCCTCCGACGAGAGCTGCACGTAGCGCTCGGGAAGACTCGACGCGTTCTCATCGAAGAACACATAACTGAGCAGCGGCCGAACACGCAGGGACTCGAATTCCTCGATCGTCACACGGGGAGTCTCGAGTTCGCGGCCGTCCCGGTCGAGACCGACGGCAGTGACCGAAACGGCCAGTGCAGGCGGTATGACGGGTGGTGGAGGCGGGGGCGGCGGGGGAAGCGGCGGTGGGGGCGGTGGAGGCATCTCGCGCGGCAGCGTGTACATCACCGCCACTCCTGCACGGAAGCCGTCTGCATTCCACACCACCTGATCGGCCAGATCGGTCAGGCCGACGGTATAGGCAAGCTCGGGCACGAGCGACCAGTTGCCGTCGGTCGACAGCGGGAGTGCATAGGTTGCAAGCGCGGTGATGCCGGCATACAGCGAGGCAGCGCCGGGGATCTCGGCCCCGTCGATCACATTGCGCGTGCGGCGATCGTTTTCGAAGGTGCCCGTGTTGGCAGGCTCGACGAGTTCCTCGCGTTGCGAGAAGGTGGACGAAAGCACGTAGGCCACGCGCGGACCAGCATACACACCGAATCGTTCGAAGGGATGATAGCCGACGAGGGGTTCGAATCCGACCGATGAGATCGCCGCATCGATGCGGTGTTCGACGCGGGCCGGCACGGGGACGCCAGCGACGAGCACCATGGAGTTCTCAATTGCCGTCTGCACGGCATCATGCATCGCATACCCCGCGCGCAACTGAAGGCTCCATTGCAGGGCGAGAGGAATCTGCCAGATGGCGCCGACAGAGATGCCGGATCCGCTGCCGCCATCGTACTGCGGGCAGCAGCTCGGTGTGCCGGGCAGTCCGCGCATGTCGCTGCGGTGCAGGTTGTACTGCCAGTCTGCATGCACGCCGAGGCGATGACCGGGTTCGGGGATCGAATCCTGCCGGACGTCCCTCTCCTCCTTCGCATCCATCGATGTCTGTGCGGCGAGTGGTGATGCGGCCAGGCAGAGCAGCCCAGCAGTAAGCAGCCCAGCAGTGAGCAGCCCAGCGGAGCGCAATGTTGCAGCGAGCGATGTTGCAGCGAGCGATGTTGCAGAGGTGCATGCGGGCAAGGGTGGCATGTGCAATGAAGACGTGCAGATCGAACTGTGCATCACTTCAGCACCTCCATCCGCTGCGTGCGGATCTGCGTCGGCGTGCGCAGCACGCAGAGGTAGCTTCCGCTCGCGAGTGCGGACGCATCGAAACGCAGCACGTACCTGCCCGGCGCAACATCCTCATGCAGCAATGTGGTGATGCGCCTTCCCATCACGTCGTGGATGGTGATGTCGGTCGGTCCCGCCTCGATGACTTCGAATTCGATGACGGTGCCGGCGTTGAAGGGATTCGGACGGATGGTGAGCGCGAGTGCGCCATCGGAACGGAAAAGACGTGCGCCACCTTCGTAGCAGAGATCGGCGCAGATATCGCACGCGGAGCGGTCGACGACGACGGCGGTGCCGTCGTCCCACAGCAGTGAGTCGAGGCGCACGCTCGTGCAGGCGGTGTCGCCCCACAGCACTTCGAAGGGGAGATCGACGAGCGTGCCGCTGGTGAAGGATTCGGCACGTGTGCCGCGCACGCGGTACTGCACGCGACCATCGCCTGTTGGGACTGCGCCGGCAGTGGCGAGCAGCGGCCAGGCGACCGCGGGATTGGTCGAGAAGACGAGCGTATAGCCAGTGGCGGAGCCGGACTGCACACCGACGAGCCGGTCGAGATGCACGGGCACGATGGCGGTGGTACCGACCGCATGCACAGGCTCGGATACGCAGAGCAGGGTCAGTTCGGTTGTGCCGAGCGCCGGGACGATGTCGACGGGAGCCGACAGACCGCTGCATCCATTGGCGTCGGTGACGAGCACGGTGTAACGTCCCGCAAGCGTTGCGGTGATCTGCTGTTGCGTTGCACCGGCAATCGGCAGGTTGTCGCGCAGCCACTGCCATGTCACGGCGGGCGTGGAAGTGAGCAGGTCGCCAGCGCGTGTGATGACTGGCACGGGCAGGGGATACTCGGTCACATCGATGGTACCGCGGCCGAAACAACCCGCGGACGTGACGACGCGTACCATGTAGCTTCCAGGCTGCGTGACAATGAACGTGCGCGCGGTGCCGAGTGTGACGGTGGTGTCGGTCGTGGACCAGCTGTAGGTGGTGAAGCCCGCACCTGCATCGAGCGTGTCGCTCGAACCCGCACAGAATGATGCGCGGCCGGCGATGCTGACCACGATGTCGGTCACTTCCCGCACCTCGACGCGCAGGGTGTCGATGCATCCGTTCCTGTCGGTGACACGCACCCAGTACCAGCCCGGCTGCGTGACGGTGATGTCGCTCGTTCGGGCACCGGTGGACCATTCATAGGCGGCGAGTCCCGCTGTCGCACGAAGGGATGCCGTGCCTCCTCCACAGATCTGCGTGTCGCCGTCGATGCGTGCGACGGTGGGTGCATGCTCGGTGATGCGGAGCGTGTCGATGCCCTGACATCCGCTCGAATCGGCTATGCGGACGACGTAGAATCCTGCCGCGCTCACCTCGAACTGACGGGCCATCGAGAGCACGACGGTCGTGTCGAGTGTGGACCAGCGCTGCCAGAGGAGATCGGGTCCGGCATCCAGCACCGTCGACGTGCCGGGGCAGAACGCACGTGCGCCGGTCACGCTGGGACGCAGCGAGCTGCTCTCGAGCACGGTGTCGACGATCGTGGCCTGACATCCGGTCGAATCGGTGACGCGCACCCAGATGATGCCGGAACTGCGAACGGTGATATCTCTCGTCGTCTCTCCGGTGCTCCACGTATAGGCGACGGCACCGGGCCATGCCACGGTGAGTCGCGTGGACCCGCCCGTGCAGAAGGTGCGCGAGCCTGCGAGTGTCGGTGTGATGTCGCGGGCGCGCACATCGACCGACGTGTTCCACACGCAACCATTCGAGTCGGTCACGGCGACGCTGAAGGAGCCGGGGGTGGTGACGATGATGCTGCGCGTGCGCTCACCCGTGTTCCAGAGATACTCGACGAAGCCGGCCGAGGCATGCAGCGTATCGGCACGGCCGTCGCAGACGAAGAGGCTTCCGACGATGGCCGGCGTCGCCGTGGCTGTTGTCACATCCACGGTCGCGCTGCCCTCGCATCCGCCCTGATCAGCAATGCGCACGAAGTAGCGACCGGGTACCGTCACGACCAGCGTGCGCGTTGTTCCGAGCACGGTGGCGGTATCGGCGGCGGTGGTCCAGATGAAGCGGATGTAGGTTTCATTCGAGTCGGCCTCGAGCACGGTGGACCCGCCGGCGCAGAGTGCGGTGCGACCCGTGATCGTCGGCAGCAGGCGGTCGCTCTCGATGACTTCGACAGTGTCGCTCGCCGAGCATCCGGCAGAATCGGTGACGGTCACGGCAAAGATGCCTGCGTTGCGAACCGTGATGCGCTGGGTGCGCTCGCCGGTGGACCACTGGTACGAGGCGAAGCCGGTACGCGCGTCGAGCGTGGCCTGGCCGCCGGCGCAGATGCTGCGCGAACCCTGGATCGCCAGCACGGGCGTCGGCAGCGCGGTCACGAGCAGCGAGGTCTTCGACGAACAACCACCCGTGTCGGTCACGACGAGTTCGTAGAGTCCCGGTTGTGTGACCGTGATGCTCGGGGTCGTCTCTCCACTGGACCAGCGCACGCTGCCGCGGGGATTGTCGGCTGTGAGCGTGGTGCTGCCGCCGGCGCAGAACACCGGCGTACCGGTGATGCGTGCGACCGGAATGGAATTGGCCGTGACCACGAGCACATCGGATGTATCCGAACATCCGGTGCGCTGGTCTGTGACGATCACCTGGTAGGCGCCGGACTGCGTGGCAGTCTGTGATACGCTCGTCGCTCCGGGAAGCGGCAGATTGTTGCGCACCCATACATAGTTCATGCCCGTCTCGGGCTGTGCGCGCAGCACGACCGATCCTCCCTCGCAGAAGGACGTCGGTCCCGCCGCTGTGACGACGGCACGCGGAGCGGGATTGACCACGACCTCGATGCTGTCGGACATGCCCGAGCAGCCTGCGCCCGTGCGGCCCGTGACGCGATACACACCCGGCTGGGCGGTCACATAGGAATCGCCCGTGGCACCAAGGATCTCCCTGCCGTCACGCAGCCAGGTCAGCGCGGAAGGCGGCTCGACGGTCACGCGCAGGCGCACACGCTGGCCCTCGCACACGGAGGCGGGTCCATCGGCGAACAGCACGAATCGCGGCTTGGCCTGCACCGAGAGCACGAAAGGCTCCGACGTCCCCGAGCAGCCGTTTGCCTCGGCCACATCCACCGTGTAGATGCCCGGCAGCGTAGCCGTAAGTGTGCGCGTCGTCACACCCGTCGACACGCTGTTGAGGAACCAGTTGTAGGTGGCATATCCCGCGCCGGCGTCGAGCAGCACCGAATCTCCCTCGCAGAGCACACTGGGACCGTTCGACTTGATCACGGGACGCAGCGAGGAGGCGATCTGCACCTGCAGCATCGTATCGCGCGAACATCCCGTCGCACTGTTCGTGATCGTGACCCACACCATGCCCGTGCCGGGCGTGCCCCAGCGCACGTCAATCATGTGCGTGGACTGTCCACCGAGAATCGTGCCGTTGTCGACACGCCACGTGAACGTGAATCCCGCTGACTGCGTCACATAGTACGGCGCCACGGTGTTCGGACAGACAGCGGTCTTGCCCTCGATCCGCTGCGTGGGCAGCTCGCCCACCGACACGTCCACTGCAGCCGACGTGTCGATGCAGCCGTACTGCGTACGGATGATCACGACATACGAACCCGGGTTGCGCACATCATAGTTCGCGGATGTCGCTCCGGCGATCGTCGTCCCATCACGCTGCCATTCATACTGGAAGCCCGCACCCGTCACCGTTGCGAGCGGTACGATGCTACCCTCGCAGAGCACCACGGGACCCGGAGGCGTGATCGCCGCACCCGCGCGAGGATGCACGACAATTGTAATGTTCGCCGACGTGTCGGTGCACCCGTTGCCGTCACGTACGATCGCGCGGTAGATGCCACTCTGCCCCACTCGTAGTGAGGATGTCGTCGCGCCGGGAATCACCGAGGTGTTTCTCTCCCACTGAATCGTCGTTCCGGGGGAAGCCGTCGCCTGCAGCATGACCGTCTCCGGATCGCAGAAGACCGTGGGTCCCTGAGCTGCGATCGTCACATCGGGACGCGGCAGCACCGCAAGGGTCACCACCGCCGATGTGTCGGAACAGTTTCCCGGACCCGTCACGATCACGCGATAGGAACCCGCCTGCGTGGCCAGGTACGTCAGTCCCGCTGCACCGCCGATCGTGACACCATCACGCTGCCAGGTGTACGAATAGCCGCTCCCGTTGACCGCAGTGAGCACGGATGCGGATCCCTCGCAGATGGTGGGAGGCGAAGCGACGAGCGTCGCATTGGGTCGCGGTTGCGCTGTCACGGTCACGGCTGCGGAGGTGTCGCTGCAACCGAAGCTGTTGGTCACGATCACGCGGAACGTGCCCGACGTCGACGAGGTATACGTCGATGTCGATGCACCGGGAATCACCGATCCGTTCGAGAACCACACATACGTCACACCCGTAGCCGGAGTGGCGGTGAGCTGTACCGATCCGGGCACGCAGAAGACAAGGGGACCACCAGCGGAAAGTCCCGCCGTCGGCTTGGGATTGACGATCACCTGCACGACCGCCGAGGTATCCTTGCACCCCGCGTTGCTCGTGACGATCACGCGGTACAGGCCGAGCTGCGTCGCCGCGTAGGTCGGATTCGTGGCGCCGGGGATGTTCGCACCATCGCGCTGCCAGACATGCGTCAGCCCGAGTCCCGTATTGGCCGAAAGGAGCGCGCTCTGCCCCTGGCAGAGTGTGATGGGTCCGGCGGGTGTGATGGTCGCACCCGGACGCGGCTGCACGGTGACGAGAATAGCCGTGGAGGTGTCGCTGCACCCGAAGGTGTTGGTGACGATCACACGGAAGGATCCCGCCTGCGTGGCGAGGTAGGTCTGCGCCGTGGCGCCGCCGATCGTGGAGCCGTTCAACTGCCACGTGTAGGTCACGCTGGTTGCGGGCGAGGCGGTCAACAGCACGCTGCCCGGATCGCAGAAGGTCGTGGGTCCACCCGCGGTGACACCCGCCGTGGGCCTGGGATTGACCGTGACGTTCACGACATCGGATGTGTCAGCACAACCTGGACCGTTCGATATGATCACGCGGTACGCTCCCGTCTGCGTTGCGTTGTACACCTGCGCATTCGCACCGCTGATCGTCGCACCGTTGCGCTGCCAGGCGTAGGCCGCACCCGAACTGGAGGTCAGCACCGCACTCTGCCCTTCACACACGGTTGTCGGCACGCCGGTCAGCGTGGCGATGGGTGGCGTGTTGACGGTCACGATGATGACGGTCGACGTATCGATGCAGCCGTTCGTGTTCGTGACGATCACGCGGTACGCGCCGTCCTGCGTCGCGGTGTAGTTCTGGGACGTCGCGCCGGAGATCGGAATCGCATTGCGCTGCCAGACATAGGTCACGCCGGTTGCCGGTGTCGCCGTGAGCTGAACGCTACCGGGATCGCAGAAGGTCGTCGGACCATTGGCCGTGATGGCCGCACCGGGCCGCGGATGCACGGTGACGTTGACTGCGGCAGAGGTGTCGCTGCATCCCTGCGCCGTGGTCACGATCACGCGATAAGCTCCGGATTGTGTGGCGACGTAGCCGGCGCCGTTCGCACCGCCGATGGTCGTGGTGTTGCGCTGCCACACGTAGGTGTACCCGGCTCCCGTGTTCGCGTTGAGCAGCACGCCACCGGGTTCGCAGAAGGTGAGCGGTCCCATCGCGGTGATGGTCGCTCCGGGCTTTGGATTCACGACGACAGTGACGGCGGCCGAGGTGTCGCTGCAGCCCTGGGGATTGGTGACGATCACTCGGTAGCTTCCCGCCTGCGTTGCGCGATAGGTCACTGCATTCGCGCCCGTGATGTTCGATCCATCCTTCCTCCACTGATACAGGAATCCCGTCCCGGTGTTCGCACTAAGAGTGACGCCGTCGCCCTGACAGAACGTGAGTGGTGCGCCCGTGATGGTCGCACCGGGATTCGGATTGATGGTAACGAGGATGCTGGTGGAGTCAGCACAGCCGATCTGCGTCGAGATGACGACCATGTAGGTGCCCGCCTGCGTCGCAGTGTACGACGGGGACGTGGCGCCGGGGATTACCGTGCCGTTGCGTTTCCAGACATAGGTGAGCAGCGATCCGGTGTTTGCATTGAGTACGACCGATCCCCCCTGACAGAAGGACGTGGGACCCGCAGCGGTGATCGTGGCACCGGGACCCGTGCCGATGGTGACGTAGGCGATGTGAGATGTGTCGCGACAGCCCTGGGGCGTCTGCACGATCACGCGGTACTGACCGGTCTGGGTTGCCGTGTAGGTCGCACCGTTCGCGCCGGGAATCGTCGCGCCGTTGCGCAGCCATGTGTAGGAAAATCCCGCGCCCGTGTTCGCCTGCAGCACAGCGTTCGAGCCGCTGCAGATCAGCGAGGTGTCGGGCGAGATGGTGGCGGTGGAACCCGTGACGGTGATGGTCACGGTATCGGACGAGGTGCAGAGGTTCTGATCGACGATGGTGAGGATGTACTGCGTCGTCGCGGTGGGTGTGGCGAGGGGCTGCAGCACGGTAGACGACGACAGACCTGTCGACGGGGTCCACGAATAGGTCAGCGTGCCTCCGCAGGGATTGCCGCTGCCCGTGCCGCCGAGCAG
Organism: Bacteroidota bacterium; assembly: GCA_023432805.1. GTDB lineage: Bacteria > Bacteroidota > Ignavibacteria > SZUA-365 > SZUA-365 > JAEYUG01. The sequence continues at coordinate 74,397 of JAEYUG010000073.1, read as the reverse complement.
CACGGAACCGCCGATGCAGACCGTGGTGTCGCGTCCGGCATCAGTGACGACGAGCCCGGTGCAATCTGCCCAGAACCGTGCCATGAAGGCGTCGAGTCCCCCCTGTGATGCGGTCTGAAACGCGCCGGTGGTCGTGGGGAAGAATCCCGGCGTGACGCCGACGGTGTAGATGTCGCCGGACGTTGTGACGGCGATGCTGTGCTCGGGGCGCTCGCCGAGTCCGGGCGACGGCTGGATGTTCCAGCAGAGATCGAGACCGGGTCCCCCTATGAAGGTGATCCAGCAGCGCTGGCCGAGTTCATTGAACTGCGCGAGGAAGCGATCCTGCTGCCCGCCGTACGTGGTTTGATACGCGCCGGCAGTGACCGGGAAGTTCGAGCTCGGCGTGCAGCCGGTCATGTAGAGGCGGCCGTTGACAGCGCGCACGCTGGTGCCGTGATCATCACCCGAGCCGCCGAGGTAGGTCGCCCACACGATCGACGTGGCACTCGCATTCAATCGCGCAATCCACGCATCCTGTCCGCCGGACTTGGTCGGCTGGAAACTCCCACTCGTTCCTGGCAACACGCCGTTCGTCACACCGACGACCATGGGATCGCTGCCAACCATGCAGACGCCGTAGCCCGTCGTGTTCGTGCCGAAGTAGGTCGACCAGGTGAGTGCGCCAGCAGGACTGAACTTTGCGAGGAAGGCGCTGAAGGATCCGCCAGGGAAGGTCTGCTGCACGACGCTGTTCGTGGTGGGGAAGCCGGTCCCTGATTCACCAGTGAGGATCATGAAGCCGTTGGGATCGGTGATGCAGCCATGCCCGAACTGCGATGTGCTGCTTCCGAGGTAGGTGATCCATGTCCGATTGCCCGCCGTGTCGAAGCGCGCTGCGAACGCATCGCCGTTGCCTCCGTAGGTGGTCTGGTAAGCCCCGGTGGTCACGGGAAAGTTGTTGCTGAAGGTCTGACCGGTGAAGTAGATGGATCCGGCACCGTCGATGGTGAGTCCCTGCCCGAGGTCGTTGCCGGCACCGCCGACGAAGGTGGACCAGCCGAGTGACCCGTTGGCGAGCATCTTTATGATGACGGCGTCCTGTCCGCCGACGCGTGTAGTCTGAAACGCACCGGGCGAGGTGAAGAATTGTGTGGAATTGCTGCAGCCGGTCATGTACGAATTGCCGCTGGCATCGCACTGGAGACTGTTGAGTGCGTTTGCACCGCCGAAGTATGTGCCCCAGACGCGCGCACCTGCGGTGTTGAAGCGGATGACGAAGCCGTCCCACGCGGCAGACGAGGCGGTGGGTTGGAACACGCCGGCCGTGGTCGGGAAGTTGACGCCCTCGGTACTGCCGCACATGATCGCGCCCTGCAGCTGCACGACATCGACGCCTCCCGAGTACTCGTCGCCGCTCGAACCGACGTAGGTGGACCAGGAGAGCGAGGGATCGATGACCAGCGTGGCCCCCGCAGCGGGCGCCGTGGTGGCTTCCACGGAGAAGCGGACGGTCTGCTCCTCCACGACAAAACGCCCGTCGACCTTCCCTCCCCCGCTTCCCTCATGATAGCAGTGCGGGGCATCCTCACGCAGGGCGAAGAGCTCGCCGCGGACTTCGAGTCCGCCATCGCCACGCAGGGCGGGACGCGCATTATAAGAGTATCGGAGCCGTATATCCTCCACTTGCCCGCCGGAGCGCACGAGGAAGTCGTACTTGAGTCCCGTTGTCGTGAGTGTCAGCACGAGATCGATGTTCGGCCAGACGTCTTCGGCGACGATGCGGCGGTGCGGGGTCATCTGCGCGGCGGCCTCGCCCGTGCCGTTGACATAGAAGGAGGCCTTCCACGCGAGGGGCTGCTCGTAGCGCAGGCGCGGGGCCGTCTGCGCACCGACGAAATCGAGATCGATGCGCTCGTACCGGGAGGCGGGCCGTTCGGCCGGCGCGTGCCCGTGATCATGGTGACTGTCGTGCGTGTCGTTGAGATCGGGCTCGCCGACGATCTGCACGAAGCTGAGTCCGCCCTCCCGCAGGAACATGCGCATGCCACCCGCGTGCAGCACCGCGCGGATGTCGGCGCGCGGCCGTCCGTCGGTGTCGCGAACCTGTCCGCGATTCTCCACGACGAACCACGCATCGCTTCCTCCCGTCGAGAGTTGCTGCATGCGCTGCGCGGAGAGCTCGCCCCGTGCAGCCAGAAGCATGGCGAGGAGGATGGTTGCACGCAGCAGGGACCGTGCTGCGGGTGCATGACGAATCGGCACGGGGGAAGTCGCGTGCGCAGCGGGCCTGACAGGAGAGTCAATCATACGATCACAGTACCGGCAATGTGTACAGTCGCAACAGAGAAGAGGGGCGGGCATGGATGCGGGCACGCAGGCCAGGGGTTCCATGAACCGTCTTCATTAGGAGACAGTGCGATCTGCGCGAAGGATACAGTATGTGCAGCAATGACAGCCTTGAAAGATACGGAGAATCACCGGAGATATCGAGGTCTGCCGGGGTGTTGCGGTTGGTTGCGGTGCAGCGTAGGTTTGGACATACACAGTCATACAGGCTGCACCATTCCCATCGCAAGAGGTGGATCGATGAAACACGCTCGTTTTGCGCTCATCGCACTCGCGTTCGTGCTCGCATCCTGCGGGCTCGATGAGCAGAGTCCCGTGAACGCCCCCGACAACAACGCGACGCTCGGCAAGGTCGATGGCTTTGATCTCACCGACCGCTGGATCGTCGTCTTCAAGGACGATGTCAAGAACGTCGATGCAACCGTCGACGAACTCGTCAAGGCGCACGGCGGCGCCGTGCATTACCGCTACAGACACGCGATCAAGGGCATGGCCCTGACCATTCCCGAACCCGCGCTGAAGGGACTCGCGCACAATCCGAACGTCGCATGGATCGAGCCGGACGGTATCATGACCGCGGATGGCGATCAGACTCCCGTCTCGAGTCTCTGGGGACTCGACCGCATCGACCAACAGATTCTGCCGCTTGACAACCACTACGTCTATACGAATGATGGTTCCGGGGTGCACGTGTACATCGTGGACACGGGCATCCTGACGTCGCACATTCAATTCGGCGGGCGTGCATCCAGCGGGTATGATTTTGTCAATGGCGATGCCGACGCAACCGATGACAACGGGCACGGCACGCACGTGGCCGGCACGGTCGGCGGATCGACTTACGGTGTGGCGAAGGCGGTCACGCTGCATGCCGTCAAGGTGCTCAGTGCATCGGGCAGCGGCACGACCAGCGGCGTGATCGCCGGCATCGACTATGTGAAGAACAACCATGCAGATCCCGCCGTGGTCAACATGTCCCTCGGCGGCGGTGCATCGACGACACTGGACGTTGCAGTCAACAACTGCATCAATGCCGGTGTCACCTTCGTCGTCGCCGCAGGCAACAACAACAAGAACGCCGCCAACTACTCCCCTGCCCGTGTTGCTGCAGCGATCACGGTCGGTGCGACCACGAGCGCCGATGCACGTGCCTCGTACTCGAACTACGGCAGCATCCTCGATCTGTTCGCACCGGGATCGGGCATCCTGTCGGCATGGTACACCAGCACCACGGCGACGAACACGATCAGCGGCACGTCGATGGCGACGCCGCATGTCGCGGGCGCCGCAGCGCTGTATCTGCAGACTCATACCAGCGCAACACCCGCCATCGTATCTGCCGCGCTGACCAGCAACGCGACCAGCGGTGTACTCACCAGCATCGGCAAGGGGTCTCCAAACCTCCTGCTGTACACTGGTCCAGCGACCCCGTCGCCAACCGTCGGCATGGGTGTGAACGCCATCTTGACGACTCCCACCCGCAGCGGGAACAAGTGGAACGCGACGATGACCGTCACCGTGCTGAACGCAACACAGCTGCCAGTGCCTGGCGTGACCGTCACGGTCACGCTGTCCGGTGATGCATCCGGCACTGTCAGCGCAATAACGAACTCCAACGGTGTGGCGACGATCACCAAGACGAATCTCAATTACGCCCGAGTCACTTCCGTGACCATGACGGTGACAGGGCTGTCGAAGACGGGTTACATCTGGGACCACACGCTCGACAACACGTCCCTTTCCGCAGTCGTCGCTCGCCCCTGAGAATCGACACACGCACCTGGAACGCAGAACGCCCCCGCATTGCGGGGGCGTTCTCGTAGTGAAGCGTGCCGGTGGTCGTGGCCGCATCGCCGGTGCGGTCTACTTGATGAGCAGCATCGTGCGCATGCGCAGTTCCCGCCCCGCCTGCATGCGTGCAACATACAGACCGGCCGGCATCGCACCCGCCTGCCATGCGACGGTGTGGACGCCCGCCTCGACGATGCCGTCGACGAGCACCGCGACCTCGCGTCCCATCGCGTCATGCACGGTGAGACGCATCGCTCCGCGCGCCGGCGTCGCATAGGTGAGCAGGGTCGAGGGATTGAAGGGATTCGGATGGTTCTGCTGCAGCGCAAGCACCTGCGGCACGGCGGCGTCGCCTTCGACGCCGGTCAGTGACGGAGTGGAGCGGAACACGCCTCCCGTCTCGGTGGCGGCGTAGAGGCTTCCGCCGGGTGTGGCGGCAAGGACGGTGACGGCGGGATCAGTCAACCCCGTGTTTGCCGGGACCCACTGTTCCCCCTTCCCCACCGAACGAAAGACGCCACCATCGGCTGTTCCAGCAAAGACGAGTCCCGCACGCCCGAGCACCACGCTGCGCACGCGCTGCGCGGTGAGTCCCGTACTGATCTCGGTGAAGGTGTCGCCGCGGTCCTCGGATCTGAACATGCCCGAGTCGGTCCCGACGAAGATGGTCATCGACGGGGTGATGGCGAGGCTGCGGCAGCCCTTGGGCAGGGCGCAGAGATCCCAGTGGTTGCTGTTGCCAGTCGAGCGCACGACCAGATCGCGCTCGACGGTGGCGATGGCCCAGGTTTCCCAGGCCCAGTTCACGGCCATTGCCGCGATCCGGGTCGGGAACTTGAAGCCGGCGTAGCCATCCCACGTGTCGCCGTCGTTCGTGGAGAACGAGATCAGCTTCGCGCCCACGTAGAGGCGGCCGTCGTCGTGCAGGGCGAGCGCAGTTACGCCGGTCGAAAAGGCGCCGACATCCTGCCAGGTGGCGCCGCCGTCGCGCGAGCGCGCCACGGTGTTGCTCTCGGGCGAGCCGACGAACACGACACCGCGGCTGTTGACCACCACTGCCGCGATGCTGTCGTGCGCACCGTAGACCTTCTGCCAGGTGGTGCCGCCGTCGGTGGTACGATGCACGCCGTCGTGCTCAGTGCCTGCGAACAGCACGTCGCCCGCACCGACGGCGAGGCTGGTGATGCGCGTGCCTGCAAGCCCGATCGGTTGCCACGCGTCCGGGGTCTGGGCGAGCGCCGTCTGCAGGCAGAGCGTGAGGGCGGCGAGCGCCGATGCGAATCTGAAGGAGGGAAGAGTCATTGGGATTGTGTCCGATTCGGATGCATGATGTCGCAACCTACGACACGCAGGCGACGTGTGCGTTGACGATCGTCAAGGTCGCAGCGGCTGGGGGAAGCCCCCTGGCCTCATCGCCCGAACGGGGCGTCCCACGCGGGGAAGCGGCGCATATGCATGAAAAGGCCCCCCACTCGGTCGACGATGTTGCCCATCGCGTCAGGCGGATCGACAAACTGCCATTCGGCGACGAGGGATCTGCGCGGAAGGTCGGCATCGGCCTGGAGCGCGCGGACCTCGTCGTCGCCCAACACGCGCGACCAGACGCCGAGCCAGTCGTAGGCGCGTGGTGGGGCGAGGGCGCGGCGCTTGATGGAATAGTACCTGGAACCGAACTGGTTGTAACGGTCGTCCAGAATCCCGAGCTGGAGTCCTTCGAAGCGGTGCAGACGGTCGAGGGATTCCTTCGTCTCCTTTCCCTCCCCCACCTTGTCGCCATTCAGGAACACATCGAAGCTGCCTGAGACACGGCTACGGAAGACGAACACGTTCCATTCGTCAGGCTTCACATGCGCTGAAAAGGAGGTGCGCATGCGCACCACGTTTGACGGAAACAGCATCAGATGCGCTCCGAGATTCATGATGGTGAAGTACTCCACGGTATCGGAGCGCACACCACGGAATCGCACGGCCCACGTCGCATCGCCATGACGTGGGAGGGGGTTGCGCGCACAGGCCAACCATGTATTCGGAGCCAGCACGATGCCTTCGTTGCTGGAAACTGCAGCGACGGCTCGACGCTGCGACGTGAATCCGGGCAGGTCGGAACGCACCTGCGACGGTCGACCGAGCACACGGGCGTTTTCAGCCCAGCCTGTTGCAGTAAACGATCCACCGTCGCTGTCGGTATCGAAGGTCCACAGCCCTTCGAGTCCCGGTGTGCTCACCGCTACCGTGCGATGCAGCGCAGCCCGAATCTCCTCCTGTGATCGGTACGAATGCCAGAGGCGCACCTCGTCGATGTCGCCATGGAAGAAGCTTGAGATGTTCTGCGTGTCGTTCCATGCCCCGAATGTGACATGCGGCGTCCGACGTCCCTGGATGAAGAAGCGCTCCCTGCGCAGGTGCACGCGTTCTCCGTTTACATACAGTGCCGTCAACTGGCGCTGCTGGGACCAGGCGAGTGCAATGTGCATCCATCGTCCGGGTCGCTGCGCGAGATGCGAAGGGAGCTGCACCACGACGGGCTGCGCCCCGACGAAGAACTGGACCCTCCCACCGGGCACCAGCGACAGTGCCATGTTCAAGATCGCCGGCTCATCCGCCAGGTTCATGCCGTTGTGCATGATGAAGCCGGTCAGGGTGTCGGCAGGACGCACCCAGCACTCGAAGGTCCCCTCCGGCGCATCGAAGACCGTTGCGTTCTCTCCGAAGTACAGCATGTCGTCGACGCCGTCGAGGCGCACGGCATAGCCGGCGGGCAGTGGCGGACCCGCTGCACCCGTGAGCGTGACGCGGAACTGCTCGTTGCCCCAGTCGTCGCGCAGCACGAGGGCAGCACGCTTGCGGTTGCCGACCGTGCGCGGCGCGAACATCACCGACATGCGCAGCGAGTCGACACTCCCGATCACGACGTCGTCGGGATTCCAGTTGATGTACCAGTCCTCTGCATGTTCGCCCTCGATCGTGAGCCGCAGTGCCAGATCGCGGATGCCGAAGTTCCAGATCCACAGGTTCCGGCTCATGCCGTCACCGAGTTCGAGATCCCCGAACGGCACGACTGGCGCCACGACGGTATTCCAGTCGCGCATGCACCAGTCCAGCGAATCTTTCGGATTGTACACAATGCTGCTCGTCGCGACCGTGATGCCGTGCACACGTTCGAGGTTCGGATGGTCGTACCACGCCTTCCACACGCTCCACGCGGTGATGCCGAGCATGAGCAGCGACAGGCTGATACCGAGCGGCAGGGCATGCGTGCGCGCAAAGCGCCGCGCACGTTCGAAGACGCCTCGTTCGTGCTGCTCGACAATCCCCTCTTTTTCGAAGATCTCGCGCAGAGACGTCACGCCGATGATCTCCAGATGGCGAAGCGGATGCAGTGCAAGCAGGCGATGATATTCCTGCAGGGCGAGCAGGGACTGCTGCGTATGGATGACGACGCGCCGCACGGGTGAAAAGAATGCGAGACGAATCTTCTTGCGGAGTACCGGATCGGGACTCACCTCTACCGAGCCGTCGGCTGCGAGGCTTCCGATGCAGAGCACGTCGGGAGCAATGGTCCACTGCACGCGACCGTTGCATTCCTCCGAATTCAGGCAGACCATGCCCACCGCAGACGAGAGTGCGAGAGACTTCCCCCCGATGGTGGCGGCATGCGCGACTCGGAAGGCGTGCACGGGTTGCGTGTCGATGCCGAGGCGTTCCCGCATGTATCCGACCGCGACATCCTGGGCGACGACGAGCTGTTGCAGCAGATCGGCTCCGCTTTCGTCCAGCGCGTTCTCGATGACGATGTCGAGCGAATGGCGGCTGCGTCGGATCTCGAGGCTGAGGATGTTACCAGCGACGGACTGCACGGGATCGGTGCGGTAGGCTTCCTCTTCGAGCATCGCAATGGAGACGGCGTGCTGGTGCGTGAGGAAGGCGTCCCATTTGCGCAGCGCGGCATCGAGCAGCGCGACGCGAGGATGGGAGGCGCATTCGTCGCGGTAGGCTTTGAACATCGCGCGCGGCTGGGCGCCCTCGCCGAGGATGCGGTTGCGGGAGGCGTCGTCGAGGCCGGGCCAGTCGGAGAACAGTTCGGTGAAGAGTTCGTGCAGGGCATCGAGGGCAACCACGCACCCGTGGGAGAGGGCTGCGCGTTCGCATGCGGCATCGAGCGCCTCGTGATGTGCGTCGGCCACCTCGTGACGGGTTTCGGGTGCGCCGATCCAGCCCTGCTGCTGCATGAAGCGCAGCAGCGCGATGGCATCGCGCCAGACGGCGGGATCGAGGAAGAGAACGTCTGGATGCTGGACGAGCTGCGGATAGAGGACGGCCCAGGGGCGGAAGTATGTCAGCAGCCACGACGACGGCAGGTGACGGATTCGCCCGTAGCTCTCGGTCAGAAGCAGGAACTTGCGGAGAGGGGAGCCGGTGAGCTGGAGGTTCCGCTCGAGCGAGCGGATGAAGCTGTCGAGCTCGAGCGGGGTGGAGATGGTGTCGAACGCCTGATCGCGCTGCATGCGGGTCAGCGTTCGATCAGTTCTGCATCCATTGATTCGACGGGGAGGTCGCCTGCCCCGATGCGGAACATGCCAGACTCGTCGGGTCTGAAATCCGCATCGATGCCTGAGAAACGGATGGTGATGCGGGCGAGCCGGTCAGGATCGGTGATGACGTGACCATGCAGGCACTGTTCGTCACGATCCTCGATCACACGCAGGAGCACGGTGGTGTTGGCGAGGTACCAGGTGCGACGCACGATGACCGGGGACTCGGCGTCGATGCGGTCCTGCGCCGCGAGCCGGTAGCGTGGCGTCCCGGCCTCGAACCGGACGTCTTGTTCATGGTCCACCGCGGTGTCATCGGGCAGTTGGTATTCGCACAGACTGCACGCCTGTTCATGCAGTGTGCGGCATGCGGCGCAGACGCTCAGATGCGGATGCGACTCGCCCCGCAACGCGAGTGTGATGATGGTGTGTGGATCCAGATGTTCCGCCATGTCAGCCCCCGTATTCCTCGTTCAACCCGGTCGTATAGCCACTGGATAGAAGCAGATCGCGCGCGTTGGTGAAAAACGTGCGGACCACATAGTCGAACATGTTGCGATACGTTGCGCGGTAACGGTCGTAGGTCAGTTCAGGCATGACGGCGCGCAGGTAGGAATAACGCGCCTGTTCGTCATTGTTGGCCAGATCGTGCACATAGGCACGCAGCGCCGAGAGCAAGGCTTCGCACTCCGTGAGAGTCAGTTTGTGACGTGACACGTACGATGCCTCGAGCCATGCACGCGTACGCTCGAGCGCGTGTTCGATCTCCGTGAAGAACAGGCGCCGGTCGTGCGAGACGTCGTCGACCGGTTCGACGAACTGTTCGGGATCGAAGGTTCGCCCGATATGGTCGATGGTCAGGCGCATGACATCCGCCTCATGCACGGCGCAGCGGAATGTCGCCTGCCGGCCGAGCGCTTCGAGACAGGCGGTGAGCACCGAGATGGCGGGATTCCCGTTCATCTCGCGGATGTAGAGCATCGAACGCAGCTCGTCGAGCGTGGCCAGTTCCAGGTGCCGGTCATCGCGCGCATCGGCCGGTGCGTAGAGGGTACCGGCGAGGTCGCGATCGATACGCAGCTCACCGTCGTGCTCTCGCACGTGGAGGCGCAGCATGCGCAATGCGCGCGCATAGACGGGATCGAATTCCCGGAAGATGCGTGTGAGATTCTGATCGATGGTGACGGTGAGGATCTGCATCAATGCGGCATCGAAGGCTGCGGCATCGCGCGTGACGTATTCGAAACGCGCGAGCGCCATGCGGAAGCGTCCGAGTGCGCGTCCCTCGTGCTCGGCGAGCAGCTCTGCGACCACATCGCATGCGACGTCGCGGCGAGAGAGTCCCATCTTCTCGAAATGATATCCCCGTCGATGCGTCATCCATCCTGCCACATGCGCGGCAGCATCGAGCACGAGCGCCGTCAGCCGGTGGATGCCGGCCGGGGCGAGTGCGTCGTCGAACAGGGCGCACGCAAGTGCGACGCGATCGGAATATGCCTGCAACCACGTTTTCACAGCAGGGAGATCCGGAACAAGAGAAACATGCAGTGCTGCGAATCTACCACCCCGCACGCAGACGGCCAAAGCGTCCCGGGAGGACTCACGCCCTCGTCCGTCATAGGAGGACGGACGCCCTCGTCCGTCATAGGAGGACGGACGCCCTCGTCCGTCATAGGAGGACGGACGCCCTCGTCCGTCATAGGAGGACGGACGCCCTCGTCCGTCATAGGAGGACGGACGCCCTCGTCCGTCCGGTCAGGTGGGTTGAAGGATGAGAAAGAGGTAGCCGTAGCTGGCGTTCGTGCGCGTGTAGATCTCGATCTCGCGCACCATGCCACGCGCAACCCGCGCGACATTCTCGTCCTCGTGCGCCGAGAGCGCAGTCGCACGCGGCAACAGCTCGTCGTAGAACTCCTCCCGCCAGAAACGATCCTCGAGCGCGCGCGTGCCGAGGATGCGGTAACCGGCGGCTTCCGCAGCGGCGCGGAGGTCTGCCTCCGACCTGATGTCGGGATACTCGGCAGCGAAGAATTCCCTCGCCTCGTCGGGCACATCCTCCCTCGTCCAGTACAACTCGCTCGCAACGAGGATGCCGTCGGGTGCGAGCGCGGGACGCCAGGTGCGCAGGGCGTTGTCAAAGCCGATGCTGTACGCGGCGCCTTCGCTCCAGAGCAGATCGACGTGGGGGAAGACATCCGGGATGTCGGCCATGCTCATACAGCGTGCATCGACCAGCGGTGCGAGTCCGGCAGCAGTCGCGTGCCCGCGCAGTTCATCGAGGAAGCCGTCGAAGAGATCGAGGGCGTGAATGGTGCGCCCGAGCGCGCGGGCAAGCACGAGGGCCGAGCGTCCCGTGCCGCAGCCGGCATCGACGATCGTGGTGAAGTCACGGCGCGGCAGGGAGTCGAGCAGTTCGAGGGTGACCGTGTCGTCGCCGGGCGCGAGCTTGCGCATGCCTCCGAAGAGAAGGGCGTAGGGAGTGAAATCGAAGTCGGGCATCACGTATGAGACTTTATGGTCCAGTATTCTGCAAAAAGTCCACGCCAGATGCAAGTGTGAGGAGCGGGAAGACGGTCGTCCGTCCAGCGCTGCCACACCCGATCGGCAGCAAGACGCCACCAGATTCAACCGAGGCGGGCGAGTTCGGTACCGTAACGCTCGAAGACGCGGCGGGTGTGCCGCACGGCCGCGTCGTAGCGCAGATCGAACTGCGCGGCGTACGCCGCTGCGTCGTAGATGCCGTTCGAACCCTCGCGCGCATCGACGGCGATGTCGTCGTGATGCGGCAGCGCCATCCGCCACTTCATCCTCCGATCGCGCAGACCGGCAGTCCAGTCGGAGGCCTCAGGCGGCACACCGAAATCCCCGGGCAGCCGCCAGCGTCCACTGAGAATCGCCCCGCTCCACACCGACACACGCTGTGCATCCCTTCCCTGCCAGGGCGTCGCCGCGCGAAACCGATTGATCGGAAAATCGGATGCGTCGTCATAGTCGGGTCGCCGGTCGAGCGGTGCGTCGCTCCAGTCATCCCCTTTGGCGAGCACGAGTCCGCCTGCCGCATCCCGCGCCGCGAAATGCGCGTACGAGGTGTGCGCGTAGAAATCCGCGATGCCGTGCGCGGCGCGCGAGAACGCACGCACCATCCCCGAGTTCGCCACGTCGAGACACGATTCGAGCCGCTCGCGCACGCGGGACCAGCTCTCCTCGATATAGCCATTGTCGAAATGATCGAAGGGATGGTACTTCCACGGCAGATCGATCTCCGCCACGGTCTTGCGGGGATCCCCGAGAAACTCTGTGAATTCTTGTGCAAGCAATCCCGTCACCAGCGGAAGCCGCTCGGGCAATCCACCCAGTGCGTCGGTGACAATGTTCCTGTGCACGTAGCCTGCGAAGCGCGGATTGAAGCGCTGCCACGCTGCGCGCAGGGTCAGCACATCTTCGAACGACGCCGCATCATCGGTGCGGTACGACCAGAGGTGATCGGCGTTGAATCCGAAATGCGGCGTGTACGCAAAACGCGGAGTGGTGGAGGCAGCCCCTGCACGTGCGGGTGTCGCTGCATGAGGCGCAGGCGAGAGCGGTTCGATCACGATCCACCGTCCCGCCTCATTTTTGTAGACGACCCAGACGTGATCGAAGTGGTGGCTTCCGCGGGGAGTGTGCATGTCGACGGTACCGAGACAGACACGCACGTTGTACCCGCTGATGCCCGAGGCGAGCAGCATCGATGCGAGCAGGAAGGCGATATCCTCACAGTCACCACGACCCAGCCGCAGCGTCTCCTCGGGGAACTGCCAGGTTCCCCCCGCCGCGTCGCGCCGGTAGCGGATGCGCGTGGAGACGAATGTGCGCACGGCTTCCGCACGCAGGTCGAAGGACCCTGGATCGTGCGAGGCAAGCAGATCCCACAGATCCCGGTATCTGCCGAGCATCGGGGATCCCGCATGCGTGCGGGCCGACGCATCCACCATCGCGCGAAGGTCACGCGAGATGGCGCGGGAGATGACGGCATTGCGCGTGGTGGTGAGAAAGGCGCGCACGTCGATGTCGTAGGTCGGCGCGCGCCGTCCCGTGACGGGACGGGCCGAGGGCACGATGCAGCGGTGCACGATGATGCCGCCGTCGTATGCGACCGACGGGGCTGCGAGCGGGAATGCGTGCAGGCACATGGAAGTTCCTTTCTGGATGCGTTCACCGAATATAGTGGGAAGTTGCGTATGTTGAGAGATTGATCTGCATGATGGAACAGCGTCCCCTTACCATTCGCACCCTCGTGCCCCAGTGGCTTCCGCTGGCGGCCACCTGGCTCATGATGTCGACCGAGGGACCTTTTCTGGCGGCAGTCATCGCGCGTCTGGTCGATCCCACCTACAATCTAGCAGCCTACGGCGTCGCATTCTCGTTTGCGCTGATCGTCGAATCGCCGATCATCATGATGATGTCGGCCTCGACCGCGCTCGTCACGGATGCGACGACCTACCGGCGGCTGCGCAACTTCATGGTCGCGCTCAACGCGGCGATCACTGCGTTGATGTTGGTGTTTCTCGCGCCGCCCGTGTTCACGTTCGTGGCCGAGGGCATCATCGGGCTGCCCGCGCCGGTGGCGCGCATCGCGCACTGGACGACGGCGGCGCTCGTGCCCTGGCCGGCGGCGATCGGCTTCCGCCGCTTCTACCAGGGCGTGCTGATCAGCCGGCGGTTGACGCGCCGCGTAGCGTATGGTACGGTGATCCGCATCGCCTCGATGGCGGGCGCGGCATTCGCCCTGATGATGCTGACCACGCTGCCGGGTGCGGTGGTCGGGGGACTCGCCCTCAGCACGGCGGTGCTCACCGAGGCCGTGGTGAGCCGTGCGATGACGGCGCGCGCGATCCGGCAGCTGCTGGCCACGCCCGACCGCGACGAGAGCGCCCGGCTCGGCTACGGCGCGATCGCGCGCTTCTACTATCCCCTCGCCCTGACATCGCTGCTGGCGCTCGGGGTGCATCCCTTTCTGACGCTGTTCATGGGGCGCAGCGCCCACGCCCTGGAATCCCTCGCCGTCTTTCCGGTCATCAACTCGCTCGTGTTCGTTTTCCGCAGCTTCGGACTTTCGCTGCAGGAAGTGACGATCGCGCATCTGGGCGAACAGCGGGAAGGCTACGCGGTACTGCGACGCTTTGCTACGATCGTGGGTGCCGGGGCGACCGTGGGACTCGCGCTCATCGGCTTCACACCGCTGGCAACCTTCTGGTTCGAAGACGTATCGGGATTGACCACGACGCTGTCATCGTTTGCATTCGTGCCGACAATGATCCAAGTGCTGATTCCGGCCACATCGGTGCTGCTGGCATTCCAGCATGCCGTGCTGGTGCATGCGAAGGTGACGATGCCGATCACATACGGAACGGTGATCGAAGTGGCCGGCATTCTCGTGGTGATGGCGGCAATGGTGTTCATGGCGGGGAGCACGGGCGCGGTGGCCGCATCGGTCGCGCTGCTGGTGGGAAGGGTGCTCGCAAACCTGTGGTTGTTCGGACCGTTCTTTCGGGTGACACGCGGGTAGGGGCTGGAAGGACGAGGGCGGTCCGACCTCCGGTGCAAGAATCATCTTGATACAGAGATCATGGTCCGATATGTTGTACTGTCCGGACCGGTGCGGGAGACGGGGGAACGATTCCGGCGTTCCCGTGTCCTACCATCGGACGGCGCCATGTGCGCACACTCACGACAGGAGACGCCGCTGCAGATCGTGCAACCAGCAGTCGATGAGGACAGACTCCTCTGCGCCCGCATCCACGCCGGTGAGGCCGATGCGTTCGCCGTGCTCTACGGTCGGCACAAGCAGGCGGTGTACCTCTACTGTATGCGCCTGCTCGGGCGCAGCGCGAGCGCAGAAGACATCTTCCAGGACGTGTTCATGAAGTGCTACGAACAGCTTCGCGACGGCGTGCAGATCCAGAACCTGCGTGCCTGGCTCATGACGAGCGCGCGCAACCGCTGCTTCAACCAGCTGCGCGACCGGAAATTCCCTGCCGACATCGACGAGCTCGGCGACGAACTCCCGGGCGAAGCCGTACTCGACATCGCCGAGCGCATGGACCTCGAAGAGGCGCTCACGCATCTGACACCCGACACGCGCGACGCCCTGCTGCTCTGCGAGTACCAGGGCTTCACCTACGAGGAAATCGCCGACATCACAGGCGCACCGCTGACCGCCATCCGCAAACGCATCTTCCGTGCGCGGCAGAAGCTCCGCACCCTGCTCGCACCACCGACACGAGGCACACAGCCATGAACGCATCGTTCGACGAACGCCTCTCGGCCTTTCTCGATCGCGCCCTCCCACCCGACGAGGAGGCGGACCTGCTCCACATCCTCTCGGTCTCGCCCGACAAGCGCGCCGCACTCCACGACTTCATGGATGCCCGCGCCGCCTTCACCGCCGATCTGGCTGCACACTCCGTCCCGACCCATCTCGATGCCGCCGTGCTCGCAGCAGCCGGACTTGGCCTGACAGGCGCCGCAGTCGCCACTGCCGCAGTCACCACTGCCGCAGTTCCCGCAGCAGCTGTCGCACCCGCGGCAGCAGTCGCACCCGCGGCAGCGTCGGGGGCGGCTTCCGCAGCGGGCATGGCGTGGTGGACGCTTCCGCGCGCGGCCGCGGCCCTCGTCGCAGGCGCCCTGCTCTTCACCGCAGGATGGCTGACGCATCCTCCTGCATCCCTCTTCCAGACGTCGACAGAAACTGCAGGAACATCCACCTTGCAGACAGATGTGCAGGATGCCCCGGCTCCGGGCGATCGCGGCACGATGCAGCAGGAGCCCGGCAACAGAACCGCCGATGCAGTGCCGCCCCCGACCGGGGAAGCCCCGCGCACGATCATCCGCACGGTGCATGTCACACGGGTTGATACGGTACTGCTGCCCGGGCACGGGACGGCTTCCGGGCCGGCGGGACTCGCCTCCCTGACGCGTGTGGATACGGTCTACCTGACACGGACCGAGCGGATCGAGGTGCCGGTGCCGGTCGAAACGCCGGTCGAGCGGCCGGTCGCAGCAGGGGATCAGGGGATCGTGCCGCCGTCGTGGCTCTCCCATGTCGAGATCGAAGTGACGCGTGAACATGCGACTGCCTATCCATACATCGAGTTCGGGCGGCTCGGCAGCGAACGCGAACAGCAATCGCTTGCGGCCCTCGTGGCCTGGCGCTTCAACGAACGGCACGCGGTCGGTGTCAGCGGCGGCCGGAAGGCCTTCGCGCAGGAATACTATGGCATGCGGGGAGATTCGCTCGACATGTACCAGCAGCATCCGCTGCTGGCATGGGGTGCGGGATTCTACCGGTATTCGCTGCCGCTCGTGCGCGGCGTGACACCACAGGCCCTCGTGTCGATCGGCGGAACGGATCTCGGTCCACTGCTCGGCGCGCGTCTCGGCGTGGCCTTCACGCCCGTCGACCATGTGCAGGTGACGATCGGCGCGTCGGGACAGATGCTGCTCTACCGGTACAAGGACCGCATGTTCACGAGCCAGACCCTCGGCCTGCTGTACGGACTCAGTTATCGATTCTGATGCACACGTCCAACCATACCGCCCGAGCTCTCGTCGCACTCTGCTGCGCGCTGTGCGCATGGGGCTGCAACAGTCCCAGCGACATCGACACGGCCCGCGTGCAGCATACGTCGTTCGTCGATACCGGACTGGATGATCCGGCCTTCGACACACTCGCGGCCGTGCTCGACACGCAGATCCGCTTCGAGGCCGTCGTCGACACGACGAAGATCCGCATCGACCGTTTCACGGGTACGGGACTCCGCATCGCGATCGCCGTCGTGCGTCCGGGTGCTGCGGGCAGCGACATGCTCGAAGATGTGTACTCCCTTGCCGCCAACTACCTCGACGTGCCGGCCACGGCACTGCCGCTGCGTGCGCGCCTCGATCCCCGACACTTCGTGCGCTACATCGGCGCGCGCATCGCCATCGCCTTCGTGCTGCTCTATCGCGACGACACCATGAATCAGCGCTACGACCCCGGCGAGCCCGTCTACGGCGCCGGCGAGCAGCATGCCTTTGCATGGGTCGAGGGCCGGCTCTCGCGGATCCCGACCGACGTGTGGGGCGAGGTACGCGAGGGCGCCAACAAGCTCGTGCTTGTCGGCGGAGCCCCTGCGCCGCGCTTCAAGGCGACGCCCGACTATACCTCGTCGATCTTCATCATCAACGTGCGTGGACCCGACCACTCGTATTCCCTTCCCTGGCCGTGGATGCCGGGGAGCGGCACCATGCAGGGATCCGCGTCCTTATCCGTCCGTGAGGCGGGAGTGCGGCCATGAACACATGGATGACTAGACCACTCGTGCATGTGGCGTTCGCATGCCTGCTGGTCGGCGCGGCCGCTTCCGCACAGCCGCGCGCGGAACTCCGCCAGATCATGCCCACGGGGACGCTCACGACCTTCCTCCTCCACACCCATGTGAGCTGCGGGGGCGCGCCCGTCTACGACCTGCATGCGAGTGACATCCGCATCACGGAGAACGGCCGCATGATCGACGCGCGCGACATCCACATCGATCGCGCGCCCTCGCGGGACGACAATGCATGTTTCGAGCTCGTGATGATCGTCGACAATTCGAGCGTGCTGCCCGGTGCGGCGCTGCCCGTGCTGCCTGTTGCGGGCATGCGCCTGGTCGACAGCCTGCCGCTGCCCTGCCAGCGTGTCGGTGTGATCACGTACTCCTCGTCGCCGCGTCTGCGCGAGTTCATCACCAGCGATCGCGCGCGCATCCGCACAGCGCTCGGCGACGTGAACGCATCGGGAGGCAGCGCGATGCACGACGCGGTGCGCGCGGCGCTGACCGAACTGCGATTGAACCTCGGCGCCAACGATCAGTACGTGCTGTTGGCGGCGACGGGACGCGACAACGCGAGCATCGCAAGCCGCGAGGACCTGCTGCAGGAACTGCAGCCGAATGCGATGGACCGCATCCCGCAACGCCTGTTGACCGTGCCCATCGGTCCCGACGCCGACACCGTCGCCCTGCGCGCGCTGGCCGACGGCGGCGGAGGCATCGCCCTCGCTCCCCGTGCGCTCGATGCCCTGCCGGATCTCTACGACAGTCTGGCGCATCAGCTGCGCCGCCGGCTCGACGAGTACGTCATCCGCTACGTCTCCCCAGACGCCACCGCCTGGACCCGCATCGTGACCATCGAAATCGCGGCCTGCGGCGACACGGCAGCGGCGACACGCCGCTTCCCCCGGTTCTCGCAGGTCACGGAGGCGGAGCGCGTGCTGCCACCGCACCGCGCTGCCATCACCGATGTCTTCCCCCAACCCGCAGAGGATGTGCTGACCGTTCGCGCACAGTCCGGCACACCGGGATCCGTGCGCATCGTGCTGCGGGATGTGCTCGGCCGCGTGGCGGCGGTGCTGCAGGATGGGTGGATGGAAGGGACGACCGAGCTCCGTGCCGATGTGCGTGATCTTGCGGCGGGCCTGTACACGCTCGAACTCGTCACACCGCACGCCACCGTGCGGAAGCGGGTCGTTGTCGCAAGAGGAACGTTTCGGTGAATCAGGTGTCCTGTCAGTGCGCGCCAGCTGTCGAGACACGACCGAATGATCCTGCGCGTCGAATGCTGTGCATTGTCCACCGGGGGTTGTCATGAAACACCTTGTGTCACTTGTCCTGTTGTGTGCTCTCTGTGTGGGCAGCGCTTCCGCCGGAGTGCTCTACGCCCGGCGTCCGGGAACCGAGGCGCCGCTGTATCCGCTGCGGATCTCGCACATCCGCACGACGGTCACGATCACCGGCATCCTCGCGGTCACGCATGTCGACGAGGAATTCTTCAACGACAATGCGCTGACGCTCGAGGGATTCTACGCGTTCCAGCTTCCCGACGGTGCACGGGTGAACGGACTCTGGCTCTGGGAGAACGGCCAGCGCAAGAAGTTCATCTGCCTGAAGAAGGAGGACGCGCAGCGCATGTACGACAGCGTGGTCGTCGGTGTGCGGCGTGATCCCGCCATTCTCGAGAGCCTCGGCGCGAACCGGTTCCAGCTCAAGGTGTTTCCCATCGCGCCGAACAGCTCGCGACGCGTGGAGATCGAGTACTTCCACACGCTGCCGTTGACGCCCGACGGCGTGGTGCATTACCGCTATCCCCTCAATCTGCAGGGCTACCAGAGCACTCCGGTCGAGCAGACCGAGATGCAGATTTCGCTGCGCACGCCGCAGCCGATCGATGCGGTGACGACGAACTTCGCAGACAATCCCATGCTCTGCCGCATCGCGCAGCCCGATCCCGCCCGTGTCGATATCTCGTTCGGACTCGAGGCGCAGTTCTATGGAAAGGATTTCGAACTGGGCTTCCGCATGCGGTCGCTCTTCGAGACATTCCCCGCCCTCGTCTGGCGCGACACGTCGGCGCAGGGGGGTGATCCCTACTTTATCACCTGGCATCCCCTGCAGATCGACACGACCAGCGAGGCCAGCAATCGCGATCTCGTGTTCGTGCTCGACGCCTCCGGAAGCATGTCGGGTGCGCCGCTCACGGCCGTGCGCGACGCCGTGCTGAGCATCCTGCGCAGGTTGGACGGCAGCGACCGCTTCCGCCTGGTGCTCTTCTCGTCGAACGCGATGGCGTTTCCCGCCGACACGTCGATGCTGTTCGCATCCCCCGACAACATCGCGCAGGCCGAAACCTTCATCATGCGCTACTACGCCGCGGCGGGCAGCACCAACTATGAGGCGGCCTTCATCGAGGCGTTCGCGGGGAACTTCCGCACGGGAGCGCAGCCGCGGATGCTGTTCCTGACCGACGGGTACCCGAATGTGGGTCAGACCTATGCGACACTCATGGCGATCATCACAGCGCGTGACAAGGTGGGCGTGCCGATCTATCCCGTGCTGCTGTATACCGACCAGATCCAGATGCTCTACGATATCGCACGCGACCGGGGGGGATCGGCGACGATCGTCGAGCAGGGTGACAACATCGAGACGGTGATTTCGCGTATCATGCTGCAGCTCGATGTGTCGGGCGTGCAGGATGCCCGCGTGACCTACCTCGACATGCATACCTACACGGTGCTGCCGCGCAGCTTCCCGAAACTGCTTGCGACCGATCAGCTCATCACGACGGGCCGGTGGGACGGCCTCGGCGACGAGCATGCCACGCTGTCGTGGACCGATCCCGTCGCCGGTGCGCAGTCGATCACCCGCGAGGTGCGCTTCGTCGAAGCCATGCAGGGCCCGAAGCATGTCGGCGCGTACTGGGCCTCGAAGCGTATCGACGAACTGCTTGAGGAAATCCGTCGCACCGGCGAATCGCCGGAACTCAAGAACAGCGTGATCGAACTCAGCATTCGTCACAACGTCCTTTCGCCCTACACCGCCTTCCTCGTGCTCGAGACCAATGAAATCGATCCCCCGACCACCGTGGTCGAAGGCGAGGGCGGTCTTGCGCAGGGATTCACACTCGACGCCGCCTGGCCGAATCCCATAGCGGTCGGTGCCGGCGCCATGCAGATCCCCTTCACGCTCGCGCGCGCGCAGTCCGTGCGGATCGTGATCACCGACCTGCTCGGCCGCGTCGTGCGCGTCCTTGAGGATGCGTCACGGCCGCAGGGTTCGCATGTCGTGGCGTGGGATCTTCGCGACAGCACGGGGAAGCCGGTCGCACCAGGAATCTACCATGTGCGCATGAGCGTCGGTGTGGTATCGGCGACGCGGGCGGTAGTTGTTGTCAGATAGACTGTCCGGAGGACGGACGCCCTCGTCCGTCCTTCCCATTCTAATGTTTCTCTTCCTGAGCGTCTCGGCGGGAGCGCGCGTGCTGCGCGTGGGTCCCGCCGAGACCCTCACCCTTCCTAGCCAGGCCGCTGCCGTCGCGCAGCATGGGGACACGATCGAGATTGCTGCCGGATCGTACACCGACTGCGCGACATGGAATCACGACAATCTGCTCATCCGCGGCATCGGCGGTTACGCACACGTGCGTGACCGCGCCTGCGGCGGCAAGGCGATCTGGGTGATCCGCGGACGCAATACGACGGTGGAGTGGATCGAGTTCTCCGGCGCCACGGTGCCCGACAGGAACGGTGCGGGCATCCGACAGGAAGGAGTGCATCTGACTGTGCGCCATTGCCGTTTCCACGACAACGAGAACGGCATCCTCGCCGGCGACAACGTGACGAGTTCGATTCTGATCGAGTTCACGGAGTTCGATCGCAACGGTTACGGGGACGGCTACTCCCACAACATGTACATCAATCACGTTAAGGAGTTCGAGATCCGGTACTCCCATGTGCGTCGCGCGCGGATCGGTCACAACATCAAGAGCCGCGCGCATGCGACGCGTGTGATCGCGAACCTGATCACAAGCGAGGCCGACGGCACGAACAGCAGGGCGATCGACGTTCCGAACGGCGGCGACGTGCTCGTACTCGGAAATGCGATGCACCACGGACCACGCACCAACAATTCGAACGTGATCGGGTATGGGCTCGAGGGACTCTCGAATCCTTCACCCCATACGCTCGTGGTCGCCTCGAACACGATCGTGAGCGAGCGCGGGGGATCCTTCGTCTCGACACCCGCATTGGACAGCGGCTCGGTGACGATCCTCAACAACCTGCTCGTGGGTGGATCGGCCATCTGGACCGGACAGTCCCATGTCCGCGACATTCGGACATCCGCTGTCACGACGCTCTCCGCAGCGGCCTTTCTCGATGCTGCTGCGTACGACTACCGACTGCGTTCCGCGAGTATTGCGGTAAATGCGGCGCCCGTGCCCGCTAGGCAGCTCCCATCGCCACTGGTACCGCGCAGCGAGTACCAGCATCCCCTCGACAGGCGGGTGCGCGTTGACGACGGTGTTCTCGATGCGGGTGCCTTCGAGTTCGTTCCGCTCACGGAGGCTTCCCCGCCACCGGTGCGACCTTCGGCGCTCACGATCGACGACATCTGGCCGCATCCTGCATCCCTCACAAGGGATGATGTCATCCGCCTGAAGGTGACCGCGCTACGCGATGAACTGCTTCGAATCACAGTTACGGATCTGCTCGGGAGGGCTGTTGCGGTGCGTGAGACGCACATGGTGACGGGAGCCTGGATTGTTGCCGCATGGGATCTGCGGGATGGTACGGGGAACCTGGTGATGCCGGGGGTCTACCACGTAGGTCTCAGTGCCGGTGCGTATTCCGCAACGCGTTCGGTGGTTGTGGTACGATAACATCGGCAGGACGGGGGCCACCCCCCCCACTATGCATTATTTGCATGCTTTCTGACAGGGACATTACAATCGAATTACAGTTGATTCATTTTTTCTTTTAACATGGACTGCGAAATCACGCCATATTCGCAAGTATTGCAATAATTGCAATACTTGCGTGAGATATCCGCTTGAGACGCATCCGATGATGCGATATTTGCACACGTCAACCGCGCTTTACGGTGTTAGCCGTGCAAATATTGCAAATTGATTCATCGGAGGGCTGCCATGTGGCACAACAGATACTGCTTCGGGAGTTTCCTGCTCCTTCTCATTGTCCTGACCCATGCAGCGCACGCGCAGCAGTTGTCGGTGGATTTCCGACAAGCTGCCAACAACGATCAGCCGTACGCACTCGGTGATGTGCATTGGATCAACTCGGTCCTGCAGCGCTCGAACTCCGTCTATTATGAAGGCATGTCGGTACCGCAACGGATCATGTTCCTGAACATCCGTGCGACGAGCGGCAACCAGCATGCGCTTACCTTCGACCACCTCGCCGGCAAGAGCGGCAAGCACGCCTACGACTATCTGACCTCGCACGAACAGGCCCTGGACGCGGCATCGTCGATCGCTCCCACCGCGCTCGTGGATCTGAATGCGTGCGGTGCGCATATCGGACCGCCTGCCTCGATGCAGAACACCTGCACGTCACTGCGCACGAGCGGGTATTCGTATGTCGTCGACATTCCCGACATGATGGGGACGGTGCATGGACGCAGCATCGATGCGAGCCTCGCAGCCTACGAAACGCGCTTCGGCAACCGCACGCTACGGATCTACGGCAACGCCCCCATCACCAGTGCCTCGCTCGTCTTCAACGCGCACACGACGGGAGCCAATATCTACGCTCCGTACACACTGCAATGGACCTCTGCCTCGACGTCGATCCTGATTGAGATGGCAGCCCACCTGGCTGTCGGTGCGGATGCGCAGAGTGCGGGCACCGGTGTCGGCTACGGCAGCGGACTCGGTGCCGGAAGCATCAGCGGCGCGCC
Organism: Bacteroidota bacterium; assembly: GCA_023432805.1. GTDB lineage: Bacteria > Bacteroidota > Ignavibacteria > SZUA-365 > SZUA-365 > JAEYUG01. Next base: position 51,491 of record JAEYUG010000073.1, on the reverse strand, counting down.
GTACCACTTCCGTCTGCACCAGCTCGACGGCAGTGCGCTCGGCAATCGCGACAACCAGATCATGAGCGCGGCCGTACTCGCGAACATCCTGTGCAGCGCGTCGGGACCGAGTCCCGTCTGCGCCGGCACGCAGAATGCCTACTCGATCATCGGTACGGCCACAAATCGCAGCTTCACCTGGTCGATTTCCGACAACACCAGCAACGCAAGCATCGTGGGCTCATCCTCCGGATCGTCGGTTCTTGTGCATGCGGGCACGGGGGGCGGCAGCTACACGGTCAACGCATCCATCAGTGATGGGGTGCAGACCGTGCGCTGCGCCGTGCCCGTCCAGATCAACGCTCCGACTGTGACGGTGACGTCGACGCCGGTGCTGTGCGGCAGCGGCATGTCGACCGTGACCGTCGACGCGACGGGCGGCACACCGCCTTACACCGGCACCGGCAGTTTCCAGCTCGCACCAGGCACGCACGCACTCTCGGTCATCGATGCCAACGGCTGCACCACCACGACGTCGGTGACCATCACCGCACCTCCCGCGATCACCGTGAATGCGGTCGTGACCGCGCTGAGCTGCACCGGTGGTGACGCAGAGATCACCGTCAGCGCATCCGGCGGCACTCCCCCGTATTCCGGCACCGGACGCTTCCAGCAGGGGGCCGGCACGCACACCTTTACCGTCACGGATGCCAACGGCTGCAGTACATCCACCTCGATCACCGTCACCCAGCCACCGGCATTGACTGCCTCGGCGACTTCCTCAGGCATGCTCTGCAACGGAACGAACGCCACCGTGACAGTCACGGCGACGGGCGGTACGCCACCCTATAGCGGAACGGGGACGTTCCAGCGCGGACCCGGCACGTGGACGTTCATCGTGACAGATGCCGGCAACTGTCAGTCCGTCGCGACCGCGACCATCACCGCACCGCCGGTGCTGTCGGCCACAGCCATCGCAGCCCCGCTGTCCTGCAACGGTGGAACGACGACCGTCACCGTCGATGCGACGGGCGGCACACCGCCCTACATAGGTACCGGCGCATTTCAGCGCGGTGCGGGCACGCATACGTTCAGCATCACCGACGCGAACAACTGCAGCGCCCAGGCCACGGTCACGATCACAGCACCGCCCACCCTGCAGGCAACAGCGACCGCGACACCGATCGACTGCAATGGCGGATCGAGCACGGTCACGATCGGTGCGTCTGGCGGTACACCTCCGTACAGCGGCATCGGAAGCTTCCCGCGTGGGGCAGGCACATACAGCTTCACCGTCACGGATGCAAACAACTGTTCCGCCCAGGTTTCCATCACGATCGTCGAACCGCCGGTACTGACCGCGGCGGCATCGGCGACTCCCATCCCCTGCATTTCGAACGCCACGACGACGACCGTGACCGTCACGGCATCGGGCGGGACCCCGCCCTACACGGGCACGGGTACATTCACGCGATCGATCGGGTCGCACACCTTCACCGTCACCGACGCGCGGGGATGCAGCGCCTCGACGCTCGTCACCGTCGCGCCTCCGCCCACGATCAGCGTCACGGCAACGGCACCGTCGCTTCTCTGCAACGGGGGCACGACCATCGTGACCGTCACCGCGTCCGGCGGCACCGCACCCTACAGCGGCACCGGAAGCTTCCCGCGCGGTGCGGGCACCTACACCTTCACCGTGACTGATGCGAACGGCTGCGTCGGCCAGGCATCCATCACCATCACCACTCCCCCAGCAGTCGTCGCGACTGCCAGCATCGCAGCGCCTCCATGCAACGGCGGCACGACGACAGTAACGGTCAGCGCGACGGGAGGCACCGCGCCGTACACCGGCACGGGCACATTCCAACGCGGTGCGGGCACGCACTCGTTTGTCGTCACCGACGCGAATGGCTGTCCCGACACTGCGCAGATAACGATCGTCGCACCGCCGGCGGTGACCGCACTCGCGTCGGGAACGCCGATACTCTGCTACGGAGATGAGAGCACCATCACCGTCTCCGCGACCGGGGGAACAGCACCCTATTATGGAACAGGCATCTTCCAGCGACGTGCAGGCGTGCACTGGTTCATCGTCATCGATGCGAACGGTTGCGCCGACACAGCGAGCATCACCGTCGTCGAGCCTCCCGCACTCATCGCCCTCGCCTCCGCGACGCCGATCCTCTGCAATGGCGGTGAGAGCACTGTCACTGTCACGGGCAATGGCGGAACGCCCCCCTACAGCGGTACCGGTATCTTCCAACGCGGACCCGGCACACACACATTCACCGTCACCGATGCACATGGATGTCCCGCCCAGGCGAGCATCCACATCACCGAGCCGCCCGTGCTCATCGCACAGGCATCGGCGGCGCCTCTCCTGTGCAATGGCGGAACGACCACGGTAACGGTCACAGCAACGGGTGGCACGTCTCCCTACACGGGCATCGGTGTGTTTCAACGCGGGGCGGGCACGCACACCTTCATTGTGTCCGATGCGAACGGCTGCGCCGACACGGTCAGCGTCACGATCATCGAGCCCCCGGCACTGACGGCAGCCGCGACCTTCACCCCTCTACTCTGCAATGGTGATCAGAGCACGATCACCGTCTCCGCGAGCGGCGGAACGCCGCCGTACAGCGGTACCGGGGTCTTCCAGCGCGGTGGGGGTACGCATGTGTTTACCGTGACGGATGCGAACGGCTGCACCGCGCAGGTTTCCGTCACCATCGCTGAACCACCCGCACTCGTCGTCCTTGCCTCAGCGACGCCGATTCTCTGCAACGGTGATCTGTCGACGGGCAACGTCTCCGCGACCGGCGGCACGCCGCCCTACACGGGAACCGGCCCCTTTAGTCGTCCCGCTGGCACCCATACGTTCATCGTCACCGATGCGAACGGCTGCTCGGGGCAGGTGAGCATCACGATCAATGAACCACCCGTGCTCTCGGCGAGCGCCTACGCCCCGCCGATTCTCTGCCATGGCGACAGCACGACCGTCATCGTCACCGCGACCGGCGGTACGGCTCCATACACGGGCATGGGCACATTCCGACGCGGACCCGGCACGTGGACCTTCGCTGTCACCGATGCCAACGGATGCGTCGCACTTGCATCGGTCACCCTCACCGAGCCTCCCGCACTGAACGCATCCGCCTCGGCAGGGCCCATCCTCTGCAACGGCGACTTCGTGACCGTGACGGTCACCGCGAGCGGTGGCACTCCTCCGTACAGCGGCATCGGCATGTTCCCCCGTTTTGCCGGCACGCATACATTCGTGGTGACCGATGTGAACGGCTGTCCCGCGACTGCCACCGTGACCATCATTCAGCCGCCACCACTTGTCATCACGGCCACTGCTCCGCCCGTGCAGTGCGGCAACGACCTGTCCATCGTCACGGTGACGGCCTCAGGCGGCACGCCTCCATACACCGGCACGGGCACCTACCAGCGGCACTCCGGAGACTACAGCTTCACCGTAACGGACGCCAACAGGTGCTCGGCGAGCGTCCAGTTGACCGTGCTCGGTCCGCCACCCCTCCTTGCATCAGCCACTGCGACACCGATTCTCTGCAATGGTGGAAACTCGACGGTCACTGTCACCGCCGCAGGCGGAACACCTCCTTACACAGGCACGGGCATCTTCCCGCGTCGTGCGGGCATCCACAGATTCATCGTGGTTGACTCGGCCAACTGCCAGGACACCGTGACGATTGTCATCACCGAGCCCCCGGCACTCGTGGTGAACTGCAGTATCACGCCGACCTGTGTCAACGGTGTGCGCACGGCGTCTGCGACCGTCACCGGCGGCACCCCGCCCTACAGTTACTCCTGGATGCCCGGTGGCATCACCACGACGACGCTTTCCGTTCCCTGCAACTTCGTCGGCAAGATCACGCTCTACGTGCGTGACGCTCACTGGGATCCCACCGATCCGAACAACGGTGCATGCGAGGCAAGCTGCGTGCTGAATCTCGCAACGTTCGCGCCCGACGACAGCAGCAGCACCGAGCCGCAGTCGATTGTGACGACGCGAGAGACTTCCCCCGGATCGGGTACCGTCGACAACACCGATGATGCCTCTGCATCCACACCGGCCGTCGACGGCGCACGCATCCATTCGCGTGCGGCGGTCGAGACCTCGAACGAGGATTCCTACGCTCTGCTCGAGAACTATCCGAATCCCTTCAATCCTTCGACAACCATCACGTATCGTCTCGCCGAAGAGAGCCATGTCAGACTCAGTGTATTCAACACACTCGGTCAGCAGGTAGCCGTGCTAGTCGATGCTGCACTGCCCGCAGGCACGCATACGGTGATCTGGAATGCCACCGGCGATGAGGGCATGATGCTGCCGACGGGACGCTACATCTACAGGATGCACGCCGTATCGGTGCTCAGCCATCGTGTGTTCACTGGTGAGCGCCTGATGCTGCTGCTCAAGTAGTCACACCTTCCTCGCAGGCCCCGGAGGCCGATCCATCGGGTCGGCCTTCGGGGTTTTTGCATCATCTCTCGTCACTGCAACTGAAATCGAGAATATCTTGCACCCGATTTGATTTTTTTCTTCAATAAACCTGGCTCAAATCGATTGAAAAACGCAATAATTGTAATTTTTGCAGTTACTGCCTGAAATTCGGCATTGAAACCTCTCGGCCAATGTGATTATTGCGCACTGTAGCTCTTCGCATTGTCGAAGCACACAGAGAATGGTGCAATTTTTTCAATACAGAGGTGAGCAATGAGACGTCTTCGATACTTCCTTTCGGTGCTTCCGCTGCTGGTTCTGACCTGGGGATCGGCAAGCTTTGCACAGCCGTTGTCGGTGGATTTCCGACAGGCGGCCAACAACGACAAGGTGCTTTCGCTCGGCAACGTCCAGTGGACCAATGGAGCCCTGCAGCGGAACAACTCGGCATACTACGAAGGGATGTCGGTTCCCCAGCGGATCATGCTGATGAACATCAAGTCCACCCCCGGCAACCAGCACACACTCACCTTCGAGCATGCGGCTGCGAAGAACGGTGTGCATGCCTATGACTTCCTGACATCGTACGACCAGGCCGTCGACGCGGCCGACGCGATTGCGGGTCCCGGCGTGCTGGTCAACCTCAATGCATGCGGTGGGCAGATGGGACCGCCCGCCACGATGCAGGCGACCTGCGCTACACTGCGTACGAACGGTTTTTCCGCGCTCGTGCCCGTTCCCGATGGCATGGGGACCCTGCTCGGCCGCAGCATTGCCGCACGCATCACCAGCTATGAGACCCGCTTCGGCAACCGCACGATCCGCATCTACGGCAATGCCCCGATCACTTCGGCCGCACTCGTCTTCACCGGGTACACCTCCGGCAACAGTCCCGTCGCCCAATACACGCTGTCGTGGAGTTCGAGTTCGACCACGGTGCTCGTGGAAATGGCTGCACATCTGGCACTCGGTGTCGACGCTCCGAATGCAGGGACTGGAATCGGATACGGCAGCGGACTCGGTGCCGGAAGCATCAGCGGCGCGCCCTTTCACGTCAAACTTGCGCGGCTCGACGGTACATCCCTCGGAAGCCGTGACAACCAGATCCTCAGTTCCGTGGTGCGGACCAACATCCTCTGCAGCGCGACGGGACCGAATCCCGTCTGTTCGGGCACCCAGAACATCTACTCCTTCCTCGGCACGCAGAACTCCACTGTCACCTGGTCGCTGTCGAGCAATTCGAACAATGCCTCTATCCTCGGCGCACCATCCGGTTCGAGCGTGATCGTGCAGGCAGGCCGTGGAGGTGGCGGATACGTTGTCAACGCTACGGCCAGCGACGGTGTACAGACTGTCACCTGCGCCGTGCCCGTGCAGATCAACGCACCGTCGGTCACCCTCTCCGCCACTCCGATCGTCTGCGGTGGCAGCCAGTCGACCATTACCGTCACGGCAACCGGGGGAACACCTCCCTACACCGGTACCGGCACATTTCAGCGCGGATCGGGCAACCACGACTTCACCGTCGTCGACGCGAACAACTGCACAACCACGGCCTCAATCACGATCAACGCTCCCCTGCCCTTGACGGCCTCGGCCAGCGCAGCCGCCGCTCCCTGCGGCGGCACGACGAATGTGACCGTGACCGCGTCCGGTGGCACACCGCCGTATTCGGGCACTGGAAGCTTCCAGCGCGCGCCCGGCACGTATTCGTTCACTGTGACCGACGCGAACAATTGCAGCGCCATCAGCCAGGTAACCGTCGCCGCAACATCCACACTCGCCGCCACTGCCGTCACGACGGGAAGTTCCTGCAACGGCAGTGCGACGGTCCTTGTCAGTGCGAGCGGCGGAACCCCGCCATACACGGGTACCGGCAGCTTCCAGCGCACGGCCGGCACCTACAGCTTCACCGTGACCGATGCGAACAATTGCAGCGCCGTGACTTCCCTCACCGTCACTACGCCGCCTGCGCTCACCGTCGGTGCGACATCGACCCCGCTTTCATGCGGGAACGGAACGTCCACCATCGACATCACAGCAGCAGGCGGGACCCCGCCCTATACTGGTACGGGCATGTTTCTGCGCGGGACGGGCACGTATACCTTTACCGTGACCGATGCCGGCAACTGCTCGGCGTCGACGACCGTTACGATCACGGGTCCCCCGGTCCTGACCGCAACAGCCACTGCCGCACCGCTCGCGTGCAACGCAACGACCGCGACCACCACGGTCACGGTGGGCGCTTCCGGCGGTACTGCTCCCTATTCGGGCACCGGCACGTTCACGCGCGGCGCGGGTACGCACACCTTCACTGTGACCGACGCGAACAACTGTTCGACACAGGTGTCGGTGACAATCACTGCTCCGGCCTCCTTCACGGCGACGGCCTCCGCTGCTGCACTCGGCTGCAACGGTGGAACGACGACGGTTGATGTCAGCGCCTCCGGCGGCACTCCGCCGTACACCGGTGTCGGCAGATTCATCCGAGGTGCGGGCACGTTCACCTTCACGGTAACCGATGCCAACAACTGCAGCGCGATCGCATCTGTCACGATCACTGCACCTGCAGCGATCAGCGTGACGTCGAACGCCACACCGATTCTCTGCAACGGCAGCACGTCGAGTGTGACGATCAGCGCGACAGGCGGCACGCCGCCGTACACCGGCACCGGCACGTTCACGCGCAGCGCAGGGACGCACACGTTCACCATCACCGATGCGAACACCTGCAGCGCGACGACGACGGTGACGATCACGCAGCCTGCGGCTCCGACGGCTTCCGCAACGGCCACACCGATCTACTGCGGTGGCACGAATTCCTCCATCACCGTCAGTGCAACCGGTGGTGTTCCACCCTACTCGGGCACAGGAACCTTCAGCCGCGGCGCCGGTACGCATACCTTCACTATCACTGATGCAAACAACTGCAGCGCAACGACGACAGTGACGGTCACCAGCCCGCCGGTCCTCGTTGCCACATCGACCGCTCCGCAGCTCTCTTGCAACAGCAGCACTGCAACCGTACCGGTCACCGTTGCAGCGACGGGCGGCACACCACCGTACACGGGCACGGGCGTCTTCGCGCTCGGCGCGGGTGCGTATCTCTTCACGGTGACCGACGCCAACAACTGTTCGGCGACCACGACGATTTCCATCACCGCACCCCCGACCCTCGTGGCCACATCGACCGCGACCACGATCTCCTGCAATGGCGGAACCGCGACGGTGACTGTCGGTGCCACGGGCGGCACACCGCCCTACACCGGGACGGGTTCGTTCACGCGCAGCGCCGGCACGTACACATTCACGGTGACTGACGTCAACAGCTGCAGTGCGACAACCAGTGTCACGATCACCGCACCGCCTGCGCTCAGCGCATCGGCGAGCGGACCGTCGCTGCTCTGCAGCAGCAACACGACGCCGATCACCGTTGCCGCCACGGGCGGCACAGCGCCCTACACCGGCACCGGCATCTTCCCGCGCGGTGCTGGCACGCACACGTTCACCGTCACCGACGCCAACAACTGCACGGCCGTCGCGACGGTAACGATCACCGCTCCCTCCACGCTCAGCGCGAATGCGACCTTCACACCGATCGCGTGCAACGGAGACATGTCGACCGTGACCGTCACGGCCTCGGGTGGCACGCCGCCCTACACCGGCACCGGCGCCATGTCGCGTGGTGCGGGCACGCATACGTTCACCGTGACAGATGCGAACAGCTGCAGCGCGCAGGTGACGATCACGATCACACAGCCCGCGGCACTCTCCGCGCTGGCGACGGCCACTCCGATCGCCTGCCACGGCGGCACATCCCAGATTGTCGTCACTGCACAGGGCGGCACCGGCGCATACACAGGCACCGGCACGTTCACACGCGGTGCGGGCATCCACACGTTCACCGTGACCGACGGAAGCAACTGCAGCGCCCAGGTGACGGTCAATGTCGTCGAGCCGAACCGACTCATCGCAAGCTCCACAGCCACACCGCTCGTCTGCAATGGCGGACTGAGCACCATCAATGTGACGGCGACCGGTGGCACCCCACCCTATGCCGGCACGGGACAGTTCTCCCGCGGTGCAGGCATCTACACCTTCACCATCACCGACGCGAACAATTGTTCGTCGCAGACGACTGTCTCCATTTCCGAACCACCCGCACTGATCGCCTACGCAACATCGACACCGATTGACTGCAACGGCGGAACCTCCACGATCACCGTGACTGGTGCAGGCGGCACGCCTCCCTACGCGGGTCTCGGTACCTTCACCCGCGGGGCCGGCACGTACAGCTTTACGATCACAGACGTGAACAACTGCAGCGCCCAGGTGTCGATCACCGTCACCGAACCGCCTGCACTGGTCGTCGTCGCCAATGCCACAGCCATCGCCTGCAATGGCGGGAGCTCGTCGGTGACCGTGACTGCAGCCGGTGGCACTCCGCCCTACGCAGGTGCGGGTTCCTTCGTGCGCGGTGCGGGCATGTACACCTTTACTATCACGGATTCCAAGGGTTGCAGCGCATCTGCATCGCTGACGATCACGCAGCCCGATCCGCTCGTCGCAACGGCCAATGCCACGCCGATCCTCTGCGCGGGCGGCATGTCGACCGTCACCGTCACGGCAGCTGGCGGCACGCTGCCGTACTCGGGAACCGGTGTGTTTCAGCGGGGACCCGGCATCCATTCCTTCACCGTCGTCGATGCAAACAGCTGCACGACGCACGTGACGATCACGATCGTGGAGCCTTCGCCCGTCATCGCGTATGCGACATCGACCCCGATACTCTGTGCGGGGGACATGTCGACCGTGACCGTCACGGCTGCAGGCGGCACGCAGCCCTACACGGGTATCGGCACGTTCAGCCGTCCCGCGGGCACACACACATTCACAGTGACCGACGTCAATGGATGTTTCGGTGTGGTGACGATCACGATCACCGAACCGCCTGCACTCGTGGCCGTCGTGACATTCACGCCGATCGCCTGCAACGGCGGCACGTCGACTGTCACGATTACCGGAGCAGGTGGCACCCCACCCTACACGGGCACCGGGCTGGTCACGCGCTCGGCCGGCACGCATTCCTTCACAGTGACCGACGCGAACGGATGTACCGCAACACGCACGATCACGATCAATCAACCGACACCACTGGTCGCCACGGCGAGTGCGACACCGATTCTCTGCAACGGCGAAATGTCTGTGGTGACCATCACCGCAGCGGGAGGGACCGCACCATACACAGGCACGGGTCTCCATCTTCGCGGTGCGGGCACCTACAGCTTCACCGTGACGGATGTCTACGGCTGTCGTACGACGGTATCGATCACCGTCACGCAGCCTGCTCCGCTGGTCGCGGCCGCTAGCGGTCCGCCGCTCACCTGCGGCAACGATCGCTCGCCGATCAATGTCACGGCAACGGGCGGCACGCAGCCCTACAGCGGGACGGGCATTTTCCCACGCCAGCCTGGCACATACAGCTTCATCGTCACAGATGCCAACGGCTGCAAGTCGACCGCGACCATCACCATCGCCGGTCCGCCCCCTCTCGTTGCCGCAATCTCCTCCACACCGATCCTCTGCAACGGTGGCAACTCGACGATAACCGTCAGCGCCTCGGGTGGCACGCCACCATACACGGGCACCGGCACCTTCAACCGCATGGCAGGTTTCCACCGCTTCATCATCGAAGATGCGAATCATTGTCTCGACACCGTCACCATGAACATCACGGAGCCGGACCCGCTCGTCGTGACCTGCAACATCACACCGACCTGCATCAACGGGTATCGTACTGTGAGCGTGGACGCGATGGGCGGCACCCCACCCTACTCCTATCTCTGGTCACCGGGCAATGTGACCACGCAGAGCATGATCGTACCCTGTACACTTTCCGGGCGCGTGACCGTCATCGTCCGCGATGCGAACTGGAATCCCAACGACCCGAATAATTCGTCCTGCGAGGCGACCTGCCAGGTGATTCTCGGCCTGTTCGCACCGGAGGACTCGAGTGCTTCCGCAGGGGCGTCTGCGGTGCGCATGGCTGATGCCGTACCGACGAGCGGCCTGACCGGGGCCTCCTCCGATCAGTCCCTGCAACGTGATCCAGCCGACGGTTCCTTCACAAGCGCGGAACGCGTCACGGCACAGCGCACGGAGACACCGGTGGCGAGCGAGTCAACGCTGCTGGAGAATTATCCGAACCCGTTCAACCCGACCACCACGATCCGCTACATCCTTCCCGAAGAGAGCCGGGTGCATCTGAGCATCCTCAACACGCTCGGTGAAACCGTCACCGTACTCGTCGATGCCGTCAGGCCCGCCGGCACGCACGCGGTGCCCTGGGATGCGACAGACGCGCTGGGCATACAGCTGCCCACAGGACGCTACATCACGCGTATCCATGCCGTCTCGCTCGGCAGTCCGCGCATCTTCACGGGCGAGCGACTGATGCTGCTGCTCAAGTAACCCTGTTGCTTCCTCCGACACGCCGAAGGCCGGTTCCCATGCGGGGACCGGCCTTCGTGCATCATGTGCAGCGAATTGCGACATTGCAGCATGATCGCTGAAATCCTGATCGTCCTGTTCCTGATCATGCTCAACGGCGTGTTCGCCATGGCGGAAATCGCCATCCTCTCCGCGCGCGCATCGCGGCTCGGCGCGCGTGCGCAGGCGGGCGACGGTTGGGCGCGCATCGCGCTCGACCTTGTGGAAGCCCCCGAGCGATTCCTCTCCACGGTCCAGATCGGCATCACGCTGATCGGCGTCTTCGCCGGTGCCTACGGCGGCATGACGCTGACCGAGGATGTCGTCGCGCTCTTCACGATGTGGAACCTCTTCGGTAGCACGCGAGAAGACATCGCCATCGTGCTTGTCGTCTCGATCATCACCTACCTCTCACTCGTGATCGGCGAGCTTGCGCCGAAGCGGCTCGCCATGGCGCATGCCGACGCCATCGCACGCATCGTGGCACCGCCCATGCGCGTACTGTCGATCATCGCCGCCCCCCTCGTCTGGCTGCTCAGCGCATCGACACGCGCCGTGCTCTGGGTGATGCGCGTGCCTCCGGCAGCGGTGCATGATGTGACCGAAGAGGACATCCGCCAGCTCATCGGACAGGGTGCGGCGCACGGCGTCATCGCACGTGAAGAGCATTCCCTGCTCGACAACGTCTTTCGTTTCGGGGATCGCAGTGTGCTGGAAGTCATGGTCCCCTTCCATGAACTGGTGATGCTTCCCGTCGACAGCAGCATGGAAGCCCTGCGTGACGTACTCACCACACATCCCCACGCACATTATCCGATCTACGACTCGTCGCGCGACAACGTCATCGCCATGGTCGCGGCGCGGGACCTGTTCCTGCACACCGTGTCGTTCGTCACCGACGCTTCCGCAGAGCGGTTGCTGCGTGCCGCCATGCGGCCTGCGCGCTTCATCCCGGAATCCCTCAGCGCACATGACGCGCTCCTGCAGCTGCGACAGACAAGGCCGGGAGCGCTGCTCGTCGTTGACGAGTATGGAAATCTCGAGGGGATGATCACGACAGCGACGCTCGCGCGGGCGCTGATCGGAAGCGACCGCACCGCACGCGCCGAAGCGATGGTGCAGCGCAGCGATGGATCATGGCTGATTGATGGAGCGCTGCCCGTGCGCGATTTTCTCGATGCGTTTCCGCATGTGCTCGAAGCGAAGGATCTGCCCTACGACGTGGTGACGATCGGGGGACTCGTGACAACGCGTTTGCACCATATTCCCGTGACAGGCGAGGTGCACACCGAGGGCGCAGTCACCTTCGAGATCGTCGACATGGACGGGGCCCGCATCGACAAGCTGCTGGTCACGATATCTACAGCAGGCGGCTGATCGCGTCCTGCCAATGTTCCTTCGGCAGCATGCCGACCTGCGTCGTGACGATGGTTCCCTCGCGGTCGATCAGGAGCGTCGTCGGGATGCTCCGGATGCCGCCGTAGGCAGCAGAGATGTTGTCGTCACCCAGCAGCACGGGATAGTTGAGCGCGTTTGCCTTCATGAACTGCTCGACTGCCGCGGGCTCGTCGAGCGCCACGCCGAGAATCGTGAACCCCTTCTCTGCGTATTCCCTCTGCAGTTCGATGAAGTCGGGAATCTCGCGTTTGCAGGGTCCGCACCACGTCGCCCAGAAATTCAGCATCACGACCTGTCCGCGATACTGCGCGAGGCTGGCCGTCCCGCCTCCCACCAGTGGCAGTTCGAATGCCGGTGCCGTGGCGGCCGCACCTGCGGCAGTCTCGGCGGATGCAGGGAGCGGAGCGGCCTCATCGGATGGACCTGCATTGAGGAAGAGGAGTCCGGCGACTAGGATCGCGACCGAGGCAATGCCCCAGACGAGGTAGGTGGCACGATTTCCGGTACCGCCCTTGCCGTGGGAAGTGGTCGTGGGTCGCTGCTTCGATGTGGGAGTGCTCATGCTGACGCGCGTTTCAATGACAGGTGAGGAATCAGTTCACCCACATGAGATGCATGCATGCGCATGAGGATTCAACCGGAAGATTCCACGGGACGGACGAGGGCGTCCGTCCTCCCGGGGATTGACTTTCGTCTGTGCAGTGGGTAGGTTTCGACCATAAAACGATTTCAGTCGATTATGACATTCTCCGAAAAAGAAGCACAGGTCAGACACGCCATTCTCCAGGCGGCGGCACGCGTATTCCAGCGCTGGGGATTCGCCAAGACGACGATGGAAGACATTGCACGCGAGGCCGGCAAGGGAAAGAGCACGATCTACTACTACTTCCGCAGCAAGGATGACATCATCGACGTGATGGTCCTTGCCGAAGTCTCCCAGCTGCTCGCCCGCGCGAAGGCTGCCGTCACCCAGGTCGACTCCGCCCGCGAGAAGTTGCGTACCTACATCGTGGCATCACTCTCGGAGATGAAGAATGTGGCGACGGTCTATCGCGTCGTGTTGACCGAGATTCGCGAGAATCCACGCTTCCTCGCCACGCTCCGCAAGGAATTCGAGGCACAGGAATACCAGTATCTGCGCGAGATCCTCCTGCTTGGCGTGCGTCAGAAGGAGTTCACGCTAAGGGGACGCAGGGAACTCGACGCTGCCACGCGCGTGCTCTCGGGCATCATTCGTTCGCTCGAACTCTTCCTGTTCCTCGAAGACTACAACAGCGACGATGTCGACATGGCCGCTCGGCTGGTGACCTACGGCATCTGATTTTTTTGCATACGTTTCGACCATAATACGATTTACGTCCAATCATTCCAGTGATAGCAATGAACGCACCTCCACTCCGGCTGCTCCTGCCCGCACTCCTCTGCATCGCCTGCCTGTTGTCACGCTGCAGCGACGGGAGCGCAGACGCAACCAGAAGTCCTGACCCCATCGCGGTCGACGTCATTCGGCCGCTTCCCCTCGACGCGAGCGGCAGTATCGCCTGGAGTGGCACGATGGAAGCGTCCGAATCCATCCCTCTCACCTTTGGCGTGGTCGGGACGGTGGCGCGTGTGCTCGTGCATGAAGGCGATGCCGTGCAGCGCGGCCGCGTGCTCGCCATGCTCGACACTACGAACCTGCGCCACATGCTCGACATGGCCGTCGCCACGGAGGCGCAGGCTGCGGATGCCTGCTCGCGCCTGCAGCCCATGTTTCGCAACGGCACGCTTCCCGAAATCAAGATGATCGAAGCCGAGAGCAATCTGGCGCGGGCGCGGGCCGCGGTCGTCATCGCGCGAAAGAATCTGCAGGACTGTTTTCTCACGGCACCGGCATCCGGCGTGATCGGCATGCGCTCGGTCGAACCGGGCATGAGCGCGCTGCCGAATGTCACCTCGATCACCATCGTGCGCATGTACAAGGTGCTCGCGCGGATTTCGGTGTCGGAGCAGGAGATCTCGGGAATGCGCGCGGGACTCCCTGCGACAGTGCAGATCGGAGCGCTGGGTGATGCTGCGCTGCCGGGCACGATTGCGGAAGTTGGCGTGCTCGCCGATCCCGTCGCTCATACGTATCCCGTGAAGATCGCGCTGCCGAATGACGACGGCCGCATCAGACCCGGCATGATCTGCCGGGTGCAGATCCCGACTGCAGCCACCGGCACCATGCTGGTCGTGCCTGTCGACGCCATGCTCGTCGATGAAACCGGACGACAGTACGTATTCGTCGCAGACGGCGAGCGTGCTCTGCGGCGCAATGTCGTGACGGCAGGATTCGCGGAACGGGGCATCGCCATCCGGTCGGGACTCACGAGCGCGGACCGGGTCATCGTCTCCGGCCGCCACAAGCTCACCGATCATGCGCCCATCCGCGTCGTACACAAATGAACGGGGACACGCACACGACGCGGACGCGCACACTGCTCGACGTGCTGCTGCAGAACAGGCAGGTGCTGTATCTCGCCTTCGGGGGACTCATGCTCTTCGGCGTGCTGGCCCTGTTCATCATGCCGCGGGATGAATGGCCACAGTTCGATGTACCGGTTGGAACCATCATTGCCGTCTATCCAGGCGCGTCGTCGCAGCAGGTCGAGCAGCAGCTGACGACAAAGGTGGAGCAGTACCTGTTCCAGTACAAGTCCATCGACCGGGCCAGGACGATCTCCATTTCAAAGGAGAACGTCATGGTCATCTACGTGCACATCTCCGAAGAGGAACGGAATCAGGATGCATTCTGGACGAAGCTGCGGCACGGACTCAATGAACTGAAACCGACCCTGCCATCGGGTGTGCGATCATTGACCGCCGACAACGATTTCGGCAACACGTCCGCCCTGTTGCTGGCAATCGAATCCGACACCCGCACCTACCGTGAACTCGAAACCTGGGTGCAGGCTCTCGAGGCGGAGGTCCGCAAGGTCCCGTCGGTCTCACGCGTGCGGCAGTACGGTGTACAGACCGAGCAGATCGGTGTGCACGTTGATGACGCGCGCCTCGCCCAGTACGGCATCAAGCCCGTGCAGATGCTCACCGCGCTGAAACCGCAGGACGCGGTCTCATATGCAGGCGAGATCGACGACGGTCGCCTCGTGCGTCCCGTGCACGTCATGCCTGCGTTCACATCCGAACAGGACATCGCCGAGCAGATCATCCATGCCGATCCCATGCGCAATGTGCTGCGCGTCAAGGATGTCGCCCGCGTCGTGCGCGAGTATCCGGATCCCACCTCGTTCGTGCGTGTCAACGGCACGAAGTGCATCATCGTCTCGCTCGAAATGGTGCCGGGCAACAACGTCACCCGTTTCGGGGCAGATGTCGGCGGGGTGATCGACGCATTCGACCGCACGCTGCCCGAGGATGTCTCGATCGTCACGATCTCGAACATTCCCGACGCAGTCTCCCACGCCATCAACAACTTCCTCAAGGAGTTCGCGATCGCCATCATCGCGGTCATCCTCGTGACCCTGCTGCTCCTGCCGATGCGCGTGGCGCGCATCGCAGCCATCTCCATCCCCGCATCCATCTCGATCGCCATCGGACTCATGTGGGTGAGCGGCATGGATCTGCAGACCGTATCGCTGGCGGGACTCATCATCGTGCTCGGCATCACCGTCGACGATGCGGTGGTGATCATCGACAACTACATCGAGAAACTCGACCAGGGGATGACACCCTACGAGGCCGGGTCACGCAGTGTAACCGAGCTCTTCGGGTCGGTCGTTTCGGCAACCGTCATCATCATCGTCTGCTTCCTGCCCGTCCCCTTCTTCCTCAAAGGTGTTGCGGGCGACTTCGTGCGGTCGCTGCCGCTGACGATCTCCTATGCGCTGCTCGTGTCGCTGGTCATTTCGGTCACACTCATTCCCCTGCTCAACTACCGGTACATCACGACTGGCGTGCGCGCGCCCGAACACACCCGCCGCAGAGGTGACACGCTCACGCTGCTGCAGCGCTGGTACGACCGCCTCATCGAAGCAGCCTTCCGCCACAAGACACGTGTGGTCGCCGTCGGGATCGCCTCGGTGCTGTGCGGTGCAGTCATGCTCGCCCTCATCCCGCAGCAGAGCTTCCCGAAGATCGAGCGCAACCAGTTCGCCGTCGAGGTCTTCCTCCCGCAGGGCGCATCGCTCGCCCAGACCGACACCGTGATGCGCGCCATCGAGGCGCGCCTGCGTGCCGACAGTCGCATCAGCGTCGTGACATCCTTCGTCGGTACGAGCTCGCCACGGTTTCATACGATGTACGCGCCTGCCTTTCCCGCGCGGAACTACGGGCAGATGGTCGTCCTGACAGCGTCCGCCGACGTCACACCCGATGTGCTCGACGACTACAGCAGGGAACTGCGCGGCGTCTGGCCGAACGCCGACATCAAGTGGAAGCAACTCGTGATGGCCGTCGCCGCGTCGCCGATCGAGGTGCGCATCACCGGTGACAGCATCCCCGCACTCATGCGCACCGCAGACCGCGTCGCTGCAATCCTGCGCACCACCCCCGGCACCGAGTTCGTGCGTACGGACTGGCGGCAGCCCCAGCCTGCGATCGACGTCACCCTGCATCGCGACGAGGCCGCCCGCCTCGGCATTTCGAACACCCTGCTCGCCTACTCTCTCATGGTCGGCACGAGCGGCTTCCCCGTCGCCACCGTATGGGAAGGAGATCGCGCGCTCGACGTCGTCCTGCGCTCCGACCGCATCGGCACGCCCGGCGTGCACGACGTCGCCGATCAATACGTGACCTCCCCCTTCCTCACCGCATCCGTGCCGGTTCGCAACGTGGCCATGGTGGAACCGGGCTGGTCCCACGGCGAGATCGTCCACCGCAACGGCGTACGCTCCATCACCGTCACAGCGGAAGTCGAGCGCGGCATCTATTCCTCGGTCGTCTTTAACAGAATCCGTCCGAAGATCGACGCCCTTGCCCTGCCTGACGGCGTCACACTCACGCACGGTGGCGACGACCTCGACAGCAAGGACTACATCACACCCTTCTACTACTCCCTCGCCGTCAGCGTGCTCATCATCTTCGTCATTCTCATGCTGCAGTTCCGCAAGGTCGCCACCTCCCTGCTCATCATGACCACCCTGCCGCTCAGCATCTTCGGAGCGGCGGTGGGGATGCTCGTCACCGGCTATCCATTCGGTGTGACAGCATTCATCGGTCTCGTGGGACTCATGGGCGTGGTCGTGCGCAACGGCATCATCTACGTGTCGCATGCGGAGACGCTGCGTCGCGAGCACGGGCACTCGATCGAGGAGGCCGCCATCAGCGCGGGGAAGCGACGCATGCGCCCGATCTTCCTGACGAGCGCCGCGGCCGCGGTGGGTGTCGTGCCCATGATCGTAAGCGGATCCTCGCTCTGGGGACCCGTCGGGGCCGTCGTGTGCTTCGGTCTTCTCTTCGCGCTCGTGCTCTCGCTGCTCGTGCTGCCCGTGCTTTACTACTACTTCCACCGCAACGACGCCGTGACTGCCGAGGAGGTACCTGCATGAGACGCATGCTGATCACGTTGGTCCTGCTCGCGTGCGGAGCCGCACCTCTCGAGGCGCAGCGCGTGCTCACCCTCGATTCCTGCCGCGCCATGGCCCTGCGCGACAATGCCGCCACCGTCACCGCCGCATTGCATCAGCGCGCCGCTGTGCATGCACGCACGATGGCGCTGAGCAGATACTTCCCCACCATTGACGCGGGTGTGCAGGCCTTCCGCGCCGAGAAGGACCTCGTCGAGCTGCGCACGAGCGGCGGCAATCTTCCTGTCTACGACGGGAATCCCCTCCACATTCCCCTCGCCACCGAGTTCGCGTACCTTCCCGCCTCGACCACCAGCTTCCTCAGCAGCGCCGTCATCGGATCGATCGACATCGTCCAACCCGTCTTCGCAGGCGGACGCATTCTCGCCGGCAACCGGCTCGCCGCGCTCAACGTTGAGGTCCACGCCGCGCGTCGCCTGCTCGCCGAACAGACCGTGGCACGGACCGTCGAGGACCACTGGTGGCGCGTCGTGATGCTGCGCGAGAAGCGCCGCACCCTCGACGCGTACGAGACCATGCTTGACGCCCTCGAGCGGCAGGTGGCAGATGCGGTCGCTGCGGGACTCACGGTGCGCAACGATCTGCTGCGCGTGCAGTTGAAGCATGCCGATCTGCGGGCCGACCTTTCGAAACTCGAGAGCGGCATCACCCTCGCGACGATGGCTCTCTGCCAGTATGTGGGGATTCCCTTTGAGGATGGCATCGTGCTGGCGGATTCGAACATCGTGATCGACGATCCCCGTGCACTCGCGGTCGACCATGCGGAAGCCGTCCGTCGCCGCCCCGAATATCAGCTGCTCGAGCAATCCGTCGCAGCGGGCGCACTTCAGACAGATCTCGCACGGGGCGCATACCTGCCTTCGATCGCCGTGGGAGTGACAGGCCGCTACATCCAGCTCGACCGGAATGACGGCCGCACCATCAGCGCAGTATTCGGCACCCTGTCGATTCCCATCTCCGCCTGGTGGGGCGGTGCACACGATCTAGAGCGGCATGCCCTGGAGACCGAGGTCGCCCGCACCGAACAGCGTAACAACATCGAGCTGCTGCGGCTGGAAATGGACAAGGTCCGCCTCGATCTCGGCGACGCCTGGCGGCAGATCGGGCTGCGGCAGCAGGCCCGTGCACAGGCCGCAGAACACGTCGCCCTCGCGAGGGATGCCTGGCAGCAGGGCATCGGCTCGCTTGCCGATCTGCTCGAGGCGCAGGCGGACCTCCAGCACACAGACGACCGTCTGGTCGAATCGCGCGCAGCCTGCCGCACCCTCGTCGTGCAATACCTCCAGATCACCGGACGCTGACCCCCGTCCCTTTTCCCGACCGTGCACGAACGAAAAACCGGACCCGTGGGTCCGGTTTTTTTGTCCCGCCCGATGCGCGCGTCAGTGCACGATGACGAGACGCTGCTGCTGCAGTCCGATCGGACTGAACAGGCGGATCCAGTAGCTTCCCGACGGGAGTGTCGTCGTGGGCAGTGCGATTGTATTGTCTCCTGCTCGAAGAAATCCATCAAACACCATGCGGATTTCCCTGCCGAGCACGTCGTGGAGCGTCGCGCGCACCTGGGCATCTTCCGGAACGCGCACATGCAGGTCGGCATGCGTCGTGGCGGGATTCGGACTCACGCCGAGCTGCCATGTCAGCGGTACCCGTGCCGGCGTGATCGAGCGCAGACTGCGGAAGAGACTGCTTCCGTCGGTACTTGCGTAGAGATATCCGACACGATCGATGTCGAGTGCCAGCACGCGCAGATTCGCGAGTCCCTCGTTGACGGTCTCCCATTCCCCTCCCCCATCATGACTGACGTGCACCCCATCGCCGTAGGTCGCGAGCACGATGATCGACGGTTCGAGGAGGCGGATGTCACGAATGGATGCGGCGACAGCATGCACGAGACTCCAGCTGCGGCCCTCGTCTGTCGACCGATACAGACCCACGCCGTCGACACCCATGTACAGGCTGCCCTGCGCATCCACGACGAGTCGCGTGCTGAAGATGTTGCCGTACCTGTCGGTGGGGAGTCCGGCATTGATCACCGTCGTCACGTGGGTCGTGGTGTCGGTGCGTCTGACTCCCTGCGCGTCCACGATATGGTAGAGGATGCCGCCGGGACCCCACGCTACATCGCGCGCCATAGTCGGGAGCAGGGTGCGCCAGGTCGATCCGTTGTCATCGCTCACCCTGACGTCGTTGGATGTTCCGACGTGCAGCCGTCCATTCAACGTTCGGATGAAGTAGACAAATGCATTCGACAGGGCACGCGTCCAGGTGCCGCCATCGGTGGAGCGGTACACACAATGATCCGGCGAGTACGTGACGGCGAAGAGACGGCCGTCTGCATCGGTGTGCAGCAGGTCCGGATTGACGGGCATGGTGCTCCAGGTCCAGCGCATGCCGTGATCGGTCGAGCGCAGATTCCCCATCCACAGATTGTCTGCGGCATCGATGGCGACCCCTCGCGTGGAGTGCGCACGCATGCCGATTGACGATGCCTGCCAGGAGGTGCCGCCATTGTACGACTGCGCGATTCCATCCTCGCCGCCACCGATGACGAGCCCGCGCGTGGGTGCGAGCATGGCCCGGAACTCCGTGGAGTCGACGAGGTTCCATTCGTCGAGGGCGGCTTCGCTGCCGCGGTACAGAAAGCGGTTGCTGACGAAGATGTTCCCGTCTGGATCGATGGCGAGAGCGCTGTTGTTGAACAGGCAATAGGGAGAGAAGCGATGATGCGACCATGTTCTTCCATCATCGCTCGAATGAAGGATGCCGCCGGTTGTGCTGATCGCGTAGAGATCACCAGAGGGTCCCTCGGTGAGGGAGCCGTTGTACGCATCATAGTGATTCCCATAGTTCCACGTCCAGCCGTCATCGCTGGAGTAGATGATACGGTCCAGCCCATCCGATGTAATGCCATGGATTGCGGCGACAACCGTGCCCCTGCTGGTGACGAGCATGTTGATGATGCGGGCGTTCGGGGTGGAGAATGTCGCCCGGTTCCATGTGCGACCGCTGTCGGTGCTGCGAAACACCTTTCCCGTCAGACCGTATTCACCGACGCCGGCGAGCAGCCAGCCCTGCCTCGTGACGGCAACACCGTAGGTCGGTGTGGTGAAGCCGGTGAGCGACCATGTACGTCCCAGGTCCGTGGAGACATGCACGCCGTCGACTGTTGCGGCAGCGAAGAGTCCGTCGGCATTGGATGAGAGGCCTTCGATCACACGCGAGCGCAGGCTCGTCTGCCGCCATGAAAAGCCGTAATCATCCGATCGGTAGACTCCGTCGCGCGTTCCTGCGAGCGTCGTATAGCCACGCTGATGCAGGCATGTGATCTCCCCGCCGTATGGTGTCGGCACCTGTGACCAGAAGGACTGCCCGTGCGCGACGGACGCCGTCACGATGAGCACTGCGAATGAAAACGCACGAAACGTGTTCATGGAGCCACCGCATTATGTGAGGAGTGTTCAATCTCGGCGATGCCCGAGACAATGTCAATCTCCGTTCACGCATCTGCCGGAGAACCGGCAGCATCGTTCGTCAGCTGTTCGGGCAGGCTGTCGTCGGGTGTGACAGCGTCGGACGCATCGGTTTCTTCTGCGCCGGGTGCGTCCGGTTCCGAGGGTTTCCGTCGGAAGAATACGGTGGCCTCACGGCCGGTATAGATGGGATCGTCGGGGGGCAACGATCCCAGATTGATGACAGGTGACATGTGGTGTTTCCCTTCTGTGAATGTGATGGGCTGCAACATCGCCGATGTGCAGCCCATGCGCAAGACCAGATTCCGTGCGGTCACGCCGCAGGATGCACTACCGCAAAAGGACGACCGGCAGAGTACGCACGCCGTGCGTCGAGATGAGCACGAGCAGGTACGATCCGGCCGGGAGCGACGCGGTCGACATCCGGATCTCGCGCGGCTGCACGTCGGCGATGTCTTCGTCGTGCGCGAGCATGATGCGGCCCAGTGCGTCGACGAACTGCAGGTGCACGCGACCCGCAGACGGCACGGCGTAACGCACACCGATGGCATCGGCGCCGCGCGTGACGGGATTCGGATGCACCGCCAGTGCAAGTGCGTGCGAGGCCGATGCGCCGCCGATCACAACGTCAACCACCTGCGAGTATGCGTGCGTGCCGTCGGCATCCATCTGCCGCAGCCGGTACTGCCAACGACCTGCACCCGGCGCATCGACCAGCGCGTAGTCATGCGGTGCGGTCGTCGTGCCGTGTCCCGCCGTGAAACTCCCCGGCAGCGTCTGCCAGTCGGAGGCTTCCGCTGGACGTCGCTCAACGAGGAAGCCGATGTTCGCGGTCTCGCTCTGCGTCCTCCACACGAGTCGTACACTGCCCGCGCCATCCAGCACCTCGGCGCGGAAGAGCGACAGCTCGACGGGCACGATTGTGCCGCCACGCACGAGGCGCACGTGGTTCTCGATGCGGACGATGTCGCCCTGCGGACCCAGTCCATGAGGATAGTTCGTGGCGCTGCCGGTTTTGGGATCGCTGCGCTGGCATCCTGCGCCGTGCACGTCGTAGAGCTGCCACGAGAAGGTTGGGGGAAGCTGCATCCAGCCGAGGCCGCGGCCGAAGCAGACATACACGCCGCCCATGTTGTCGAGGTGCGTGGTGCTCGTCCAGTAGAATGGGTATTCGGTGGTGCCGATCGCGGAGCTGAGAAAGACGGGATCGATCGCCGGCGAGCTGGTCGTGGCGGGTGAGCGGGTGTAGTCGACGATGCTCTGCAGCTCCTTCGCGTTCGGAAGCCGCCAGTCGGTGTAGCCGCGCCACTGCGCGGCGTTGCGCGCCTGCACCCATGCGAGCGCGTCGGACCAGTTCATCGCGCTGCGGCTGTCGGGCTTCGCCCACATGAGTCCCGTTGCCCGGTCGGTGACGGTGCTGTCGTTGTTGTCGACGAAGCTGTTCGTACCGTATGCCGCGTTGCCGCGCACGTAGCGCACGTAGAGCTGCATGCGTGCGCCTGTCGGGGGCCACTTTTTTCCGTAGCCCTTGATGCGGCCGTCGGCGAAGTTCACACCGAAGGCGGTCGAGTCGCCGCCCATGGTCAGGTGCACGTAGGTCGTGGCACTCCAATCCTGACAGTCGATCACGCGTTCGCCGATGGAGGTGTTGCCGTAGGCGAAGTCGAAGTACGTGGTGTCGAGGTAGGGTATCGACGCGGCGGCAGTTGTCGCACTCTTCCCTCGGAAATCAATGAGCGAGTAGAGTTCCTTGATCGTGGGCATACGCCAGTCGGCGTGCCCCCCCACCCTGCAAGCCGTGGCGTCGGCGAGCGCCTTCTCCCACGACACCTTTGCCCCGCGCGCCTTCACCCACGTGAGACCCGTGACCAGGTCGGTGACCGTCCCGTCGCCGTTGTCGCGGTACTGCGGCTGATTGCCGGCGTGCTGCGCATCCTGTCCGAAGAAGGCCTGTCCCGGTACAGGCGCGGCGATCTGCGCGGTGTTGTTGTAACAGGCCGACTGCCGCGTGTCGACGATGGGATAGGTGTTCACGAACTGCGCGCCGGCATCTGCTGTCGCATACAGCATGCATGCGATGCCGAGCATGATCGTGCTGTGCGTCGGGAGAAGTACGGATGGAATCATGGGTCGTGCGGGGGTGATGTCGTTTGGGTGCACGTCGGTGTGCGGGACTTCCTACTTTGACAAAACCCGTACGCAAAAGGTTGCAGCACGTCAGGTGCTTCTGCGGTGGTCGCACAGATTTTTGACGATTTCATGACACGAGAATCATGCATGCGCTATTCATTGCAGATGAAGCAGGTACCAGAACGAGAGGTGGGCACAATGACACGATGCATGATTCTCATGATGACCAGCGGCATGCTGCTGTGTGCAATGCCGCTCGGTGCGCCTGCGGCGGAGTCGGAGCGCGTGCCGACGTCGAGCCTGCGCATGGCGGACTCGCTGTTCCGTGCCTGCCGATGGGAGCAGGAGCGCACCGTGCTGCTCGAGGCGCGCACGCGGCATCCACGCAACGCGGAGCTGCTCTGGCGCCTCGCGAATTCATGGATCAACGAAGGAGATGCGCTCGTGGGCTCGAAGGCCGAGGCCTGCTACAAGCGTGCGATCGCGTGTGCGGAGGAGGCGATCGCGGCCGAACCCGCCAGCGCCAACGCTCATGCCTTGCACGCCGCCGCGCTCGGCAGTCTTGCGATGTTCGCGGGGGGACGCGAGAAAGTCAGGTTGACGCATCGCATCCGTGAAGCACTCGACCGCGCGCTTCTGCTCGATGCAGACAATCAGATTGCACATACGATCTACGGCACCTGGCACCGCGAGGTGGCCGACGTCGGGTGGATCGAACGCAAGCTCGCAAATCTTCTGCTCGGGGGACTCCCTGACGGCAGTTTCGAAGCCTCCGTACGTCACTTCAAGGCAGCGATTCGCAGGGATCCCACCATCCTGCGCCACCATTGCGAACTCGGCATGACCTACGAGGCGATGGATCGGCCCGACCTTGCCGCCGCGTCGTACCGCAACGCCATCGCCTGCAGGGATTCATGGTCCACCGATCAGCGTCGCCGCACCGCCATGCGCGCCTTTCTCAAGTCCCACGGCTCGTAGGGATTACAAAAAACCCCGGCACATGGCCGGGGTCTGGTGCAGTCTGTAGAAGGGTACGCTCAGGGACGCACGGAAATGGCGTTGAAGCGGAATCCGGCATCGCCGGCATCGGTGGTCGCCTGCTCGAACCATCCGTAGAGTGAAACCTCGCGACCTGCGAGATCCGTCGGGAGTCCTTCGATGCCTGTGTGAACATTCACACGTGCATCGCCTTCCATCAGCGTGATCCAGCAATCGTGATGGCAATAGCCTTCGACGATGCCGGTGAGGAGAATCTTGCGATTCAGCAGATCATTCGCCATCGGAAGCGCCTGAGAGAGCGGCATTGTCTTCACACGCGAGGGAATGGCCTCTCCATATGTTTCCTGCGTGGTACCGGCTGCATCGGAACCGCCGCCACCCACCGTGGTAGTCGTGGTACCGGACTGGATCTGTGCCATCACGGCAGTGCTGGAGAGGAGGAACAACGCGAACATACACACCAGAATATATTTCATGGCTGCACTCGAAAGGATTGGTATGGGGGGGAATTCGATTGATAATATAATTCGGATACGACGGCTCCGCAATAAGCAGCATGTTTATTTTTTTTGATGATTGTCGGCACGTCGTCATTATATATTTTTTTCTCCCACCATCATTGCCATTCGATTGTAAAATTGCGATATAGCAAATCCGATTCCCATCCCATCACTCATATTCATGGAGCCGCGCCGGCGCGGCCGGAGAAGCTGCACGCCCATGCCCCGTGTCCTGCCTGTCATGTTGCTGCTCGTCATTGTTTCGAGCCCTCTCGTCGCGCAAACAGGCGCGGTACGAAAATCCGACGACTTCAGCTACATCGTGCGACCGGCATTCGGATTCCTGCTGACGACGACACAGCAGAAGGACCGGGAGGCCCATTCCATTTCGATGACGGGTCAGCTTCGCTCGCAGATGGCATTCGACATCGGTGCATTTCACTTCAAATCATACCTCAACGCCAATCTCGCCCGCGACGCATATTCCGATGCAGCACCTCGCACCATGCGCGACGATCTGGTCTTCACTGCCATTCCATCCGTGCATGTGTCGGATGACTTTCGCATCAGTCTCTTCCTCGAACTGACGATGGAGACACGCATGACCAACGGTGTCAAGGATGGCCAACCCACATCGTTCATGGATCCCGCCTTCTTCTATCAGACCCTGTATCTCGGTCAGTGGCTCGACTGGAAATCCGACGACAAGACTCAGCGCCTCAGCGCCCGATACGGAGTCGGATACGCGTTCCAGCAGACCATGAGCAGTGGATTCCTCCTCGTCGGCAATCGCACCTTTCGCATCGATCCCGAGAACCCTCTCTCCGCCGTCCGTCAAGCCCGCAGCGTCAAGCTGGAATCCGGGTACAGCGCCGTCGCAGCGCTCGAGTACAGCAACGACTTCACCGACAATCTCAGTGCCTTCCTCCAGACATTGGGTGTGGCCTTGTCCAAGGGAGATCTCGGCTCCTTGTACGAAAAGGCACATGCAGTGTGGGATGTCGGTGCGGGCATCACCTACAAGACCTTCTCCTTTCGCTACGACCTGCGACTGAGCTACGACCCGAACTATTCGCTCCGCCGGCAGCTCGACCAGTCTGCCTCCTTCGGCATTCAGCTCGAGTTCAAGGACTGACATTCCCTTCCCTCCACCGAGCGGCAGGCAGGCAACAATCATGGGAACTACCATGCAATGCACATGCGACAGCGTGCCGTCCCCACTGACACATCATGCGCGACGGCGGATGCCGCACCCCTTGTGGGAATGCGCCATCCGCCGTCAGTGATGCACGGTGCGCGCCATGGGCGCGCATGCTGAATCAGCCCTCGCCCAGAGCGGCGCTGACCATCCAATTGATGCCGAAGCGGTCGCTGCACACGCCGAAGTAGGCGCCCCAGAAGGTGGGGGCAAGCGGCATGGTCACAGCACCACCGGCGGAAAGTCCGGCGAAGAGCCGATCGGCCTCCTCGGTCGATCCAGCGTTGACCATGAGCGAAAAATTGTTGCCGGGCGTCAGGGGCGGCGCCCACGCACCACCGGTATCGCTGCCCATGAGGATGGTCTCGGTGCTGATCGGCAGCGAGATGTGCATGATCTTCTGCGTCATCTCCTCGGGCACCGGAGGCATGCCTTCCTGCGGCGGCATCTCGCCGAAACGGTTGATGTCGGAGAACTCGCCGCCGAAGACGGACTTGTAATGCTCGAACGCTTCCTCGCAGTTGCCCGCGAAATTCAGGTACACGTTGATGGTGGCCATGTAGGTGGCTCCTCTATGCAAGTATGGAATGATGGGGCGAAGAAGATACCTCCTCCTCCACTCGCATCAAATTGAAATCGTCGTACCTGCAGGAATGCGGAGCATCCACAGCGTCACTCTCCGTAATAGAACGCGACCATCTTGAATTCGCCGTTCACCATCGCGATGTAGAGCCCGGGACCCCCGAGATTCACTTCCCAGAGCTGGCCGGTGTTGTAGGCGACCTGTTCGGGAGGAGAGTAGGTGAAACGGGTCTTCTCGACCTTGTCGGTGTTGCGCAGCGTGTTCTTGATGTCGTCGGAAAGCTGCAGATCACCGAATTGGCTGCGTGGGATGAACTGATCCTGCAGATTGAAGGGGAAGTAGCTGAGTTCCTCCATCGTGCGGCGGTCATCGGCGATCATGGCCTGGCGCAGGCGAGTGTAAAAATCCTTCAGCTTCTCCTCCTGCGTCATCGCTGCGGAAGCCTCCTGCGGCGCGGCATTATCTGCTGTCTGTTCGGTCGTTGTGGCAGCGTCGGTCTGTGCAGCCTTGTCGGTGTCGGAGGAGCATGCGGCAAGGCTGATGGCAAGAAGGAAGGCAAGAGTGGTCGGAGCGATCTTCATGGGAACTCCACTAGTCAAGAATGAGGGTTGCCCATACTTACACGCGCGGAGATGCTCCGCTGAAAAGTCGGAGGACCGCTGTCATGCCGGCGCTACTGCTTGACCAGTTCGACGCGGCGGTTCAGGGCGCGGCCCTCGTCGGTGTCGTTGGTCGCGACGGGCGCGTAGGGTCCCGCACCGAAGGATGCGAGGCGTGCCGCGGGGATGTTGTGCCTGGTGACAAGCGCCTGCACGACGGCAGCCGCGCGCGCCTGCGAGAGCGTCATGTTGGTGGCCACGACGCCGGTGTTGTCGGTGTGGCCGACGATGTAGACCTTCATTGCGGATTCGTTGCGCAGGAGCTGGGCGATTTCGGAAACGGCGGCTTCCGATTCGGGCGTGAGCGTTGCCTTGCCGGTTTCGAAGTGGATGCCGTACACGGCCACGTGGCCGCTTTCTGCGATGCCGCTGGCGAAGGCCTCCGCATTCATGACGATGTCCTGCTGCATCGCCTCCTTCTCGATGATGGTGAGTCCGTACTTGCCGGTGAACTCGGCCGTGACCTCGACCCAGAGTTCCTTGCCGTCTTTCGTGATCGTGAAGGTTTCGCGGTTCTTGTCGACGTACAGCGATGTGCCGCCAACCTTCCTGACGGCGTTCTCGAAATTGCGGAGGATCTGCAGTTCGCTCGGCTTGGACTGCGCGGTAGCCTGCGGGTAGTAGTTGAGGCGGGTGAGCCGACCTTCGACGCGCTGCATCTTTTTTGCCCCGACGCGGAAGTCGAAGGCGTCGAAGTCGCGCTCCTTGCAGCTGTGGATCCACGAATCGGGCATGCGGGTGAAGAGGGGATGATCCTTGCACTTTGCGTCGTCCTTCTGCTGTGCAAGTGCGGGCATCGCCAGCCAGAGGGCCGCGATGACCACGAGGGGGAGCGTTCTCATGAGAGGGTCTCCAGTTCGACATGGGGTATGCGCAAACATACGTCTCTCCCGCGACACTTCAGACTTCCGGACCCGATACTCTCGAAAATATCGCATATTTCCGGTCTGCGGTTCGCCGGGCTGTCACCTTTTCCAAGGCCCGCTGCACTTCCTGTCATGCACACCGCAGTGGCACTGCACTTCGAATCCATTACACTCGACGCGTGACCTCCGAGCACCGACAACGCGCATTTCTTGACGCGTACCTGCCGATCCATGCCCGACTCGAACGCTACGTTCGCGCCATGACGCGCGACGACGACGAGGCGCGCGACACCATCGGCGACACCGTGCTTGCCGCATATGAATCCTTCGACCGTGTCACCGCACCCGAAGCCTTTCTTTCCTTTGTCTTCACGATCGCACGCCGGACGCTCACCAGGCAGCGCACCCGCGCACGGCGTTTCACACGAGGCGATGAACTGATCATGCATTCCGCACCCGCAGACATCGCGGCACCCGATACCGCCGCCGAGGCGCGTCTCGTGCACGAGGCGCTGCAGCGGCTCTCGCACGACGATCGCGAGGTGCTCGTGCTGCACGAGCTGGCAGATCTGCCGCTGCAGGATGTGGCCGCGCTGCAGCACATCACGCTTGCTGCCGTCAAGCAGCGTGCGAGTCGCGCGCGACGACGGCTCGCAGATCTGTTGCGCGACGGCACACGCGCACCCGGCTCGACGTCTGCTGCGACATCATCCCTGCTGCCCGGACTGCAGGAGGAATGACCGCCATGCCCCGCTCCCTGCTCTCGCCCCTGCGCAGCGCCTACGAGGCCTCGCCGCCGCTGGTCGGCCCAGACGACCTGCGCGCCCTTCTGAACAACGGATCTCCGCATCCGAATCTCCCCTGGTACCGCACCTTCCATTCACGACAGCTGCTCGGAATTCTCATGACACTGCTCGGCATTCTCGCACTCGGCTATCTGCTGATTCCATCGCATAACAACGAGTTTGCTCAATTCAATGACTGGAGTCAGCCTTCAAGCTCTGCCGAAGCTACAACACGACAGAGTGGAACAAGTCAGGTTCCAGACGTTCCGATCGTGAGGAACAGTACTGAATCTGGAATAGGTGGATCAAACCCTGCAGTCACCTCACTTGCATCATCGGCAACCACTCTCAACGGATCGATTGATGATGCGATTCAGGGGCATCACGATCATGGAGAACTCACTTCTCCGGATACGACTACAATGGGTAGTACGCATCACACTCGAGATGTACCACCACATGATGGAATTCCACCCTTTGCATCACAGAGTGCACAGGTCCTTCGGCATGAACTCCCACCGGAACACAGAACCGCATTCGAAACGCAGCAATCTAAGGATACAGAGTCTTATGAACGCCTCTATTATCTCGAACTCAATATCAGTCTCGGTGGACAGTATGATATCCCACGCCTCCAAGGTCAGGGCACATTACCTCTGCAGCTCTCACCAGGTCAGTCTCTGAGTACTGCATATGTATCCATTCCCAGTCACTCCTTCGCATCTCCCTCAGTTGAGCTTGGAACCGCCGTTCATCGCCAGTCAATCTGGGTATATGCAGGAATGGAATTCCACCCGTCGATCAGTGAAGAGTCGTACTTCCCCTCCAATCCTAGTGGAGCCAGCGGAGCACTAATCCGAGAAGCTGCCATTCGCGGATACAGCATGTATGTCGGAACGCTCTTCGAACAGCGCATTTTTGGATTCTTCGGCTTGTATGGCAAGGCGGCCATGGGCTATTATAATTTTGAGCAGACGGTGATCGTGTTTGAGCGTCAAGGTGCTGTTGAGACAAACACCCAGCACCTCGCATCATCCAGAGGCATTGGTGGTGCATTGGGAGCAGGAATCTACTTCAACCTCTGGGGCGTTCGCATTCGCGCTGGTCTACGATCCCTTTATGTTGGTGGGAATGGGAGCGTTTCATCATCCGATTTTCGCCTGGGGATCGCGTATGTCATGTGATCTGATCGACATGGTCAGCCAGACGATCGTTGAATCTGCACGGTGAGTATATTCCCGCATTCGTTTTGATCACCGGAGTGCCGGAGCCGCCATGACAATGCCGCGTGCGTGCATCGTGTTCATCATCGTGCTGTGGATCGCAGTGCCCGTACGGGCGCGCGTTGTCAGTGCGGACCCCGCGACCTACCGGGGCTTCCTCGCTGGGCTCGCGCCGGGAGACACGCTCGCGCTGGCTGCGGGCACGTATACGGAGGATCTCGTCCTCAGGGACCTTGCAGGCACGCCCGAAGCGCCGATCGTCATCACGGGCACACCCGACGGAACAGCGACGATCTTCCGTGCGCGGGCCTGCTGCAACACCGTCAGCATCACGCGCTGCGCCTATGTGATCGTGCGCTGTCTCTGGCTCGACGGCGACGGCGTGGCCGTCGACGCCGTCAAGGGCGAGGGCACCGCGGGCAACTGGGCGCACCACATCACGCTCGAGCAGCTGACCATCACAGGCTACGGAAGCGACCAGCAGAACTGCGGCATCTCGACGAAGTGCCATGCGTGGGATTGGACGATACGCCGCTCGCGCATCATCGGTGCGGGTACGGGGCTCTACCTCGGGAACTCCGACGGCGACAAGCCCTTCGTGCGCGGTGTGATCGAGTACAACGCCGTGCTCGATCCCGTCGGCTACTGCATGCAGATCAAGCATCAGAACACCGGCGTGCGCGACGCCTTCGCAGGCACGGCCGCAGACGGCCGCACCATCATCCGCCACAACGTGTTCTCGAAGCAGCAGGGCGCATCGACCGGTGCGAACGCGAGGCCGAACGTGCTGCTCGGGGCCTTCCCCTCGACGGGCTCGGGTGCGAACGACCTGTACGAAGTCTACGGCAACATCTTTCACCAGAATCCCGTCGAGGCCCTGCTGCAATCCACCGGCAACCTCGCCCTCTTCAACAACCTCTTCGTCAATCACGTCGATCCGGTGGGATTCCGCGCCGTGACCGTGACCGCTCAGAACGGCTTTCGTCCGCGCGCTGTGCGCATCGTGCACAACACCGTATGGGTCGCCAACAGCGCAGGCGGCATCCGGCTCGCCAATGCGGATCCTGCCTTCGCGCAGCGCTGCCACGCCAACGCCGTGTTCGCGGCAGCACCGGTCACGGGATTCATCGACACGCTCGGCAACTTCACCGACACGTGGAGTCGTGCCGCAACGTACCTCGCCGACGCGACCGACGACCAGAACCGCTTCGACCTGTTTCCGAGGGATGCGTCGCTCATGGGTGCGGCGACCTCGTCGGTGTTCATGGCGGACTGCCCCGCGGCGCTCCGCGACTTCAACGGCACCGCAGTCGACTGGCGATGGCGCGGGGCCTACAGCGGAAGCGGTCCGAACCCGGGCCGGCTCTTCACGCGCGACACCATGTCTCCTGTCGTACCGCGCAGCATCACCGCCCAACCGGCGATGCCGCCGCCTGCGGGCGTGTACTGCAGCTGCGGTCCGACCACCGGACCCGGCCGCGGTTCGGTCGATCCAGCCATCGCCGCGAAGCCCTTCGTCGAGGGCATCCTCGTGCGGATCGCGTGGAGCCTGCTCGAACCCGCCGACGGTGTGTACGACTGGAGCCTGCTCGACGGACAGGTCGCAGCCGCCCGCGCGCTCGGCACGCGCATCTCCCTCGCCGTCGGATGCGGCATCGGAACTCCCCAGTGGCTTTTCACCGCCGGCGCCGCACGGCTCGTCGCATCCGTGCCTATTGCGGATACCATCGCCGTGCCTTGGGATCCCGTCTTTCTCGATCGGTGGTCGCGCTTTATCGCGCTGCTTGGCACACGGTATGCCGACACACCCGAGATCTCTCTCGTGTACATGACCCACTCCACCGCGAACGGGTACGAAATGCAGCTACCCTTCGTCACGATCCCGACCCTGGCGGAGCTTGGATACACCGATGCACGCATGATCGACGCATGGACCCGCGTGATCGACGCCTATGGTGCGGCGTTCCCCCGCTCGTATCTGACCTGCGACCTGCATCCCGTCAACGGAAGCGACGCAGT
Source organism: Bacteroidota bacterium (assembly GCA_023432805.1). GTDB lineage: Bacteria > Bacteroidota > Ignavibacteria > SZUA-365 > SZUA-365 > JAEYUG01. The sequence continues at coordinate 19,155 of JAEYUG010000073.1, read as the reverse complement.
TGCAGACGCCGTGTACGCGCATGCGCGCACGGTACTCGGACGTCGTTACGGTCCCGCCGCTTGGTGGTGGTCGCAGAAGAACATCGGCGTCTATCTCGCGCAATACGCTCTCGTGCGCGACGGTGCACAGCACGCCCCGTTCAGCGCCGTGCAGATGGTGCAGAGCGGTACGACCAATCCGTCGGCCTTCGGTCCCGGCGGCATGCCCGCCGCCCTCGCACTCTCCATCGCCGACCGGATCTGCTACTGGGAGATCTGGAACAACGACATCCTGAATCCCGCCTTCGACTCGCTGCTCACCCACGCCACCTGCAGCGGCACCAGCGCCACCGACCGGCCGGTCTCAACTACGACCGCACTGCATCTGCATCCAATGCCTGCGCGCGACCGCGTCACGGTTCGCAGCGACGAGTCGCTGCCGCTCACCGTCGTACTCACCTCGCTGCTCGGCGAAACACTGCAGCACGTGCGCATTCCGCCTGGGGATGGCACCGTGCTTGACCTCTCCCATCTTGCCCCCGGCCTGTACCTGCTGCACGCCACCCGTGATGGGAAGCGTCTGCACACGTCCCCCCTGCTCATCGCCCGCTGACGACCGATTCCAGCTGTGGAAAGCTTGTTCAGGCTTCTCTCTTCCCTGGACTTTGAGTTGGTCCTTAGACCCAGGTCCCCATACAACACCGGGTCCGATTCGATGACGTGCGAGTGGTGATGAGGGTATCTCTCCACAACTCGTCGTCGACATCATTGTCGACGACGAAAACGCCTTCGGTTGATCGGATGGTCACTCCCCGAAGATGAAGGGGCGCAGGGTGGCTGGAAGCAGGGACTCCTGCCGTCCGCGGATGTCGATGGCAATGGCGAGCGCGCGGGCAGGATCGCCGGCAGCCACCAGCGCTTTGACGGCGTAGTGCGCCGCAGCTCGTGCGTGCCCGGCCACGTGCGCGGTGGCTGCGGCATGTCCCGCCGCCCGCGCCACTGCGCGGACCACCGCATCGTCGGTCTCGCGCGCGGCGGCATGTGCTGCCGAAGCGGCTGCGCGCACCTCACTGACAGCGCAGGTACCGCGCATCCATGCACCCGCGGCACCGAGCGCAGCGCGGATGCGTGCATCGGTGCAACAACGCGCGTCAAGCACATCCAATGTCATCTCCGCACAGGCCACCGCCCAGGCGACGAGCGCCCGTTTCTCATCGAGTGTCACAGATCGATCCATGTCCCAAGCTAGCGCCGTGTCGTCGACCACGCAATCATGCACCGTGCATGCTGATTCCGGGTGCGCGCTTCCGCGCTCGACGGATCAGAGGAGGCGCAGCTCCCGCGGCTTCGCGAACGACAATTCGACGCGACCGCGCTGCTGCTGAAGGTTCACGCACAGCTTCCTCAAACTCTGGAACGCCCCTGGCTGCATGCGGACCTGTGCATCAGCCTCCGTGCTCATGATGATGGTCTGTGCGCTGATCCTGCTTCGTTCCGTGAAGACGAGGCTGTCGGTGGTGATGCGCAGAAGCTCGCACGGCTCGAAACGAAGGTCGGCAGGCATCGCGATCGAGAACAACCCGACGAACGACGGCGGATCCTTCTGCGACATGACGTACAGACCTGTACGTGTTGGAGACACGAGCAACTGCAGCGACGGCGTCCAAAAATCCCCGATGTGCGGTACCTCACCATGCTGAGAGCAATGTATCCGCTCAGTGACGGCGAGCATCCGCACGAATTCCTCATTCGGTTTCGAATCGTCACGCAGTCCGAGCATGTCCTCAACCTCGGCGACCGAGGCCCGAACCATCGCGTGCACTTCAGGGTGTTCCCACAGCACGAACACGCTCCACGCGATCGAGAGCACGACAACGAACGTGATCTGGCGATGCATCTGTTCCTCCCGGTGTTGATGGTGCCACAGCTTCCCCCGGCAGTGTGCGCGGAGGCACGAAGGTACGCGGACACGATGCCGGGTGGTGGATGCCCGCTGGCATCCACCACCCGTTCCGTCAGTCCTTCTTCCTCTTTTCCATGCCCCTGACGAACGACATCCTTCCCTCGGCGTCGAACTGCGCTCCTCCGCCGCTGGCGGTGTAGTGTTCGCGCAGACGGGTGGTCATGCTGCTCATCGAGCGCATCACGCCGCGCGTGCCGTCGCCGGTCGACGCGTAGCGCATGGCCAGGGCGGGATCCATGTTCATCTTTTCCGCCGTGTCGATGGCGTCCTGATCCGCGGCTAGGAACACGAAGCTCCAGTTGTAGACCGTCCGCTGGTGCGCGATCATGTCGGCGATGCGTGCGTGGGTGTATTCGCGACTCGCATTTTCGAGGCCATCGGTGAGAATCGCGATGATCACGCCGCCGGGACGCTCATCCTCGGGCATGGCCGCAAACCGCGCGCCGAGATCGTCGATCGTGCGGCCGACCGCATCGAGCAGTGCGGTGTTGCCCCGCGGCACGTAGGTCGATTCGTCGAGCGGTAAGACCGACGCCACCGACACGGTGTCGTGTACGACGAGATATTCGTGATCGAAGAGCACGAGCGTGACCACCGCCTCGCCCGGACCCTTTTTCTGCTCCTCCAGGAATGTGTTGAATCCGCCGATGGCATCGCTGCGCACCGAACTCATCGAGCCGCTGCGATCGATCACGCATGCGACGTGCACCAGATTGCTGTTCATGTGTCCCTCCATGAGTGAATGAGTGACTGTCGTGTTTCCCTGTGCGCGCAAACATACGTACACGCTGACCTGCTGTCAAGAAATAAACGGAGCGGTCACGACGATTTCCCCAGGAGAGGCGCGCAGCGGTGATCAGGTCGCTCGAGGTGCGAGAATGAAGCGATAGACGACCGCACCGGCGAGGGCGCCCGCAATCGGCGCGACCCAGAACAGCCAGAGCTGATCGAGGGCCCAGCCACCTGTGTAGAGTGCAACACCGGTGCTGCGAGCGGGATTCACAGAGGTGTTTGTGACGGGAATGCTGATCAGATGGATCAGCGTCAGACCCATGCCGATGGCGATGGGTGCAAATCCCGCCGGCGCCCGTTTGTCGGTCGCACCGATGATGATCAGGAGGAACATCATCGTCATGACGATTTCACACACGGCGGCGGCAAGCAGCGAATAGCCACCCGGCGAATGCTCCGCGTATCCATTGGATGCGAAGCCTCCTGCAAGCGAAAACGTGGAGCTCCCACTCGCGATGATGTAGAGGATGCCTCCGGCGAGTGCCGCACCGAGTACCTGCGAGACAATGTAGGGAAGCAGATCCTTCGTGCGGAAGCGTCCGGCGGCCCAGAGTCCGATCGAGACGGCGGGATTGAGATGGCACCCGGAGATGTGTCCGATCGCGTATGCCATCGTCAGGACGGTCAAACCAAACGCCAGGGCAACGCCGTGGAGTCCGATGCCCACATCAGGAAACGCAGCGGCCAGTACGGCACTTCCACATCCACCCAGAACGAGCCAGCAGGTGCCGACGAGTTCAGCCCAGTACTTGTTCATGGTACCTCCGTAGAATGATGAATGAGCGGCCGTGTGGCACACGGCTCGGCAACAACAATGCAGCATGTGAGTATGAGGGGAACCTACCCATCCTTCCACTCAATCACAAGGTCATGAGGGCAGCGCGTCGGGAGGCATACGCCGCGTATCACAAACGCGGGGCGGCCGTGTGGCCGCCCCGCGCGTTGAAACGATGACACGTGAAGATTACTTGATCAGCAGCATCTTCTTCACATCGACGAACTGCTGCTGTGCATCCGTGCTCACCGCTGTGAGTCGATACGTGTAGGTACCCGCACCCAGCGACGATGCATCGAACTGCACCTCGTAGGATCCGGCCTCGCGCATGTCATCGGCAACGAGCGTGGCCACCTCCGCACCGAGCATGTTGTACACGCGCAGTGATACCAGCGACTGCGACGGCACACCGAAGCGAATCACAGTGCTCGGATTGAACGGATTCGGATAGTTCTGCTCGAGCTGGAACTGCGCAGGCGCGGCTCCGACAAACGCCACCTTGGCGCTCAGCGGTACTGTGACAGTCGCCGAGGCCACAGCCACGTTACCCGAACCGTCGGTGACCGTGTAGGTCGCCGTGTAGATACGACCCGTGCCAACGCCCGAACGCTCGGAGCGCACGCGGAAGGCAAGATCAGGCGTACCGAACGCGGCGTTCTGGATGTCGTTCGGCGTGTCGCCGTCATCATTGCTGTTGTCGGGCTCGTTGCTCGTGATCGAGGTCAGCACGTAGGTGGGATTCGGACAATTGTCCTGCACCGTCACCGTCGCATCGATCGACTGCATCTTGTGGTTCGGCGGCCAGAGCGAGGTGGGACTCACCGACACGGTGATCGTCGGCGGCTCGACATCCAGCACCTCGATGTCGAACGAGCACTGCGACATGTTGCCATGCGCATCGGTCGCCGTGCTGGTCACCGTTGTCACACCGACAGGGAACACGCTGCCCGAAGGAGGAACGGAGACGAACGACACACCGGGACAGTTGTCGGAAGCAAGAACCGAGAAGTTCACAACCGCCGAGCAGAAGCCAGGATCGTTGTCCTGCGTGAAGTTCGCGGGGCAGGTGATCGACGGGGGTTCCGTGTCATTGACGGTCACGTCAAACGAGCACTGCACGCTGTTGCCGTGCGCGTCCGTCGCCGTGCTGGTCACCGTCGTTGTACCGACCGGGAAGAAGGAGCCAGAGGCAGGCACCGATGCGACCGACACACCGGGACAATTGTCGGAGGCACCGACCGAGAAGTTCACGACCGCACCGCACATGCCCGCATCGTTGCTTGCGGTGATGTTGGCCGGACAGGTGATCGACGGATTCTCGGTGTCGTTGACCGTCACGGTGAACGTGCAGGTCCGACCCGAGGTGCTCGTGCTCGTCACCACCGTCACACCGACCGGGAAGAACGAACCCGACGGCGGCACCGTGGTCACGACGTCGCAGTCACCCGACGTGGTCGTCGCCGCGAAGTTCACAATGCGTCCACACTGACCCGGCGTGTTCGAGACCACGATGTTCGCCGGACAGGTCAGCACGCAGGGATCGATGCCCACTGCACGCCAGGCCTTGTACACGGCCGAGCGCTGTGATGAGGGATTGCCGAACAAATCCGCTGCCGCGGCAATCGCACCCGTACGTGCATCATTGTAGGTTGAGTTCGCGGAAAGCTTCACCGTCATGTTGCGGAACGCGATCGAGCGTGCTGCAGACAGACCGATGCTCGGAACGTTGTAGGCCCAGCCATTGTCGTTCGTGCCCGATCCGCCAACTGCAAGCAGATAGAACCAGAAATTCTGCACGCCGCTGTTCGTGTGCACGCCGCCGTTGTCGGCTGCGCCCGCATACCAGTTCGTGCCGAGATAGGTGTCGGGATCATTAAATGTATTCGGATTCGACATCGAACGAATCGCACCGCTCGTACGCTCGTCACCCAGCAGCCAGTCGTTCGAACCCAGCACATAGTTCTCGATCACTTCGCCGAAGATGTCGCTGAACGACTCGTTCAATGCACCTGACTCATCCTGGTACACCAGGCCCGACGACGTTCCCGTCACCGCATGCGTGTACTCGTGTGCGATGATATCGACCGTCCCGAACGAGTTCGCGAGCGTGCCCGAGCTGCCGAGACCCACCTTCATCGTGCCGCCCGAGAACGACATCGACGCATTGTCGGGATGGTAGCAGGGATTCGGCGGCCCCGTGCACGAGAAGATCGCGTTGATGTATCCCTCGGTGCTTCCGTTGGCATTGTCATACGACTGCCGCCCGTGCACGCTCAGGAAATAGTCGTACGACCGCATCGCCTCCCACAGCACTGTCGCGCCGAAACGCTCGTTCATCGTGGTCCACGTGTTGGTCGTGTTCTGGATCTCGAGCGGATTCGCGGTCGTCGTCGCGCTGTTCCAGTCACGGATGCGGATCGTGGCCGCCTGACAATTGTCTCGCAACCTGAAGTCGTTTGCAGTGTATTTGTCGGTGGAAACGCTGCGGCTCCCATTGAAGATCGACGTGAAGTTCGCAGCGCTGCAGTTCGACTCCAGTGGAAGCTCCCTGACGATCGACCCCGTCCGTGCATCCACAAACACGCGGCGCACCGAGTGGGGACTCGCAGAATGGATGTCGAAACGGTACGCCAGCTTGTAGGTCGACGCACCAGGCGAGCCGATCTCGACCGGCACCCAGCACAGCACGCCCTTCGGGTAGTACGACGTGTCGGGATTGTGTGCCTTCGCACGCAGTTCCTGCTCCCACTGCGCATCCTCCCACATGTACTTCTCGGCACCCACATGTGCCAGCGCCCTCAGCAGTGCCGGCCGCTCCTGCGTCAGCGGAGTGGCGTCCATGTCCAGCTCCGGTGCCAGCTTGCCGATGGCCGATTCAACCAGTCCTTCACGCAATTGGACCATGTACTCGCCGCCGAACACCTCGACGCCCCGGTACTTCTGCTGGAAACGCTGCTGCGTCATGCCGATCTCGTCGATCGTCACCGACCGCGAGACCAGCTCATTGTCTGCTGCAAGCGCAAATGTGGTGCGGAACTCCTCGACGAACGCGGTCAGCGTCGGCTGATTGCCGCGCTTGAATTCGATGGATGCGGGATAGCGATCGCTCCTGTCCATCACGACCGTCGCCTTCGACAAATGTCCCCTGCCCTGAATGCCGTTCTTCTGCGCAACGCTCACAGCGGAAGCCATGAGCAGCGCAGACATCGTACACAGCGAAAGTGTGCGCAACCGGCGGCTGAAACATCGACCGTTGCGTTCTGTATGTGGAAACTCTCGAAAATTCATGTATTCCTCGGAGTGAATGGTGATCAATGGTTTTTGATCCCACACTCGAAGAGGACAGCCATCATGGCACCGTTCCTGCTTTTCACCTCCTTTCCTGAACGTTTGTATGCACGATTGCGGTCCTGCCTGCATCGAGCGCGAGGGTGACCGGTGAGGAAGCGGCACACAGCACCTGCGTGCTCCCGTCCGTAGCGCGAAACGACGTCACCGGGAGGGCGAATCACCCTGCCCGACGAGTACATCCCGCACGAACGCGAACACGTACGTGTGAGGACCGACCCTCGAAAGAAAAAAAGATATGTTGGGTTATTTCAGACTAAACGTGTTCCGACGCGGCAAGGTTCCCACCTTCGAAGTCTTTTTTTTCGCACCCCGTCATCCACCCACCGCAACCACCCGCTCCACACCGATTTCCTCGAGAAAACGCCTGTCGTGGCTGATCACGAGCACTGTTCCCCGGTACGCGGCGATCGCGCGCGTCAGCAGCCCGATGTTCTGGAGATCCAGATTGTTCGTCGGCTCGTCGAGCGCGACCAGGTCTGGCGGAGCCCCGATCGTAAACACACAGCACAGCAGCAACCGCAACCGTTCCCCGCCGCTCAGCGCCTCGCACGGCTTCCCACAGGCAGTGGCGTCGAACAGATGCCGATGCAGGCGGATCCGCAGCTCGTGTTCCTCCAATCCCGTCGTATTGAATGCGCGGGCCAGATCGAACACCGTGCGGAAGCCTCGCACGAGCGCATAATCCTGATCGATGCAGACGGCGTGCACCTCCGCTCGGCGCACCGTGCCGGTGCGGGGCGTCAGTTCACCGAGCAACAGACGCAGCAGCGTGCTCTTGCCGGACCCGTTACGCCCCGCGATCTGCACCCGCTCGCCGCTGCGCACCACCACATCCAGTGGTGCCGGCCACAGCAGTTCCTCGCCGAAGCCATGATTCATGCCTGACGCCTCCACCAGTACCTTGCCCCCATGCAGCGTCGCGCCCGGCACATTCATCCGCATCCGGCGATGCTCCGGAAGCTGCGCGCGTATTGCCGCTGCCTTCGCCGCCGTCGCCGCGATCTTCGCCGCGTGTTCCTCCGACATGCGCGCGCCGCTCGCCTCCGCCGTGTCGCGATACCTGTTCCACACGATCTTCGGAACGCCGCGTTCGATGAGTTTCGCCTTTCCGCGCACGTCGCGCCGCAGCTTGCGTTCGGCGGTCTCCTGTTCGGCACGTCGCGCCGCGCGCAGCGCACTCTCCGCATTCTGCAGAGCGTCGAGCATCGCGCTCTCCTCCATTGCCCGCTGCGTCGAGAATGCTGCAAACGAGCCGCCGAAGACCGCGATCCCGTCGCGCGTCAGCTCGATCACCGACCCCGGAAGTTCCAGCAATTCCCGGTCGTGGCTCACGATGAGCAACGTCTCCCGGCTGGATGCGACATACTCGTACACCAGCTCCCGGCCTGCGCGGTCCAGGTGATTCGTCGGCTCGTCGAGCAGCACGAGATCGGGACGGTGGATCCTGATCCCCGCGAGAAACACGCGCGTCTTTTCCCCGCCGCTGAGCCGGCCCATCGGGTCCATGAGTCCGACGCCCTCGAGTCCCCAGTGTGCGAGCGCCTCCACGCAGCGCTCCTCCACCTCCCAGTCGTCGTCGAGAGTGACAAAGTCCGATTCGTCGGCGCTGCCTGAGAGGATCGCACCCAGCGCGCGCAGCTTCTCTTCCACCCGAAGCGCCGCGCCGATTCGCATCCCGTCACACTGACCGAAGTGCTGCGGCACCAACCACGGCAGGGAAGCCACCTCCACGCGACCTGCAGCGGGAGCGAGCTCTCCCGCAACAATGCGCAGCAGCGTCGACTTGCCCGACCCGTTCGCCCCGATCAGCGCGGACTTCTCGTGCCGCGCCAGCGAGAGTCCGAGATCACGAAAGAGCATGGTCCCGTCAGGATGCCGGTAGGATATGGAATGCAGCGTCAGCATGAACACATAACATACAATGTTCCGTCCTCCTGCGCCTCCCCCGGGGAACGCTTCGATAAGCGCGTGCGATCGCTCCTTGTCAGCCTTCTTCCGTGATGTACGGATTCATCGCAGATCTTCTCGCTGCAGCACATCGCCTGATCGACGCCGAATCCCTCCGCTACCCCCCACCCACAATGTCTGGAAACCAGTAGCCCTCCTGATGAGGGCCACCGCGGCAACACGTCGTACTTGAACTTCGCTCACCGAGTCGATTCCCAGAGCAGAAACCTGTCGAGATCCGCCTTCACAGACCGTATGACCAGGCCGATGATGAAGACGTCGTCAATGTAACCCACAATGGGTATGAAGTCAGGAATCAGGTCGATCGGTGAGACAAAATACACGATGGCGGCAATGATCGATGCCATCGACTGCCATGGGATCGCCCTGTACTCCTTCTTCAGGCTCTTCGCTGAATCAAGTGGGTAGAAGAGGATATCGAGAGGGTCATGCGTAGATTCCGGGACAAATCCTGCCCACGTATGCGGAGCCTTGCGACGATGAACCAACAAACGATCGACCTCTTCACCCTGGCACTTGGCCTGCACCAACCGTGGTACTGCATCAAGGTGGAATTCAACGCGAAGATTGGGAAACTCGATAGCTGGGTGGATTTCGTGCGCGGTACGCGTTTCACCTGTCCGACGTGTGATGCGACGGGGTGCTCGGTGCATGACACAACGCCCAAGGAATGGCGCAACCTCAACTTTTTCCAACATGAGTGTTATCTCCATGCGCGCGTCCCGCGCGTGCGCTGCGACGACTGTGGCGTGCACTTGGTTCCCGTTCCGTGGGCACGCCCAGGAAGTGGATTCACGCTCCTGTTCGAGGCCATGGTGATGACGCTCGCCGAGTCGCTTCCCATGAGCGAAGTCTCGCGCACCGTCACGGAGTTTGATACCACGCTGTGGCGTATCGTGAAGAGGTATGTCGCAGAAGCACGTGCAGCGCAATCGTATGCAGGGGTCACGCGCGTCGGGATCGACGAGACCGCGCGGGCCCGCGGCCATGCGTACGTGAGCGTGTTTGTGGATCTTGATACGCGCCGTGTGTTGTTTGCGACGCCTGGCAAGGACCAGCGCACGATCAGCGCGTTCTGTGAGGATCTGGTCGACCACGGAGGGGTGCCGTCTGCAATCACGGATGTCAGCATGGATATGTCGCCTGCATTCATTGCCGGGGTCGAGACCGCGTTGCCGCAGGCCGAGATCACCTTCGACCGCTTCCATGTCATGAAGCTGGCGGGGGAGGCGGTGGACGCTGTGCGGCGCGACGAGCAGAAAACGGTGAAGGACCTCAAGCAGTCTCGCTATGTATGGTTGAAGAATCCTGAGAATCTGAAGCCGAAGGAACGGGATACCTTTGCGAACCTTTCGAAACTGAAGCAGAAAACCGTCCGTGCATACAACCTGCGGATGAGCCTTCGAGACTTCTGGGACCAGGCACCCGAGGATGCGGGTCGGTACTTGACGCGATGGTATCGATGGGCAGTGCGAAGTCGACTTGCACCAATGGTCCGGCTTGCACGAACGATCCAACGTCACTGGCATGGTATCCTGAGGTATGCGACATCGAAGCTCAATAATGGCGTGGTCGAAGGGATCAACAGCAAGATCCAACTGGCGCGAACACGCGCACGAGGGTACCGTTCCGTTCGCAATTACATCGCCATGATCTATCTCGTCGCAGGCAAGCTCGAATATGACCTACCCACTTGAAATAGCGAAGAACCACTTGAAAGATGGGCCCGTTTTTACTGACGCCTATTTCACCATAATCCAGCGTTCCAGGCCGCAGGTTTGAGCATGAGCAGTCCATACATGGTTCGGTAGAATTACCAGCGCCATGACCGATAGCCATCCGAAGCGTATTATTTCACCACCACCATCCTGATTGTTTTTACCAGCACGCCTGCGTGTAACACGCATGTATACACACCGCTCGGCAGCGCAGATGCATCGAACCTCACGCGATATGCTCCTGGCTCGACCATACCGCTTGCGAGTGTGGTGACGCGACGACCGAGTGCGTCCATGACAGCAAGTTCGGCTGGGGCGCGTTCGAGTACGGTGTACTCAATCTCCGTTTCTGCATTGAACGGATTGGGTTGATTCTGCTTCAGTGTAAAAGCTCCATCCGCATCGAAAAGGCGCGTGCCGCCTTCCTGGCAAGTACGCAGCGTGAAACGGCCGGGAATCAACTGCGCTCGCAGGATGGCGTCATCACTCCACACACTGTCGATGCGCAGCGGAGTCTCTACTTTTGGACCAAGCATCGCGATAAAGTGTGTGACGGCGAGCGGACTGACATGGTCGGAAGCCTCCACATCGATGTCGATCACACGATCCTCGCCTTGGAAGACTCCGGAGGGCGTCACTCCGATCGGTGCCAGAATACTGCGATCAAGACGCATGCGCGCCACGACGTTGCGACCGAGGGACTTGATGCTCGGATCTGTGCTGGTCACGGTGATCGGAATGTCCACACGCTCTCCCGGTGCAGCACTCAAATCAGGAAGCATCATGCTGAGAGCAATCACGGGTCGCGCCGTGCAGTACATGGTGTCTGACATAGCAGTACAACCGTATCGGTTTCCCACACGCACACCGTAGACACCGGTGCTGTCGAGAAACACGTATGCGGATGTCGCTCCAACGATCGGAACTCCATCCCGATACCATTGGTAGTTGTCATACACTCCGGCATGAAGCGTATCGATTGTTCTCGTGATCACAGGTACCGGAGGACTCGGCACACGGGTCAGCACACGCCTAATTTCTCTCGTGCAGCCGAAACCGTCCCAGACCTGCAACGTGACCGTATCCGGCTGCTGCAGTGAGAGCGATGGATCCGTACCGAGGATGGTCCCATTACTCCCTCGCCATTCATACCGGTCATACAGATAGGCTGACGCCCAGATGACCGATCCATTGGCACACACCGTATCCGGTCCAGTAATAGCTGCGCGCGGTTCAGGGCGGACATGCACGGTTATCTGGGCGGAGCTTATGCATCCCTGGATAGTGCGTACGATCAAAGAGTATGTCGTGGTTGAATCAGGTTGCGCTGTCACGCTCAGCGTGTCCGAAGAGGATAAACCTGCTGTCGGCGACCACTGCATGGACGCAATCTCTGCACCACTGGCAATCGCATCGATGTGTGCTGCGCCACCAGCGCAGGTGTGCACAGTATCGGGCATGGAGAGCACTGCAGGCGCGTGCACACGTACAAGAATCGTATCGGTCGTGACACACCCGACTGAATCGGTGGCAGTAATTGCATACCGCGTGGTCTGTAGAGGTGCGAGCGCTGGAAACGCACTCGTCACATCAGACACACCATCAGAAGGTGACCATTGGAATGTGGGTGGATGCAGGGTGTCAGCAAGCTGAAGATCGGGTGTGGTGCTGTCGCCGAGGCAGATATCACGCGTGTGCGATGTGAGTGTGAAGGACGCCGTATCGGGCACAACCCAGATGCTCTGCTGATCGAAGCAATCGTTGTCATCATACACAGTCAGCGTGTATTGCGCGGGTGAGGTCACGAGCACGGTATCAACTGCGTCATCGATACGATCGACTGGAGATTTCGGAGACCAGTAGTAGTGGAATCCCGGCCTTCCCCCCACGACCTGGGGACGGATGTATGATTTCACACCCGGACACACCGCAAGTCGCGACGGCATCACAATGCGTGGTGGAGGATAGATGCGGATGAGCTGCGTGACTGTATCAATACGCCCCTCGAAGAACAATTCCGCCCGCACCCAATAATCACCGGGTGCAGTGAATACATGGTTCGTCGTGTCTCCTGAAGCGAGATTCCGATCGTGTGAGAGCGTGTCATCGAAGCACCAGCGCACCGAATCGTTGCGCCGCATCTCCGAGGCACGGAATCGCGTTGTATTGCCGTGGCAATAGCCTTCGCTGTCGAAACTGCGGGGGTTGAAGGCGGTTGAGACAAAGGAGGGGAAATTCATACCACCACGATTGTATAAGCCCAAATCAATGCGTCGATACCTGCAGTCTAACCCCTTATTATTAGGAGCCTGAATTTCTCCAATAAACATGGAGTCGTTGACTACTTCTACATAGATTCTTCCATTAGGTGCCATCTGGAGCGACGTAAATGAAGAGACACGAGGGTTATCCTTGTTGTATTTGACGTACAGACTATCGAGGATCACACACGTATTTACAATCTTTACGGAATCAGGTTCCGATAAATCGTACTGTCGAATTGAAGACCATCCTTCCCAGTCGTATTCACGATGAAATGAGACATACAGATACCTCTCATCCAGAGAGAATTCGCACCCATACATGACCATTAGACCTGTGGTGTCTGGTTTAGGGAGACTGAGCTGATATTTAACTTGTCCAGTTGATCGATCGAAAGAGTACAGGGCGCTTGGCATAGAGTTGTTTGCAGCAAAAATGAAGCGGCCAGTCGAGGAAACCTTCATAGCTCCCCATCGAGCCATCCCATATCCATCTTTGTCCCACACTGGACCGGCTCTTGAGGTTGCAGTACTCCCATAGTCAAAACCTGATTCAGTCAGAAGACGGGCGCGAAGAGTATCGCGCTTCATTGTGTGCTGAATCACCCAAATATCTCTACCATTTGCGTGGTGTATCGCGCACACTTTTTCTGTCGTATTGCGTGCGAGCAACGAGTCCTTTACCTCAAACGTAACACTCCGGTTTAACGGATCAACTCGAACTTTATTAGCCCATAGTGTAAGAAAATAATCCGGAATCGGTGGCCTCACCGACGTGTCTTGGTTGTTTAGTATGTAGAACCTATTCAGCGATCCCGGACGTCGGATGATGAGCCCAGATTGTGTTGCTGAGTAAAAGGAGCGCATGTCTGGATATGGTGCGCGTTTTTGAGTCTTGTCGAAAACACTCAATCCATCTGAAAAAAGGACGAGCCTCCCATCGTAATCCGAGTAGGCTCCTCCTCCCTCCCACCAATTGTAGACACTATCCGGGACAGACCAAACAGAGTCCCGATTGAATGACAGTGCGCGATGCCATCCAAAATGCCAATTCCAGGCCTCCCGTTGAGCGAATGCCGGAACGACGAAGAGCTGGCATGCCATGATGAAAGCACACCAGCCCGCGATCCGTCGATATTTCACACCCCGAATCATCGCATCTTCAGTCAAGACCGATTCCTGCGGCTGTCATGGAACCACCATCATTATCCGACTCACCTGACGGGCCCCGCTGCTTGCCGTCACCATGTAGCCGCCTGGTGCAAGTGCGTCGATAGCGAATGAGATATTCGCATCCGAAGGCCCGCCGAAGGGTTTGCGCAGCCCCGTGACCTCGCGTCCGAAGAGGTCATAAACATGCATGTCGCCCCCGCCCTCCCCCAGACCGCTGATCCGGATCGTGCCTTCTGATGAGGCTGTCAGCGGCATCGGGTAGACGTTGATGGTCATCTCTGCGGCGCTGGTTGTATTCCATGCAACCTCGACCATGTGCGAGAGCGTTTCGGTGCCATCGAGATTCTGCATGCGCAGACGATACCGCCATGTGGCAGTGCCCGATGATGGCGGGGTGTCACGGTATGAGTATCCGAGCTCCGATCCCGAATTGCGCGCAGGAACAAACCCGCATGCGTACCACACCTGTGCATCCGCAGAGCGTTCGATGGTATATCCCGCGAGATGTGATTCTCTGGCGACGCTCCAGGTGATGTTCACATCGACTCCGCTGCGTGCAGCATCAAATGCAAGGAGGTCCACCGGCAGAAGAACGCCCGTGCTCCTGATGCGCGCGGCGTAGATGGCTGAGGAGTTTGTTCCTGCACGCTTGTCCTCCCAGCACACAAAGGCACCCCCGGCAGCATCCGTCGTGATGGATGGGATGATCTGATCATTGGGTGCCGTGCTCACCGCAACGCCATCCGTACCGTTCCACAAAGTGCGACCCTGGGCATCCACGCGCTGTGCATATACATCCATGCCGTTGGCTGCGAGACTGCGCGTGTCCTCCCATGTGATCAGGACACCGCCTGCGCCATCCGCCGAAGCGGAGGGATTCCGGATGTCGGCGCTGTTGCCGCATCCCGTCACACCGCGGGCAGGAAGTCGTGTCTGCCCGGAGCTGTCGATGTGCTGAACAAGCACATCCTGGTCGCTTCGACCGAAAGCGGTGCTCTTTCCGGAAAAGACGATCCACGCTCCTGATGCATCATCCGTGACGAGCGCGGTCGCGATCTGATCTGCGGTGTCTCGCACCATGACTTTTCCTTTCGCTCCCCAGAAGAGCTGACGTGCGGATCCGATGCGCTGCGCATAGACATCCTGCCTGAACGTGCTGTCGGTACTCACCGGATCATAGCCGGAAATCACGAGCATCGACCCGCCTCGGCCATCGGGCATGGCCAGAAGCGCATTACGCGCATTGACATCAAGAATCGGCGTCTGCATCGCGGTGAGTGGGTTCCAGAGCAATGATCCCGTGCTGTCGAGGTGCTGGCCATACACCCCCATCCCGCGCACTCCAAACGCAGATGTCCACTTCGAGAAGAAGAGGTACACGCCCTCCGCGGTATCCGGGACGAGCGCAACGGTGTACACGGAATAATGGCTGCCGTCATCGACGGGTACACCCACGCCGCCCCACTGCAAAGACCCGTCTGCGCGCACGCGCCCGACACGCACAGTGTCGTTCCATCGGTATGCGTAAAACACGCCTCCTCGATGGTCCGGACACAATGTCGCATCGATGTTAGAGCCCATGTAGGAAATTCCGGAAACCACGACTCCGGTATCAGGCCAGACGGATGTGCCATCCGCTCTGATCTTCCGAATGACCTGCACGGACGGACCCGGGGGCATGCTCTGGTAGTCATACGGTAGGGGATGCCTGCCAGCCAGGAAGACCGTGCTGTCAGCATCTGAACGGACACT
Organism: Bacteroidota bacterium; assembly: GCA_023432805.1. Classification (GTDB taxonomy): domain Bacteria; phylum Bacteroidota; class Ignavibacteria; order SZUA-365; family SZUA-365; genus JAEYUG01. Next base: position 3,423 of record JAEYUG010000073.1, on the reverse strand, counting down.
TGCCTGCACTCCAAACGCTGGGTATGTCAGTCCGCGAAGGAGCATGCGACCACTGTTGCCCCAATGTCCGACTCCGAGCGAGTCCAGTTTCTGTCCTTCGAGGCCGGGATTGGTTCCGGACGTGGACCATGTGATGACGGCACCACCCGCACTGTCGGAGTGCAGGAATGGAATGATCTTCGCATCCGAGGTCGATGAGACGAGGGTTCCAACCTTCGGGTCCCATGACCATTGTGCGTGACATGTCATGCTGAACAGCAAGAGACATGCGAAAGCAGTGATTGATCTCATAGCGCCTCCTGAATATACCGAGAGGAGCAGGCAGACGGATCCACCTGCTCCACTGAATCTAACTGATTACTTGCTGAGAATCATCGTCTGGGACAGTACCGTACCGTGAGCAATCGCGACCACCTTGTAGAGGCCGGAGGCTAGGCTGCGTGCATCGAAGATACGAGAGTAGCGGCCTGTCTCCTGCCAACCGTTCTGCACCGTGGCGACTGTGCGACCGAGGAGATCAACGACTTTCACGACCACATCTCCTGGTTCTGTGACGTAGTACGAGATCGAGGTCGAGGGGTTGAACGGATTCGGATAGACCGGATAGAGCGTTAAACTCTCCGCCACGACAGGCGAGGCCGTTGCGTAGGTATTCGCATTCTTCTTATCGATGTAGGTTCCAGCCTCCACATCGATGTAGTAGCGGCGCAGAAGCTTCGCAGTGACAAGGAGTGAATCGTCGGGGAACCGTGCCTGGAGGTCCGTGAGGAGGCTATCCGCACGGGGGATGTTGTTGTTGATGTAGAGATGGAGATAGAGCAGCTGCGTTTCCGTATTTAGCTGTGCGCTCTGATCCATCAGATTCGCCGTTGCATACCGCAGGGTGCTGTCGGCCTTGTCCAGAGCCTGATTTCCCATCGCAACGTACCCCTGCACCGAGGCGATCGCCGCCTTGAGATTCTGTGGGGCTCCGATGTAATAGGATGCCAGGGTCGATAGAATCGAATCTAGGATGTTGTAGTACGCACCAGAAGCATCCTGCATGTGGATCTCCTTGTATCCCGAGAGTGATATCGCTGCGAGCTGATAATCTCCCTGGAACGCCAAGGAACCATACTGGCTCAATGCCGAAGAGAGATTCCCGTTCAATAACGAGTCATGGGCTGACGCGAAGCGATCCCACGGATAAGTGGGACTTGGAGGATAACATGCACTCGCCTGCGGAGTGAAGACACAATTCCCCTCAAAGTAGGCAGGGTCGAAAGGGATCCACTCATTGCATTGAATGTAGAGGATTGATGGATCATCTGTATGTCCATGCATTGACTTGAGAACGGACACATTGGACGCACCGAATGATTGGTTGTTCGATCGTTTACCAATTTCACCGTGGCTGTTATCGTTCGCCCAGAACGAGTACTCACAGCTGTCAATAGTGTTGAAGGCGTGCGTCCCGAAAAATCCGACGGTCCCATTTCCTCCATACAAGTAGGACTTATGATCCGCATGGAAACCGTGCCTGCTCGTGCTCAACCGATTGTTCATCGCATAGATTCTCGATTGATCAAGATACACCGCATCCGCCGAGCGCATAGGATTCGCATCAAGTAATCCTGCCCGGCCGTTATCCACGATCGCACAATTATCCAAGTGTGGACTCCGGCTGTTATTGGAGTAGAACACACCGTGTCCGAGGTTCCCATAGATGGAATCACTGACAAAATGCGTGTATGCATCCGTTGTGCTGAAGACACCGCTGCTCTTCGTGTTGAAGATCATCGAGTTCTGCACTGTTCCAGAAGACATCGACCCATATGCATGGACGCCAACATCCGACTTGTGGATTGTGCAGCTATCGATCAACGGCATGCCTCGCCAGATTGCAAGTCCTACACTCTTGTTCATCGAAAGAGCATCATGGATATCGGTCTTGATGACAGTCGGGATTGGAGACGATGACCATGCTGTCGGCGCGATGGCGATTCCAGCGTACATGAAGTCACACACTTCCGACTCGCGGATCAGGACATCGGGGCTGTGAGCCATAATACCGTAGGCGGCCTTTTCCACAATGGCATGCTCCATATAGAGCGAGCCACCCGGCTCGACATCGATACCACCCCAGCGGGCTTGATATTCGGAACCTGCGTAGAAGCGATTCAGCAGCCCGCTGAACAAGATCTTCTCTTCTGGTGTACCGAGCACGCGGAGGTTCCCATACACGATAATCTTGGGAAGAAACAGTGTCGGCGGTTTCGTGTAAGTCTCGCATCCGAAACGCACATGGGTCCGCGACACGCCGTTCTGACATGGTGTCAAATCGATCGTCACCGTGACGCCACTCGGAATCACCACATCCTCAGGGATGTAGATTGGACCCGACCAAGTTTCGTCATCGGTGATGGTCCCCTTCTTGATCTTGGAGATAGCCACAAACGCATCGAGACGACCGGTGCCTAAGCAGCTTTTAGTCGGATCGGGATCCCATAGATCATCAGTCATTGGGGTTGTCGAGGCAATAAGCCGTGCCTTCAATTCCGAGCAGTTGATCGATGGGTACATGTCTTTCACAAGCGCGGCAACACCGCCTGCTGAGGCAGCTGCAAAGGAAGACCCACCACCGAAAGGTGCGACGGAAGACAGGTGCGGACTAAGTACGCCAGGTGCACCTCCAAGCGAAAGTGGGGTTTTGTGTAAGCCATTATTCCCAGCGACGATTAATGCGCCGGGATTGGTGACGTGGTTATAAAAATTCATATCAGTATTACCCACGGCTACTATCGGTAAGATACCGTGGGCCACCAGAGTATCAATGGCCAAGTTCTCTTCGTCGCTTCCTAGGTAGAGCGAGATCACAAAAGCAGTCGCGCCGTGCCCGATTAAATGCTCAATACAGTCCGTAAATTCTTCGTTCGTCATCGCAATATAGGGAGCAACCTTGCACATCGGCGCCACGCCCAACGACCCACCGAGAGTTGTATCATGATCAGCAGTAATAATCTGCATGGTTGTCAGTGAATGATAAATTAGATTCGTATCCAACCAATTAAAACCAAAATCCATTATCCACCAATCCATGGAGGGCGCAATACTGCTCGCTATTTCTCGGTACTGTGGGCCAGCCTTGAAATCATCGGTAAACGATCCGAATCCGGCATAGGTCCCAATGATAATAGGGAACCTCTATTAACACGATTTCTTGCCTTCTGAATGATAATGGGTCGATCACTGAGACTCATACCTTGTCGAAAAGTTGTTGAACGCGCTGTTTGGGCGCCGGGATCCGTCGTGCCTCCCGGTAGGACTCCCTCGTACGGAGGATGGAGCCCCGGTGGACGGAGCTCAGGGCGTCGCCGCTTGCATTCGTTGCAACGAATCCACCCTGCACATGTTGTACAGGATGTTCCGCATGCCGATCACGAA
>JAEYUG010000071.1 GCA_023432805.1 Bacteroidota bacterium | reverse complement strand
CTTCCGCACAGGAGCCCCGTCGCGCCGCGTTCGTTCGGGTGTTGCCTGGTATTTGGAGAAATCGCATCCGCGATATACATTGGGACGATTCTTCCCAGAACATATCTCATCCCAATCTCCGACATGCGGCAATTCATCCCGCATGCATGATTGTGATTCATCTTGATTGACAGGAGTCATTCGTCTTGTCCTGCAGACTGTTCCGACCGAGCGTCGGGCTTGTCGCATGCTGCTGCATCCTCATCGGTGCGGCCTCCCGGATCCACGCGCAGGAGCGTGGACTGGTGACCGTGTCCGGGTCGGCGACGGTCAGTGCCGACGTGTACTCCTTCTCGAGCAATGACAGCACCCAGCTGCCGCGGCGTCCCTCCTCTCTCTATCGTTTCATCTTTACGCCCACGATCACCATCGGCGACTACATCACGCTGCCGTTCAACATCATGTTGTCGTCGCAGGAGACGAATGTTGTCACGCCGAATGCGAAGAACTCGACCTTCCTGCAGTTCATCCAGAACCCGATGAACAATCTGGGCGTGCTCAGCTTCTCGCCGCGGATCGGCTGGTTTCAGAGTTATCTCGGCACGCACATGCCGCAGTACTCCGAACTGTCGGCGGGGGACGAGCAGATCTTCGGGCTCGGCATCGACCTGACCCCCGGCAAGTTCCGCTTCGCGGCGTCGGCGGGGAATGCGCAGCGCGCGATCGAACCAGACTCCATCAATGGCGTCCGGGGCGCATACGCGCGGCATATCTACATGACCAAGCTCGGGTACGGAAGCGAACAGTCGTTCCTGCATCTCAATGTCGTGCGGGCGAAGGACGATGTGCACTCGCTGCGCCGCCGGTCTGCGGACCTGCTGCCACAGGAAGGCCTGCTCGTCACGACGAACTTCCGGTGGGGATTCTCGGAGGCGCTCGCCGTGACCGGCGAGATCGGAAGCTCCGCATTCACGCGTGACATGGAAGCGGACCTTGTGGATTTGAACACACCGCTTCCCTCGTCGATGTTCAAGCACCGCATGTCGACGCGCGCGGATTATGCCGGAACACTCGCCCTCAGTTATGCTGATGCGGACTGGGGTGTTCGTGTGAGCAGCAAGTACATCGGCGCCGGGTATGTCGCGCTCGGATATCCGTTCATGCAGCCAGACCGCCTGGAGTTCCTGCTCGCGCCACGCGTTCGGTTTCTCGACCGGAAGGTCAATGTCAACGCCTCGATCGGACACCGGACCAACAATCTCTCAGAGACCAAGGGAGCGACGTCGACGCAGATCATCGGATCGGCGAACGTGCTGGCACTCGTGACAGACGAACTGTCGTTCACCATGCGCTATGCGAATTTCGGAATGCGCAACAACCTGAAGAACGACACGCTCAAGGTCGAGAACGTGTCGAATTCCTTCAGCATCGCCCCCACGCTCAGTCTCCGGGGAGAAACCGTGTCGCACACAATCACGGTGTCGTACTCGATCGACGCATTCACCGATTACAACGTCCTCTCAGGTGCCCAGTCGACGAACAACACGCAGGGCGTCATGCTGATGTACCTGGTCAGTCTCAGCGAACTGCCGTTGAGTGTGAACCTGATGGGGAACCACATGACCAACGATCTTCCCACGGGTGCATTGACAATCAACAGCATCGGGGCAGGTGTGTCGTCGACACTCCTCGACGGACGCGTGAGTCCCTCGCTGAACGTGTCATGGACCGAGAACGCCCTCGCCTCGTTCACCGCCGACACGCAGACAACGGTGCGTGCAGGCGTGCTCTGGCGCATCACCGAGATGCTTTCGTTCAATACCGCACTCTCGCTGAACAACTATCTGTACGGATCCTCCAAGCCCGGCGCGAGCTTCGATGAAACCTTCTTCGAAGCCGCGATCACGACCTCGTTCTGATTCACACCACACTGCATTCATGCCGGTACCGCATATGACGACTCCGCTCCCAATCTGGACATCGCCCACGCGCACGCTTCGCACCGTCTTCCGTACGGCCGCGCTCGCAGTGCTTCTGGCTCTCGCCGCAACCGCCGGTCTGCTCGCGCAATCGGTGAATGTCACGCTCACCGTGTCGCCGCGTCCGAGTCCCTATCTCTCGGAATGGGCTTCGCGCAAGGAGACGGCGATCCTCACGATCACCGTGCCTCCCGGGGGTTCGCCGATCCCCGCCAAGCTCAGTGCGGAGGTCAGGCGCGACGGCGTCGTGCAGGCACGGACGAACACCACCCGCATGCCCGTCGTCACCCTGCAGCCAGGTGTCAACGTGTATTATGCAGAGCACATGATTCCTTTCGCGGCAGTGGACTTCAAGGGCGATTCCTACAACACAGCCGTGCGCACGGGCATGCTGCCAGCCGGGACCTACGAGTACTGCGTAGACATTCTTGCGGCCCAGTCCGGACAGAGCCTCATTGCCGAGCCCATCTGCCGTGGATTCCTGCTGACTTCCTACGAACCACCGACGCTGCTGCAGCCGGAGAACAAATCCGTCGTCACCGACAACGAGCGTCCGATGTTCCGGTGGACCCCAGTGACACCGACACCTCCGGGTGGCGTCGAGTATCGCGTGATGGTCTTCGAGGTGATGGAAGGGCAGCGCACCATGCAGGCCTTCCGCAGCAATCGTCCGATTTTGGACCGTTCGGTCCGAAATACGACCCAGTTGCTCTGGCCCGTCGAGTTTCAGCTTCCGACGAGAGTCAACGAATATGTCTGGACTGTTCGTGCGCTCGACGAGAAGGGGAAACCGATCGGTGAAGCCGACGGGTACGCAGAGCCCTTTTCCTTCACACGATCCTCGGGTGGACGGCAGCGCAGCGGGGGACTTCCGGAGCTCGAGATCGCCGACAACAAGCCGATCGTCGGTGTCAAGCAGCCCGTGGGTGGATTCAAGGCGCCGGGCGGCGACAAGCAGCCGGGCGATATCGCATCGGGTGACAAGGTCGCACCCGGTGGTGGGAATGTACCTGTCGACACGACCAATCACGGCAGTGGAAATCCGAACGTGCCACCCAGCGGATGTCAGCCAGCGCAGACTGTGCCGCCGGCAGTCGTGGATCAGAATCCCGCCGGAAAGCAGGCCGCCGCATACAAGGACAGCATCGTGACCGTCGGCTTCTTTTCCATGAAGGTGCTCACGGCCACCGGCAACAGCGGTGCGCTCAATGGCACGGGCTCGATTCTCGTATCGTGGTTGCGCACACCGATCGCCGTGCAGTTCACCGGACTCAAGATCAATGCGGCCAATCAGGTGTACGATGGTGATGTCGTCGCGCAAATCACGACAACACCCGATCCCTACCAGACGCAGTGGGCGACCAATGTGGTCGGTGGCCTGCCGTGGACGAAGGACCGCATCAAGAGCCTCGACACCTGGCTCAAGTCGAACTTCAGCAAGCAGACGAAGAACTTCGACCTGCAGCAGCAGATCGCCAACTACACCGACGCGCCGTTGCAGCTTCCGCTGGGCATCACCGACATCAAGGATTACCAGATCGCGATCGCCGAGATGAAGTTCACCGCCACGGGTGCGCAGCTTGCGGCCGTGATGGCGCTGCCGATTCTCGAGGAGAACGACGTGCTCGGCTTCAAGGTCGGCAACCTGTTCTTCACCACCTCCGGACCGTCGTTCCAGGCCGGCACCTTTGCACTGCTCGAAGACGTCACCTACACCGGCGGCGCCGACACATGGAGCATGATCTTCAAGAAACCGACGGCGCCTGGGACGGGAACCTTCATCGACTGGGATTGCGACGGCTTCCGTCAGGCACAGGTCGACATCGACTTCATGCTGCCGCGCACCTGGGTGGTGCCGAGTCCCGACAACAATCAGAACGTGAAGGCCAACGTGAAGACGTGGGTCAGCGACTTCAACGACTGGATCATCAACGCCAACCTGCAGAAATGCACGATCGTCGGCACCAACGGCGTCGACCTCGAAGTGACCAACATGGCCTTCGATCACAGCGACCTGCGCAATCCCACCGGCATCACCTTTCCGAAGGGCATGCTCGGCGACACCAGCGCCACCTTCCACGGCTTTTACGTCAAGCAGGCAAAGCTGCTCCTGCCCGACAAGCTGACCAGCTACGACGATCCCTCGAAGCGCATCACGATCATGGTCAACAACATGATCATCAACAAGACCGGTCTCACCTGCGGCATCGACGTAGCCAACATCCTCAACTATCCGAAGGCCAACGTCGCCTCGCTCGGTGCGAGCATCGATTCGCTGCGCATCTCGATCGTCAACAGCTCGGTCAAGACCGCCTATCTGCGCGGCCTCGTGCTGCTTCCGATTGCCGATTCGGCGAAGGCGAATGCTCTGGAATACAAGGCACTGTTCCAGACCGGCGACGGCTTCCAGTTCACCCTGACACCGAAGGGTCCCTTCACGTCCTCCTTCTTCGCCGGCGGTGCCTTCACGCTCGCGCAGAGCTCGTATCTGAAGATCGAGATCAAGCAGAAGAGTTCGTTCGACGTGAAACTCAACGGACAGTTCGGGTGGGCGAACAAGACCGTGGGACCGATCAAAAACGTCGACATCGGCGTGAAATTCGAGGGCATGCAGCTCGCCTGGGTACAGGGCGGCAAGCTCAACTACAAGATCGGGACTTGGGGATTCGCCAGTCCGCAGAAGTCGATCGGGAAATTCCCCGTCTCGATCGAAAATGTGAAGTACATCGAAAAGACGCCCCTCGCAGGGGAAGCCGCGCGCGGCGCGATCAACTTCGAAGTGGCCGTCAATCTATCCGAGAAAATTGCCGGACGCACCAAGCTCGAGGTGGTCGGCGCGATCGAGCATCCCGGCGGACTGCGGTTCAAGCCGAAGTTCGTCGACGCCCGCGTCGACTCCATCGGCCTCTACGTGAAGACGAGCGCGGTGACCATCGACGGCTTCGTCAAGTTCTATCAGGATCATCCGATGTACGGCAACGGATTCAACGGAGCGATCAAGGCAACCTTCACGACCATGCAGATGGAGATCAGCGCGTCGGCACGCTTCGGAACGACGAGCTATCAAAGCGCACAGCCGTACCGGTACTGGTATGTCGATGCGAAGGTGATTCTGCCCCCGCCGGGCATCGTGTTTCTGCCGGGCTACGCGTTCTATGGATTCGGCGTCGGTGCATGGCAGCGCATGAATGTGACCAACATGCCGAAGCCGAACGCAACGCAGGTCGCGAACGCCAACTCGACCTCGACCGCAGCGTCGTCGGGAGCGACGTTCACACCCGACAAGAACGTCGGCTTCGGCTTCAAGGTCACCGCGATCATGGGGACCTCGCCCGACTCGAAGAAGTTCAACGCAGACATCACACTCGGCGGTCAGTTCTCCACGTCGGGTGGATTGATCAACATCAGCATCCTCGGTGAACTCTGGATGATGGCCAAGATTCCAGAGCGCGCGAACGCACCGGTGAAGGGCTCGATCTCGATCGATTACAACCACCCTGCCCGCGTCTTCCATCTCGCCGCGAAGGTCACGATCAACAAGGATCCGATCTCGACCCCGAACGGCATCAACATGGTCGTGCACGTCGAAGGCAAGACCGGCGTCTGGTACGTGAAGCTCGGTGAACCGTCGAACCGCAACACCATCAAGGTGCTTGGCATCAACACCGAATCATACTTCATGTTCGGTCGCAACATCAGTGCCCCCACGGGCTTCAGTCCCGCAATCACCAACGGCCTCAACTCCGTCGGCGTCTTCAACCTCGTGCCGTCGGGCGCGGCGACCACCGCGGCCATCTCGGGCACCGGCTTCGCGGCGGGCGTCGGCGTCAACTACGACACCGGCGACAAGAACACGCATCTGTTCGGCCGCGTCAAGCTCGCCTACCGCGTGGGCGGCGGCTTCGAGGTGAACCTGTCGCTGCTACGCTACCCCGACAACGCCGTATGCGCAGGCGGGGCACCGATCATCGGTTTGCAGAAATGGTACGCACAGGGCAGCGTTGCCGCCTACGCAATCTTCAAGGTCGGCATCCGCGTCGTGTCGAAGTCCGGTCCCTGTCTTGTCTGCTGCAACGGGTGCTACTGGAATCTGGCCGACATCAGGCTCGGTGCCTACCTGCAGGGCGGCTTCCCCAAGCCGACCTGGCTGCAGGGCGAGGCGGGAGGATCGTTCAGCTTCCTGGGAGGAGTGATTTCGGGATCCTTCCATGCCAATATCGATTACGGCTCGAAGTGCACGCCGAGCATGCCGGCGGAAGCGGGTCCCACCGCACAGGCGGATGATGTAGCGGCCGATCAGCAGAGCGCGCTCATCAAGACACTCTATCCGCAGAACAATGTTTCCAGTTTCCCGACGACAGACCGTGCGCGCGTGCTGTACGGATTCACACCGAATCAGAGCTTCGATGTGATCGAAAGTCAGGGCGGTACGGCAGGCGCGACACTCAATCGCACCTTCCAGGCCCGCTACACCGTGACACTTCAGAAGAAGGTCGGCGGATCATTCGGCTCGGCACTGCAGATCAAGCCGACGGCGAACTCGCTCGGCGAGTATCTCGTGCTGCTGTCGGGACCTGTCACCGTCTCCCCGAAGTTCGGCAACATGACGATCTCTGCCGGAGGACCACGGGGACCCAACATGTCGCCCGACGGCGGAAGCAGCGGGATGAACATGGGTCCCAACCTCGATTCGGCGACCACCTACAAGGTCACTGTTGTGGGCACGCTGTATGAGCTGAAGAATGGCAACTGGACGCCAGCGAAGAAGAAGAACAACACACCTGTGACCGAGACATCCACTGCGGTGTTTACCACCGTTGCACCGATACCGCCCCCGAGGGCAGCCAACAGCAATCCCAAGATGATCAAGCAGTAGAAGGAATCATGAAAACGATGAACAGACGCTTCCTCACACTGCTTGTGTTGTGCACCGCACTGGCTTCTGCGTCAGCGCAGGAGATCCCCCAGAATGAACTCAATGCCGCGCTACGCGCGAAGATCGGGCTTATCGCACGATCGACCGAACAGGGCGTGGTACTGCGATGGGCGACCGACAAGCCCGCCGTGTGGCGCATCGCCGCGCGATCGGGCTTCGCGATCGACCGCGCGGAAGCCGCTGCCGGGGGACGCATCCCCGCGGCGTCGGCGTTCCGGCCGCTGGTGACCGAGCCGATCCGTCCGTGGACGCAGGAGCAATGGCAGGCACATCTGCAGCGCGTGCCCGGTGCGGCGGGCGATCAGGCCGGCTATGCCGCGCTCGCTGCGTCGCTGTTGGAAGGTGACGATGAAGGTTCGAGCGTGGATCCGGAGGATCTCGGTGCGCTGCGCGAGCAGAAGGCGCAGTATGAAATGCGCTACAGCATGGCGCTCTACGCGGCGGATCGGGATGCAGCGGCAGCCGACGGACTCGGGTTGCGGTATGTGGACACCGATGCGCGTCGGGGGGGAACCTATGTCTATCGGGTGCGCCTGGCGGCCGCGTCGTCGGTGTACCGGCCCGACACGGGATTCGTTGTCGTGACGCATACCCCGCAGCCAGCGCGTCCCAGATCGCTCGTACGAGCGACGGAACATGACGGGTGGATTCTTCTGGCATGGCCCGCGCAGATCTATGGCGCGGCGCGCATCGAGCGCTCGAGCGACGGGGGCCGCACGTTCACGCCGATCACCCAGGCGCCGCTCGTGACACTGCGTGCCGACGACTCTCCGGATTCGCTCGAGACCTTCGCCGATACACTTGTGACGAACTACGTGCGCTACACCTATCGCGTGTACGGTGCCACTCCGTTTGCCGACGAGGAGATCGCCGGTGAGGTGACGGCCATGGGCCGTGACCTCACCCCTCCCGCACAGCCTTTCGTGCCGAACCCGAAACAGCGGGCGGCCCGGGAGGTGCTGGTCACATGGACGATGGACGAACCGCTCGATGCGGATCTGGCCGGCTTCACGGTGTGGCGCGACACGAAGGAGGACGGTCCGTACACGCAGGTCTCCCCGCGCATGCTCGGGCGCACTGCACGTGAGTTCGTTGACGACACATTCGACGAAGGCGGTACGAACTACTACATCGTCGCTGCGCACGACACGGCCGGCAACGTCTCACGCTCCTTTCCCGCCTACGTCTCGCTCATCGACTCGACGAGTCCCGCACCCCCCGTGTGGATCAGCGGCGTGATGGACACGAACGGCGTCGTGCGTCTCACGCTCGCCGCCAGCCGCGAGCGTGATGCGATGGGGTACCGCATCCTTCGCGCCAATGCACCCGAGCACGAGTTCTCGTCGGTGATCGAGTGGTTCGGTGACGACGGAGTGTCGGCCGCGCGCGACACCGTCATCTACGACACCGTCGCCGTACGGTCGCTGACCCGCAGCGTGTACTATCGCGCAACCGCGCTCGACTTCCACTTCAACGAGAGCGAGGTATCGGAGATGCTCACCGTGCGCCGGCCCGACATCGTTCCGCCTGCAGCGCCGGTCATCACCGATGTAGACGTGACCGACAGCTCGGTGACCATCGTGTTCGCGCCCGGCGGGAGCGACGACGTCGAAACACATCTGTTGTACAAGCGCATGCCTGGTTCCGACGCCTGGGGTACACCGACGCGCGTTGGCGTCTTCGCGACCTCGGTGACCGACACGGATGTCCGCAGGAACGTCACCTTCGAATACGCGATGATGGCGGTCGACAGCGCCGGCAACCGTTCCGACATGTCGACCAGCGTACTCGCGCGCGCCTACGACACGGGCGTTCTGCCCGACGTGCGCGACGTCACCGCCCGATACGATGCCGACAAGAAGGTGAACGAGCTCCGCTGGTCGTGGGATCGTCCGGCCGACGGACTCCGCTTCATCGTCTACCGTTCGATCAACCAGTCGGGACTCCGCAGCTACGCGGTGGTCGACGATCCCCGCACCGTGACCTTCACCGACCGCGGGCTTCGCGGAGCCGGGTCCTACCAGTATGCGGTCAAAGTCGTCTCCCGTAGCGGCGCCTCCTCGAGGCTCAGTCCCACGACCTCTGTCGACATCAAATAGCCACGATGTGTGAGGATGCGGGATGAAACACACCCGCTCCCATCGGTGTCATTTCCTAATGCGGCTTCCGCACTTCGCGTGCGGAAGCCGCCCGCCTTTCCGGCCACCATACAGGACGCACCGATGACACGTCACGCCATCTACCTTCCATTCCTCCTTCTCATTCTGCTGCCGCAGCTGCACAGTCCCGCGCAGACGCGCGCCCTGCTCGAGCCCGCCGACGGTCGTGTGTATCACGGTGTGCAGACCATGACCTTCGATGCGGGTGATCCCATCGAGGCGTATCTCACCGCGCTCGGAGATTCGACGATTCAACCGGCGGTGCGGGGACTCTTCTTCAGCATCCCCGGCACGCGCGGTGCTGCCGCCTCGCTGCGGCAGCTGGCGGGATTTTACGCGCAGGCCGACGCGATCGGCTTCATCCCCGAACTCAGTCTCTTTCTTGTAAGCGACGTCGCCACCGACACCGTGATCGCCACCTCGACGCAGTACGACGCGATCATCGACTCGATCATCACGCTCTCGAAGGCGTATGGTCGGCGCATGTTTCTACGCATCGGCGGCGAGTTCAACGGCGCGGGGGACGGATGGAACGGCGGCGGTTACACGCCGCATCACTACGTGACCATGTTCCGCAAGATCACCGACATGTTCGCGGCGCGGGGATTCCGCGACAGCGTTGCGACCATCTGGTGCTACTATCCCGCCGCAGCCAACGACTTCGATAGCGTCGATGCGCGCGGCACGCTCTGGTATCCCGGCGATGCGTATGTGGACTGGTTCGGTCTCGATCTCTTCAACGCCGACGACTTCGACCTCGCGGCCCCCGACTCGTCGCGCAGCGGCATCTCGCGCAAGGGCAAGAGCGAGCGCTTTCTTGCGATGGCCCGCGCACACGGCAAGCCCGTGTACATGAGCGAGACGTCCGCCAAAGGCATCAACATCAGCGCGGACGCCGCCGACGGTGTCGCTGACTGGAATGCGTGGTTCGCGAAATTCTGGGAGTTCATCGCCGCGCATCCCGAGATCAAGGGCTACAGCTACATCAATGCGAACTGGCCGGATCGCGCGTATCCGGGATGGGGGGATGCACGCATCCAGAACAGCGCGTATGTCACCGGGCAGTACCGCACCGAGATGCGGAAGCCCCGGTACATCCACCTGCCGACGTCGTCGCCGACGGCTGTCGCCGCTCCCGCTGCGGTGGCGCGCGACATCATAGTCGATGTCGCACCGCATCCCGTGCGTGGCCGTGCACTGGTTCGGCTGCAGATGCCGCACGCGCAGTCGGTGCGCGTGTCGCTGCATGATCTGCTGGGTCGCGACATGCGTCTGCTGCATGCGGGTGTGATGGAGTCCGGCGTACGGTGGCTTCCGCTGGATGGTGCGGATCTGCCGACGGGAGTGTACATTCTGCGTGTCGCACATGATCATGGCGGCACGCAGCATCCCATTCTCGTCACACATGAGTGAATCCCATGGCAGAGTACATCGTGCAGCGCCGTCCCTTCATCGTTCCGACCAGCGACGGCAAGCGCATCGAAGAGCATTTCGGTCGGGCCAGTGAGCAGGCGGGCGACTACAGTATCGCACATATGATCGCACCCGAGGCGTGGAGCGAACCGGCGCAGACACCGGACTTCGATGAAATCACGATCATGATTGCGGGACGCCTGCGCGTGCACTTCGCCGACGAGGTCGTGGAGGTCAAGGCAGGTGAGAGCATCTTCATACCGCGCGGTGTGCGCGTGCGCTACAGCAATCCCTTCGGTCGCCCCGCCGAGTACTGGTCGTTCTGCACGCCGGCGTTCACAGCCGAGACGTCGCACGGCGAAGCCTGAATCTCCCCGCACGCAGTCACATCGTTCGAACCAGAGGCGCCGCGGGCGCCTCTGGTTGGTTGTGGCATATATTATGATATATTAGATAATAATTTCCAATAAAAATGCAATGTACCGCGTCCCGTGCGCGGTGCATCCACTCGTGCTGCAACAAGGGACACGTTCGGGCGGCAACCAGGGAAAGCAAGGAGTACCGACATGGACTATCGTCCTGCGCATTCAGTCATCAATCGTATTGCCTTCATCGGCAACTACGTCCCGCGTCAATGCGGCATCGCCACATTCACTACCGATCTGTGCGAAGCGGTCGCGGGTGTGTACGCCGACACGACATGCATTGCGCTGCCGGTCAACGACACCGACGAAGGGTATGCCTATCCGTCGCGGGTGCGCTTCGAACTCGCCGAGAAGGACATCGAATCCTATCGCCGTGCAGCAGACTTTCTGAACATCAACAACGTTGACATGGTCAATCTGCAGTTCGAGTACGGCATCTTCGGCGGACGCGCCGGAGGGCACATCCTCGAGCTACTGCGCGAGCTGCGCATGCCCATCGTGACCACGCTGCACACCATCCTTCGCGAACCCGATCCGGATCAGCGGCGCGTGCTCGAATCCACCGCCGCGCTCTCAGACCGACTGATCGTCATGAGTGAACGCGGCGCAGACTACCTCCACGAGATCTATCAGGTTTCGCGCGACAAGATCGACATCGTTCCGCATGGGATCCCCGACGTGCCGTTCATCGACCCCAGTTTCCACAAGGATCTGTTCGGCATCGAGGGCAAGATCGTGCTGCTCAGCTTCGGGCTCCTCTCGGCCAACAAAGGCATCGAGACGGTTGTCGCGGCGTTGCCCGCCGTCGTCGAGCGCTACCCCAACGTGGTGTATCTGATACTCGGCGCCACGCATCCCCATGTGATTCAGCACGAGGGCGAGACTTACCGCCTGTCGCTGCAATGGCTTGCGCAGGAGAAGGGCGTCGAGGCCAACGTGATCTTCTACAATCGCTTCGTCAGCCTCGAGGAGCTCAACAAGTTCATTGCCGCAGCCGACATCTACATCACACCGTATCTCAATCCGCAGCAGATCGTCTCGGGCACGCTCGCCTATACCGTCGGCGCTGGCAAGGCCGTCATCTCCACGCCATATTGGCATGCAGAGGAGCTGCTGGCGGATGGTCGTGGCGTGCTGACACCCTTCCGCGATCCTGCGGCCATGGCCGAACACGTGATCGATCTGCTGGATCACGAGGCAAAGCGACACGCCATGCGGAAGCGCGCGTACATGTACGGGCGTACGATGATCTGGTCCGAAGTTGCGCACCGCTACATGGAGAGCTTCGAACGCGCGCGTGCCGAGCGCCGGCATTTCGTTCCCGATGGCTTCGCCGCCCGCGTGCTCGAGAAGCATCCCGGCGAGCTCCCCCCGCTGAAGCTCGACCATCTCCGTCACATGACCGACGAGACCGGCATGCTGCAGCATGCCGTATTCACCGTTCCGAATTACTCGGAGGGCTACACGACCGACGACAACGCGCGCGCCCTCATGGTGAGCGCACTGCTCGAAGCGCTCAGCAACAACGAGGCCCTCGAGCTGGCATCACGCTATCTCGCCTTCCTCTGGTATGCGTTCAATGCCGAGACCGGCCGCTTCCGGAACTTCATGGATTACCAACGAAACTGGTTGGAGGACGGCGGATCCGACGACAGTCATGGACGCGCCCTCTGGGCGCTGGGTGCCGTGCTCGGCCGATCGAACACGACCTCCCTGCAGAGCATGGCGGGCCATGTGTTTGAACGGGCTCTGCCGGCCATCCTGCAGACGACGAGTCCTCGAGCCTGGGCCTTCGCACTGCTCGGCATTCACGAATATCTCCAGCGCTATTCCGGCGACAGGCGGGCCGCCGATGTCTGCGAGGAACTCGGTACACGGCTGCTCGGCCTCTACCAGCGATCCCGCACCGACGAGTGGCACTGGTTCGAATCCGATCTGACCTACTGCAATGCGGCATTACCGCATGCCCTGCTCCTGTGCGGAAAGACGATCCCCAACGCAGCCATGGCCGAGGCGGGTCGCGAGTCGCTCACCTGGCTTGTCGGCATGCAGCGCTCAGACGAGGTCTCGCGTCACTTCGTTCCGATCGGCACCAACGGTTTCTGCACACGCAAGGGAGACCGTGCACGCTTCGACCAGCAGCCCGTGGAAGCGCAGGCGACGGTCTCGGCGTGTCTCGAGGCATACCGGCTGACCGGTGACACCCGGTGGCGCAAGGAGGCGCGGCGCGCCTTCGAGTGGTTCCTCGGTCGCAACGATCTCAACGCACCGATGTACGATCCGAGCACTGGGGGATGCCGCGACGGACTCCACTCCGATCGTGCGAATGAAAATCAGGGTGCGGAATCGACCCTCGCGTTCCTGCAGTCGCTCCTGGAGCTGCGCGTGGAGGAAAACACGCCAAAGCACACCGAGGTGCCGTCATGAACCACTTCCACCCGGAGCTGCTTCATCGACACAAGCACAACCCCATCCTTTCCGCTGCAGACTGGCCGTATCCTGTCCACAGTGTGTTCAATCCCGCAGCTACTCTGCTGCCCGACGGGACGACGCTTCTGCTGTGTCGTGTGGAGGATCGCCGGGGACTGTCGCATCTCTGCGCAGCGCGTTCGAACAATGGTGTCGATGACTGGGTCGTCGACAGTGAACCCACCTTCGTGCCTGATCCGGAGCATTACCCTGAGGAATTGTATGGGATCGAGGATCCCCGCATCACGTATGTGCCCGAACTGCAAAAATATGCAGTGGTCTACACCGCGTATGCGCGCGATGGTCCCGGTGTCGCGCTTGCGCTGACCGAGGACTTCCGCACCTTCGAGCGGTTTGGCGTCATCATGTCACCCGAAGACAAGGATGCTGCACTGCTTCCGCACCGTATTGGCGAGCACTGGGCGTTGATTCATCGCCCAGTCAGCGACGTCGGGGCGCACATCTGGATTTCCTATTCGTCCGATCTTCGACACTGGGGCAGTCACAAACTCATGCTCGAGGCGCGTCGCGGCGGCTGGTGGGACGCGAACAAGATCGGACTCTCACCACCGCCCATCGAGACGAATCAGGGGTGGCTGGTGATCTATCACGGCGTCAAGCACAACGCGTCGGGCTGTCTCTACAGACTCGGACTTGCCCTGTTCGATCTGCACACACCTGAACTGTGTCTGCGGCGCGGCGAAGAGTGGATGTTTGGACCCGAAGCCTCATACGAAATGCAGGGAGATGTCGGCAATGTGGTCTTCCCGTGTGGATGGACGCTCGCTGCCGACGCAGACACGTTGCATGTCTATTACGGCGCCGCTGATACCAGCGTTGCCCTGGCCACGGGGAGCATCACGCAGATGCTCGCCTGGCTTGAAACCCAATCCCACGAGGAACAGTCATGAGTAAAAGTCAGAACACCAAAAAGAGTTCCAAGAAGTCTCCTGCGAAAACGATGAAGGAAAAAAAGGCGACCAAACGCGAAAAGAAAAGCGAGAAGCTGAATCCGGGTCTGCTCGCCTGATCACAAGAGTCCTCTCACTGGCGCAGTGATCGTAGGTGGCCAGTGTCGATCACCGGAACCCAAAGCACCCCGTGGGACAGGAGTATTCCGACATGGATCGATGCGCGATCTGCTGCATCTCATCATTGTTCATGAATGCACCATCACTCGTACACCCATGGAGGTTTACCTTGAAGGAAAACGTCGGTTCTGCAGATCGCATGATTCGCATCGTGCTCGGCCTTGCGCTGCTCATTCTCGTCTTTGTGCTTGAGGGTTCGATTCGCTGGATCGGCCTTGCGGGGGTGATACTGCTCGCCACCGCCGCGATGAAGAGCTGTCCGCTCTACTCGCTGTTCGGCATGAGCACATGTCCGGTACAGAAGACGTAACGCCAAGGGAGTTGCGGTCCCATGCACACACGCCGTCGCAGTTGATGCGGCGGCGTGTGTTGCTATAGGGGACTGCGCAGGATTACTGCGCAGGTGGAGCACCCGGTGTCGAAGTCAATGGTGCTGTCATTGCAGGAAGGGTGCGGGTGAGCACGTCAAGATTGTAGGAACGCGGCATGGTCGCGCCGCCTTCACGGCGGGCCTCCAAGATGCGCACGATGACGCGCACGCCGAAGGTGGGCGTCGAGGCGTCGACGGTCATGGCATCGAGGGGCACATCGTCGACGTTGCGCGACGCGTACTCGCGCACGAGGCGCTCGGCGAGCGCACGCATGTCGACCTGCACGGAGTCGACGGCGCGATCGGCCTCGCTGCGCAGGACGGTGAGGGTTCCGAAATCGCCGCTCGCGCGCAGCGTGATGCCGGCGCTCTTGTAGTTGCGTTCGGAAAGGAACTGCGACAACGTCTGCGAGGGCAGCAGATGATCGTAGCCGGCGACATCGCTGGCCGCATCGCGGTTCGCGCGGAAGCTGATCTCCGTGCCCTCGGCCGACACCCAGCTGCGCACATACTCGATGCCGATGAGGGCGGCGACGTCGTTCGGTTCGATGAACTGATCGGATCCATCCTTGCGCAGGGGCGCGTCGAACCAGGACTCGATCGCTTCATACCCATGCGTTGAACGCAGGTACGAGAGCACCGAACTGATGTCGCGCACGTCGAGTTCGGGCACCGCGGCTGCGGTCTTGTGCACGGTACCGTCGACGAGCAGGTTGTTGCGCGCGAGCAGTTCGTGCAGGCGTCCGACCTGGCTTGCGCGCGAGACGTCGAAGGCGCTCCACGGACCGTAGCTCGCGGCGAGCGCCATCACGGCGAGCACCACGGCGAATGCCTTGATGCCGGGTCCGCGGCGAAGCAGTCCGTACACGCTCATGATCACGATCCACACGCCGAGGGCGACGGCGAGATATCGCGGTTCGGTGATGCCATAGTCGCCGATGCGGTAGAATAGGGCGAGAAACATCATGACCACAGGCGGCAGCATCAGCACGTGATACCAGCGTGAGGCTCGCTGCAGCCACTGCGAGCCGGGCAGTTCGCGCAGGGGGAAGAGTAGCAGCAGCGAGAAGCTGCCTGTCGCGGCGAAGCCGAGCACGAGCCCGGTCACCCATCCGCGCGGCCAGTCCCACTCGATGAGCACCTTTCCGAGGTAGGCATAGAGAATCACCAGATACACCAGTGCAATGGGCAGCACGATGTACTGTGCGAAGATCTTGAGTCCGCGGGGAAATTCGATTTCTCCATCGAGCGCGTCGAGGTCGCGTGGCACGCCGGCGGCGAAGAACCATGTGGCGAAGATCCCGACGAGAAACGCGCCGAGCTCTCCGTAGCGCTGGCCGCGGATCTCGATGCCGAAGAGGTTCTCGAGTGCAGCGAGGGCGAAGGCGAGTCCTGCATACAGCACGCCCGTGAACAGAGCGGTTGCGAGCGCGCGCATGACAAGCGCGCGTGCGAATTGCCAGAAGCCGTGATGCCTGCCCGTTCGTAGCCAGGGCAGCACCACGACGGCGAGCCATGCGGCGATCGAGAGCAGCGCCAGTCGCGCTCCGTGCATCTCGGGTGCATTGGGAATGTCTCCCGGCAGCGAACACGCATAGAGGGCGAGTGCCACGAGCACCACGGTGTGTGCGAGTGCCGAGGTGCGGGTACTGCATGGGTACGCTTCTGTCGAAACGGCCAGCGCGAGGAACAGGGGAAATCCGAGCACGCAGGCGAAGAGCACGTTGTACAGCGCGAGCGGTTGTGTGCCGTCTGACGTGTCGATGAGGATGAGGGATGTGATGGTGCCGACGAGTGCGACGAGCAGCGCGACGGGAAAGCGCCGCACGGTCCGGCCGGCCTCGCCGACGATGTGTTCAATCGATGGAAGCTTCATGCTCCGCCTGTGTTGGGAATGGATACTCTCGCGCAAATGTAAGAAGGAATTTCAGGTCCGCATGGGTACAAATGACCGACCGGCTGAAATCGTCCGGGACGCAGGACGCAACAAAGCACGACCCGGGAGGTCCCGGGTCGTGCTTGTACGGATGTGTGTGCAGTTTGTTACCGTGTGCGCACGAATTCGATGCGGCGGTTCTTCTGGCGTCCCTCCTCCGTGTCGTTCGATGCGGCGGGACGATCGGGTCCGAAGCCCTTCGCACTCAGGCGCGCAGCATCGATGCCCTTCGCAACCAGCCAGTCACGGACGGACTTCGCGCGGTTGTCGGACAGCTTCATGTTCTTTGCCTTTGAGCCGCGGCTGTCGGTGTGGCCTGTGATCTGAACGATGATGTCAGGGTTGAATCGCAGTGTGTTGTAGGCCTGCTGCAGAATGTCTTCGCTGGCGGGCAGGATCTCTGCGCTGCCGGTGTTGAAGACGATTCCCTCGAGTACGAGCGCCTTGCCGACCTCGGCCTTGAGCTGCACATCGTCCTTGCGGTCGAGGGGATCGGTGCCGCGCTTCACTTCGGCGCCGTCGTCGACCGATCCACCGTCGGTGTCGGCCACGCCGGGCTTGGTGCGATGCGTGTTCACCTCGACGTCGTCGTTGAGCGTGTCGCCGTCGCTGTCGAGCATGAGAGGATTGCTGCCGTACTTGTTCACCTCGTCGCCGTCGCCGAGGGTGTCTCCGTCGGTGTCGGGCTTGACGGGATCGGTCTTGTAGGTGCGCACTTCGGCACCGTCCTTCAGTCCGTCGTTGTCGGTATCGGCCTTGAGGGGATTGGTGAGCGTCGTGGTGACCTCCTCGCCATCCTTGAGACCGTCGTCGTCGGTGTCGGCCTTTCGGGGATCGGTCTTGTGCTGCTGCACTTCCGCACCGTCGCCGAGACCGTCGTCGTCGGTGTCGGCCCTCAGCGGGTGGGTGTTGTGCACATTGACTTCCTCACCGTCTGACAGCAGATCGCGGTCGCTGTCGGCGACCAACGGATCGGTTTTGTGCGTGCGCACCTCCGTGCCGTCCATCAGTCCGTCGCCATCGGTGTCGGGATTGCCGGGGTCTGTTCCGAGTTCGCGTTCCTCACGCGAGGTGAGGCCGTCCTTGTCGCTGTCGCTGTCGCCCGCCTCGATCCACGTCAGACCGAAACTCAGGTGCCAATAGGCGTCGGTGGGTCCGCCCTCGAGACGATTGAGGTTGTCGGCCAGACCGTGCGTGTATCCGCCGATGACCTCGAAATTCACGTGCTCGTCGAGGCGCAGCTGCATGCCGAGTCCGACGGGAATCACGCCCATCCAGTTGCCCTCGTCTCGGTGCAACTGCTCGTCGCGACGTGTGTCGAAGTAGCGGTGGTGCATGACGCCCGCACCGGCATAGGCGTAGATGTTGAACGACGAGAGATCGAACGGACTGAAGAGTAGCCGCGCTTCGATGGGATTGATCTTCGCTCGGAAATCCCTCCCCCTGACGGTTCCCGTTGCGAGGTTGAGTTCGCCGGTCAGGTGACGCATGAGACCATGGCGAAGGTACGCGCGACCGATGGCCGTGAAGGCGCCGTTGTTCTGCTCGGTCAGTCCATGCGTTGCGCCGAGGCTGAAACCGCACCCGAAGTCCTGATCGACATACTGCGCCTGAACGGGGGGGACAGCCCAGAGAAGGAGTGCTGCGAGCGCCGTGATGATAGTGAGGTGTTTCATGACTCACTCCAAACGTTCGTTGAACAGTGTATGAAAACCCGCACGCGACTACGAGCGTCGAGTGGGTGCCGGGTTGGCAGAATGTGAGACGTACAATGCAATCGATGGCAATGTACGTATTATCGGATTGGTATGTGCTTTTATCATGGCGTGCCGCCTGCGCACAGCCGTGCGTCATTCCAGTACGAGCAGTCCCGCGGCGATGATCGTCGATGCAGGGCGACAAGCGGTAGGGACGGTGGTTGCGGCGCCTGAGATCCTGCAGCCAGGGATCGGCTTCGATATTGCTGGTGAACAGGTTGCCGTGGCTTCCGCTGTGGAGGGCGAGGTCTGCCACGTTGCGTAGCGTGCCGTAGTGGCGCACGCGCGCGGTGCCGTCCTCACGGTAGAAGAGGTTGTCATGCACGCCGCGGCGCGTGCTGTCGGGGGCGTAGCAGTTGATGCCGATGTGTCCCCACCCGGTGAAGTTCGACCAGCGCACGGTGCAGTCGTGCACGGCGTGTCCGAAGTGGATGGCGTCTTCGCTGCCGCGGGTGGATGTCTCGAGGCCGGGCACGGAGCCGAGGGAACTGAGACCATAGCGGAAGTTCATGCCCGAATCGAAGATGCACTGCTCCACGATCACGTGATGTGCGGAAGCCGCTGTGTCGGCACTGGTGAGGGTGAGGCCGGAGAGGCCGTAGCCGATGGCGCAGTCGAGGAGGGTGATGTGCGAGCAGGCGCCTCCGTAGATGGTGGTCCAGCGACCGCCGCGGAAGTCGAGTCCCTCTCTGAAGATGAACCTTGACGATCTTCGTGTGTCAAATGTATCTTGACCGGACAAGGAGATCGGATGTGAAAAACGTGTTTCTCATCGTGGGAGTGCTGCTGGTTGTGATTGCGGGATGCGGTGGTCCTGCCACGCTTCAGAGTGGATGGACAGAGACGGCGGTGGTTGTCGATGGTGATGCAGACGACTGGCGGGGGCTTCCGCTGGTGACGCTCGAAAGCGACGTGCGGGTCGGCGTGCGCAACGATGCGACCTCGCTCTATCTCGTCCTCATATCGGGTCGGACCGATGTGATCCGTTCGCGGTTCCGGGGTCCCCTGACCGTGTGGTTCGATCCGGCCGGTGGCAGGGAGAAGCGCTTCGGCGTGCGCTTCGCCGCCATGCCGCCGATGCCGGTCGACGGCCGTGCGCAGGAGATGCCGATGCGGGAACGGCGTCAGGACGACGAGGATGGTCTGCCGCAGGATGCACGCAGGACGACGGTCACGTTTCTCTACGACGGCTCCGACGAGGGTGCGACCATGTCGACAGTCGAAGCGCGGGGCGTGGAGGTGCGGCTCGAGCGGGCGCAGGATCTGCTGGTGTACGAACTGCGGGTGCCGCTGCGGCACAGCACCGTGCATCCCTTCGGGATCGATGTGGGTGAGGGATCCCTTGGCATCGGCATCGAGACGGGCTCGTTCGCGCGCAAGCGACCCGCGCAGGGCGAGGGCGAGGGCATGGAGCGCGGGGGACGCGGCGGGTATCCGGGCGGTGGTGGATATCCGGGTGGTGGTGGATATCCGGGTGGTGGCAGGCACGGTGGGGGAATGGGTCCCGGCGGCGGCATGCGCGGTGGCGACGGCGAGCAGCCGACGCCCTACAAGGAGTGGTTCGTCGTGACCCTCACCCGCCGCTGACGGCGTCCGCGCTCCGGTGTGTGGTGGACGAAGGCGTCCACCGACCGTTCGGTTGGCGCAACGCCCATCACTGATGGACGAGGGCGTCCACCGACCTTTCTACAGCAGGCGGGAGATTTTGCTGGCGAGGGTGGTGCGGGGAAGGCGCAACAGCCGCGCGGCGTCGGTGACGCTGTTGCCGCACTGCGCCAGCGCCCACTCGATCATCTGCGCCTCCTTCGTTTGGATGTACGCCTCGAGCGAGTCGTGCCTGCTGAAGTCGTCCGCACCCGCAGCACGCCGCCGCCCGCGCTCGTCGAGATCCAGCACCGAGACGTCGATCGCGCCGCTGAACGACAGCGCGATCATCCGCTCGACGATGTTCTCCAATTCACGCACGTTACCCGGCCAGTCGTAGCGCTGCAACGCCGCGTGAATGTCACGCGTCACAAGCA
The DNA here is from genome assembly GCA_023432805.1 of Bacteroidota bacterium. Classification (GTDB taxonomy): domain Bacteria; phylum Bacteroidota; class Ignavibacteria; order SZUA-365; family SZUA-365; genus JAEYUG01. Next base: position 35,267 of record JAEYUG010000071.1, on the reverse strand, counting down.
TGATCTTGTCTTCGGCGTGGTGCTTGCGGAAGAAATGCTCCACAAGCAGGGGGATGTCTTCTTTCCGCTCCCGCAGGGGCGGGATGCGCAGGGGAATGATGTTGAGCCGGTAATAGAGATCCTCGCGGAAGCTGCCGTTGTCGACCATCCGGCGCAGATCGACTTTCGTCGCGCATACGATGCGCACGTCGATGCCGAGGCTGTGCGTGCCGCCCACATGCGTGATCTCCCGCTCCTGAATCACACGCAGCAGCTTGACCTGCATCGCGAGCGGTACGTCGTCGACGTCGTCGATGAAGAGGATGCCGCCCCCCGCGCGCTCGAAGTAGCCGATGTGCTGACGGATCGCACCCGTGAACGCACCCTTCTCATGCCCGAAGAGTTCGCTCTCGAGAATGGATTCGGGCATGCTCGAGACGCTTACCGCGACAAAGGGACCTCCCCTCCTCGCGCTCGACTTGTGCAGCGCGCGCGCCACGAGTTCCTTGCCCGTCCCGCTCTCACCTTCGATCAACACGGTCGAATCGTTCTGCGCGATCTGGCGGATCGTTGCCACCAGACGCGTCATGCCCTCCGATGCACCGATGATCGAACGATCCTCGAGCAGCTCGATCCGATGACGCAGCTCCGCGTTCTCGCTCAGCGCCGTGTCGAGCTGACGGATGTTGCGCAGAATCGAGATGAGCTTTTCGGGCGAGAAGGGTTTTGTCAGATAGTCGAAGGCACCGATCTTCAGCGACTGCACTGCGGTATCGATGCTCGCGTGCGCGGTCATGAGAATCACCCGGCAGCCGGGGTCCTCGCCGAGCACCGTCGAGAGCACCTCGATCCCGTTGAGCCGCGGCAGCCGCAGATCGGTGATCACGATCGCGGGATGCTCTGCGCGATACAGCGCCAAGCCGGCCTCGCCGTCTTCGGCCGTCAACACCTCATAGCCCTCACCGGTCAGGATGTCTGCCAGCGAGCGGCGCGTGATCTTCTCGTCTTCAATAATCAGGAGTTTCGTCTTCATCGCGGGGGAGGGTGATGCGGAACATAGTCTCCGTGTGAGGACGACTCACCACGTCGATGTGTCCGCCATGTGATTCGATGATGCCCATGCAGACAGAAAGGCCAAGTCCCGTGCCCGTGCCCACATCCTTTGTCGTGAAGAAAGGATCGAAGATGTGCGCGAGGACGGCAGGCTCAATGCCCGTACCGGTATCGCGGATCTCCATCAACACCGTCGACGCGTCGACATTGCCCGTCGTGATCGCAATCACGCCATCGCGTTCGATCGCATCATAACTGTTCAGCACGAGGTTCATCACCACCTCCTGGAACAGGTGCGAGTCGATGCGCACCGGGTGCACGGCCTCGTCGAGCGCGGTGCGCACCTCGATGTTCTTCTCCTTCAGGCGCAGCTCGAAGAGCGAGAGCACCTTGCCAATCGCCTCGTTGATACTGATGCGCGACTCGCTGGTGGACTGCTGCCGCGCGAAGCCGAGCAGCTTGCGCACGACCGTCTCGATGTCGTCGATGCCCTCCCCGATCAGCTGCAGGTATTCGGCCGTGCGCTCCGTGTTGCCGGGCGCGCGCTCGATCGCATAGAGACAGGACTTGATGCCGTTGAGGGGATTGTTGACCTGATGCGCGACCCCTGCGGCGAGCCGCCCGATCGAGGCGAGCTTCTCGGCCTGGTAGATCTGGCGCTGCGCCATCTCCAGATCGCGCCGTGCCGCCTCGACGCGATCCTGCAGCAGGGAAAAGTGATGGAAGAAGTAGCCGATCTCATCCTCACGCGCCGCCAGATCAACGCGCGCCGTCGAGCGGAAGTCGATCGAGTCGATGGCACGGACGAGTTCCTCGATCGACCGCGTCATCCTGTTGATCAAGAGAAACAAAATCACAAGCACGACCGTGGTGATCACCACCGTCGACACCAGCAGCAGGATGAAGACACTGCGGATCTCATCACGGATCGGCTGTGCGTCGAAGCCGATCACGACCGTGCCCCAGCGGGTGCCGAAGAACACGAGCGGCTGGTGCACTTCCATCGTCCAGCCGAATGCCGCGTGCTCGATGATGTGCACTGCAGGTCCAGCATCCATCGCGAGCGCATCGCCACGCTCTGCCGTCGTTGCATCCACCAGCGGTCGCGAGGGATCCCATGCAGCATCGTTGCTCACCTGCACGATCGGGGCGTCGGTGCTGTCGGCGATCACTACATAGTGCACGGTGCCGAGCCTCGTCATGAAGTTCTGTACGTAGGTCTCCAGCACGTTCTCCTTCCGGTAGAGCGACTGCTCCTCGAAGATGATCGCGTCGATCACCGACACCGAGAAGGTGCGCGTGATCGAGAGTGCGCTCTCCGACTCGCTCGTAATGATCAGCTCGCGCCACTTGATCAGCAGCACGAACGAGATCAACAGCATGAGCAGCACGATCACCGTGCCGGTCACCGAGAGGATGCGCGTCTTGATGCGGGTGCGGATGTTCAGCATGGCGTCCTCATCGGTCGACGATCTCTCGCACAACGTCGTAGTCGGCGTCGTGTGCCTCGACGAACCCGTGCACGAATTCATGATCCCATCCGCGTGTCACGGCCGCGCGTGCCCTCGCATCGCGCGGCAGCGAGAGCAGGACATCGCGAATCGCCTGCGTGATGGAGGTGTCGTGCGTGCGCGCCACGACGATCGGACTCGTGGGAAAGGGCTCCGAATACAGCAGCACCCGCACGCTGCGGTCGCGGATGTTTCCCAGTAGATGCTCGCGGGTCACTCCGGCGTCGAACGCGCCGCCGGTCACCTGTTGAATCACCCGCTGGTGGTGCGGGAAGTGCGCGACTGCGGCCAGATCCCCCACCCCCATACCGTACCGCGCGAACACGCGCCGCAGCAGCCAGTTCGCACTGTACGACTCCTCGCTCGGGAGCGCGAGCCGTCGGCCGCGCAGCGCGCGGATGTCGTGGATGTCGCTGGACGTACTCGTGAACAGGCAGAGCGGGAGAAGGGTGCGCCCGTGCTGTTGAGTGGCTTGAGAATCGGAAGCACCCCGTGATCACGACGGGCGGTGATGTAGAGGTAGGATCCCAGAAATGCGGCGGCGACCTCGCCGCGCAGCAGCATGTCGACGGCCTGTCCGTATTCGGCGCAGAGCTTCAGCTCGAAGCGGTAGGGCGAACGGTGGGTCATGTAGTCGAGCATCGGCTGATAGCCGCTGCTGATCACGTTCGGTGGGTAGCGGGAGATGACGCTGACGTACACCACGGGCTTGCGCAGGGATGCCGTGTCGAGGACCTGCTCCTCTCGTGCGACCGGAACCGCGCCGCCAATGTCGAGGGCGAAGCGATAGAAGTACCACGTGAACAGTACCGCGAACAGCGCGAGTGCCGTGGCGCCGAACAACATGGGACGCGTCAACTGCATGTCCTCTCCGGATCGTGACGACGAAAAATCGTCGCAATGACGACCATTCGTCGTCACAAGGTACGATTTCCATGAGAATTGCGTGAATAGTGCGAAAAAAAGACGCCATCCATGGCATGAGAATTGCCCTCTTTTTCATATTGCCATCCGTCACCCCGATCACACTCAATCTCACAGGAGCGCCCATGTCCGACATCATTCCGCGCTGGGAATGGAGAACCTTCACCGACGACCTGCGTCAAGCCGAACAGAACATCCGCCAGCACCCCGAGGGCAAGACGCGCGAGAGCGCCGAGATCTATATCCTCTCGGAAGTGAGCATGGACAATACCAAGGTGCGCGACGGATTGATGGACATCAAGACGCTGCAGCAGGTCAACGAAGACCGGCTGGAGCTGTGGATGCCGATCATGAAGGGCGCCTTTCCGCTGCCCGTGCCCGAGATCGAACGCGTCTTCTCCTGCTTTCGCGTCAGCGCTCCGGTCTTCACGCGCGCCGAGTACACCTTCGACCAGTACATCGACGAGCTCATCCGTCCTTCGAAGCTGCTCAAGGCCGTGAACGTCTTCAAGAAGCGCACCGGCTTCACGATCAACGACTGCATCGTCGAGATCGCCGACGTGAAAGTCGACGACACGTGGATCCGCACCGCCGCCGTCGAGATGGAGGATCCCGCAAAGGTGATCGAGACCGTGCGCATGCTCGAGCTCGACATGTTTCCGAACATCAACTATCTGCGGGGACTCAAGAACCTCGTCGGCATGAAATAAGGAGCGATCATGAGCACGGAAATCGAACGCAAGTTCCTCGTCGCCGGCGACTTCAAGCCCTTCGCACACAAGGCCACGCGCATCGTGCAGGGCTACCTCTCGTCGGTGCCCGAGCGCACTGTGCGCGTGCGCGTCAAGGGCGAGAAGGGCTACCTGACCATCAAGGGCATCGGCAACGCCTCGGGCGCCAGCCGCTACGAATGGGAGCGCGAGGTGCCGGTCAACGAAATCGAAGAGCTGCTGAAGATCTGTGAACCCGGTGTGATCGACAAGACACGCCACCTGGTGACCGTCGGATCACATACGTTTGAAGTGGATGAGTTCCATGGTGAGAATGAGGGACTCGTTCTCGCCGAGCTCGAACTGGCTTCGGAAGGCGAGGCATTCGAGTCTCCCGCCTGGCTCGGTGAGGAAGTCACCGGCGACGTACGCTACTACAATTCCATGCTCATGAAACAACCCTTCACGAGCTGGTAGCAGTGTGCCGTGTCACAGATCCATTCACGCTACGGAGTGACCACGCCATGACGCTTCATGATCCGCTCGACATGCAGCAGTATCGGATCGAACGGCTTCCGAGACGGGCGAAGGGACCGATCGAACGGTGGCTTGCCATCGTCGGTCCCGCCCTCGCCGTTGCCGCATTCGTACTCGTCGCCTTCGTCATCGACATCCCCTTCCTGACCCAGCTGCAGGAAGCCGACGTGCATGCGAAGGCCGCGCAGAAGGTGCTCGGCGAGATCGGTCTCGACCGTTTCATCCGCAACAACGAGTTCATGCTCGCGATCTTTCTCGCGTCGATCATTCTCTGGGTGACGCAGGCGATTCCGAACTATCTGACCTCGCTGATGCTGATCATCGCCACCGTACTCACGGGTGTGCTGACGGAGAAGACCGCGTATGCGCAGCTCGGGCATCCCGTGATGTGGCTCAACATCATGTCGTTCGTGCTGGCGAGCATGCTCGTGACGACAGGACTCGCCAAGCGCTTCGCGCTGTGGCTGCTCCTTCGTTTCGGGAAGAGCACGAGCACGATCTTCATCACATTCATCGTGATCAACCTGGTACTGTCGGCGTTCATCTCGGCCACGACAGCGAAGGCGGCGATCCTGCTGCCGATCTTCATGGTGATCGCCGCGATCTACGGTGCGGAGGGCGGTGCGACGCGCAACAACTTCGGACGCAGCATCGTGCTGCAGAACCTGCTGAACATCAATCTCGGTGCGGGTGCGTTCATGACCGGATCCGGTGCGAACCTGCTCGCGGTGGCGCTGATCACTGGTGCGGTGGGGGGCGAGGTGTTCTTTGCGGACTGGATGCTGGCGCAGCTGCCGGTGATGCTCGGCCTCATGATCATCGGGTACCTGGTGGCGATGCGCATCTACTTCCCGCTGCGTCCGGAGGAGAGGCTTCCGCAGATCGAGGGCGGCATGGACCATCTGCGCGATGAATACAGGCGGCTCGGCGCGCTCTCCGGGCAGGAGATCAAGTCTGCGGTCATTTTCCTCGTGATCCTTGGGTTCTGGGCGACTGACAGTCTGCATGGTATCAGTCCCACCGCCGTGGCCTTTGTCGGCGCGATCGTCGCGCTCGTACCGCGCTACGGCATCGTCGAATGGAACGACGTCGACATCCCCTGGCATCTGATGCTGTTCAGCGCGGGAGCCTATACGCTGGGGGCGGGACTCGACGTGACCGACCTGCCGGCGATCAGCGTGAACGCGTTCTTCGATCATCTCGGCATCGGCGAGACAACGGACTTCTGGGTCCTGTATCTGCTGCTGACGGGTGTGATGGTGTTCAGCGCACTCGTCTTCCAGTCGAAGACCATGCGCGCGATGATCTTCATTCCCATCGCGATAGGCGTGGCGAACCGGTTCGGATTCGAGGTATTGAGTCTTGCGCTGCCGGTGGCCTTCATGATCGAGCATGTGTACGTGCTGCCGTTCAACAGCAAGCCCGCAGCGCTGCTCTACGAGACCGACCACTACAGCATGGGCGACACGTTCCGCTTCGGATTCACGATGATGGTGATTGCGTGGCTGCTTGTCATCGTGGCGGGCGAGACCTGGTTCCGCGTGCTCGGCATCACGCCGCACGGCGTCTTCGGCATCTTCTGAGTTTCCCAGACATGCGCACGGAGGAGTGACACACATGACCATGTTCTTCAAGAGCACCTCGAAGCTCGAGGCGCAGATCGACGAGTACCTCGATCTGGTGGTGAACGGCGGACTCCTGTTCCGCCAGGGCATCAAGTGCTATCTCGATCATCAGCTGGAGAGTTTCGAGGGTTATCTGACCGATCTGCGCGCGACCGAGAACAAGGCCGACGATCTGCGGCGCAACATCGAGATCAAGCTGTACACGCGCACGTTGATCCCGGAATCCCGGGGCGACGTGCTCGGTCTGCTCGAGAGCTGCGACAAGGTGCTGAACATCACGACCGAGACGCTGCTCGAGTTCTCGGTCGAGATTCCCGCCATCGACACGGGACTCCGGCAGGAGTTTCTGGATCTTGCGGAGAATGCGGTTGCATGCCTCGAGCACACCGTGAGCGGCGTGCGGTCGTACTTCCGCAACATCGACGCGGTGCGCGACTATGTGACGAAGGTGCAGTTCTACAAGAAGGAGACCAACAAGGTCGCTGAAAAGATCAAGCGCACGATCTTCCGCAACGAGCTCGAGTTGAGCCAGAAGATCCACCAGCGCTACTTCACGTTCCACATCGAGCGCATCGCCGAAGAGTCGGAGGATACCTGCGACCAGCTGTCGATCGCCGCCATCAAGCGCTTCGAGTAGTGTTCGACATTTCGACATGGTTCTTCATTTCGAGCGGCCTCTTTCTGGGATGGTCGCTCGGCGCGAACAACGCGGTGACGCTGTTCGGCACTGCCGTGTCGTCGAAGATGGTGCGATTCCGTGTCGCCGCCCTCGTGGGCGGGGTATTCGTGCTGCTCGGCGCTGTGTTCAGCGGCGCGGGTACGACGAACACAATCACGAGTCTCGGTGGTATCGACGCGATTGCCGGCAGCTTCACGGTTGCGCTTGCGGTCGCGCTCTCGGTCACGTGGATGACGCGTGCGCAGCTGCCTGTGTCGACATCGCAGGCGGTTGTCGGTGCCATCATCGGGTGGAACGTGTTCACCGGTTCGCCGACCGATCTGGCGGCGCTGTCGAAGATCGTCTCGACATGGCTCGTGAGTCCGCTCATCGCCGGCGCCTTCGGATTCGTCATCTTCAAGCTGATCAAGCGCACGGTGCTGACGTGGCGCATCCACATGCTGTCGCTCGACAACTACACACGCATCGCGCTGATCGTGGTGGGCGCGCTTGCTGCGTACTCACTGGGTGCGAACAACATCGCGAACGTGATGGGCATGTTCGTGGCAGCGGCGCCCTTTGGCGACACGGTGCTGACCGAGCCCTTCGCGCTGAGCGGATCGACACTGCTGTTCGTGCTCGGCGGTCTATCGATCGCGCTGGGCATCGGCACATACGGACACAAGGTGATGGAAACGGTCGGCAAGGATCTGTTCAAGATCTCGCCGATCACGGGATTCGCAGTGGTGCTTGCCGAATTCATCGTGCTGCTGCTCTTCACGTCGCAGGAACTCGAGACTCTGCTGCTCACGCTCGGCCTCCCGACGATTCCCCTCGTGCCCCTGGCGGCGACGCAGAGCTTCGTCGGAGCCGTGATAGGCGTCGGGCTGGCGAAGGATCCACAGTCCGTCGATTTCAAAGTGTTCGGGCGCATCAGTCTGGCATGGGTGATCGCTCCCGTGGCCGCGGGTCTGCTTTCGTTCGTGATGCTGTACTTCGTGCAGAACGTGTTCGAGCAGAAGGTGATCGATCCCCGTGCCTACCAGCTTTCACCCTCGGTGATGCAGCGGCTGGCCGACGACCGCGTCGATACGACGGCGCTTGCAGATCTTTCTGCGACGAGGTTCACGAATGCGAAGTCGTTCAAGAACGCGCTGCTCGCCCGCGGCGACTTCGCGAACAGGGATCTGAACCTGATCTACCGGTATGCGGTCGTCGACAGCTTCCGCATCGATGCGCGGAAGATCGCACTGCTCGACACCCTCACGTACGCCGACACCGTGCTGGCGGTGATCCGCCGCAACAATGGACGCACGTTCGCGCACAAGATCGACTTCGATGCGATCCTGTTTTCCGATTCGATGCAGTGGCGCATGACAGGCGACAAGCTGCGCGACAAGGACGTGATTTTCCGCAAGACACAGTTGGAGGAACTGATGCGCGTGCGCACGACGCAGGCGCGATGAGGTTCACTTCGCAAACGATAACAAGCAAAGGTGCATCATGAAACACACCGCATGGTTTCCCGTCGTCGTGGCCCTCATCGGCTTCGCATGCGCGACCGACGCGATGGCGCAGGATTCACGCATTCCCGGCGGCAGTCAGACCGACTCGATCAAGGCCGCGGTCCGCAACGGCAAGCTCGTTTTCCAGAGCGAGAGCGGCGACTTCCGCTGGTGGTTCGATTCGCGCCTCCAGATCGACGGCGCGATGTACTTCGAGAACAAGAACGCGATGAGCAACGGCGCGCACTTCCGCCGCCTCACCTTCGCGATGAAGGCCCAGCTGCACAAGTACTGGGAGGCGGAATTCGACATGGATTTCGGCGAACAGGTCGACACCAAGGAGCAGAACGAGCTGCGGGACATGTGGCTCAAGTACACGCCGCCAGGATGGAATCTCGCGCTGCAGGTCGGTCACTTCAAGGAGCCCTTCGGTCTGGAGCGCCTGAACAGTTCTCGCCTGCTGACCTTTCTCGAGCGCTCGTCGATCTCGAATGCCCTGCCCATGGGACGCCGCATCGGCATCCAGGCCCGCTACATGATTCCCGAGCTCGCGCAGATCACCGGTGCGGTGATGGGTCACGAGGCGGGCACGCGCATCGACAAGGGGCAGCGTGATGAAGGATTCTCGACGAACCTGCGTGCAACGATTGCGCCGATCAATCGTGACGGCCATGTGCTGCACATCGGTGCAGCGGGCTCGTACAAGGTTCCCGATGCGACCTCCGAATTGAAACCGAACACGATCGAAATCAGTGCGCGCACCGAGTCCTACGTGTTCAATCCGAAGTACCTGCACACCGGCGACATCACCGACGTGAACAACTACTGGCGCTACGGGGCGGAATTCATGTATGTGTACGGTCCCTTCTACCTGCAGAGCGAGGTGATGGCCACGTCGATCAACCGCTGGTACGGCAAGCCGCAGGCGAACATCGGCGGCGGCTACGTGATGGCGGCATACATGCTCACAGGTGAGACGCGGTACTACTATGCCGACGAGGGCGAGATCGGTCCGGTCGAGGCGCCGACACATGGCTGGGGCGCGCTCGAGCTGGCGGCACGCTACACGATCACCGATCTGAACGACTACGATGCCTCGCTGCACAAGAGTGCGACCGAGCGCGATCCCACCGGTGTGTACGGCGGCAAGGTCAATCAGCTCATGCTCGGTGTGAACTACTATCCGAACACCAGCGTCAAGATCCAGGTGAACTACTCGATCGTCGACCTCGATGAGTTCGCGACCCGCAAGGGCAACCTGTACGGCGACGACGACCACAGCTTCGTGCAGATGCGTTTCCAGGTCTCCCTGTAACTCATAAGGACCTCCACCATGAAATCCCCACTCCGCACTCTTCTCCCGCTTGTGCTTGTCGCCGTGTTCATTCAGGCCTGCGATCGCGACGAGCCGTCCATCAACAAACCGGCACCGCCCGTGCTGCTGCCCGTCGTCATGAACGAGGTGTACTCACGCGGTGATGCCACGACTCCCGATTGGATCGAAGTCTACAATCCCAACACCGCGGCAGTCGACATCAGCGGCTACCGCATCTACGACAGTGGCGGCCAGGCGGGCACGAAGCCGAAGAAGGCGATTCCCGCCGGCACCTCGCTTGCCGGCATGGGCTTCTACGTGATCACCGTCGATGATGCCGACGCATCGGGCTTCGGACTCTCGAGCGGCGGCGAGACCGTCTGGTTCGAGAACGCGGCTGGCGTGATCATCGACAGCGTGGCGATTCCCGCCCTCGGCACCGACACCTCATACGCCCGCATACCGAACGGCACTGCGAACTGGGCGAAGCTGACGCTTCCGACGAAGGGTGTGTCGAACGGGTCGGGGGGCAGCGTCCTGCCGCTCGTCATCAACGAGGCGTATTCCCGCGGCATCGCGACTGATCCCGACTGGGTCGAGATCTACAATCCCAACGATGCACCCGTGACCCTGACCGGCTATCACATCTACGATCCGGGTGGCAATGCAGGGACCAAGCCGAAGATGCCCTTCCCGGATGGTGCCGTGGTTCCCGCCAAGGGATGGTACGTGATCGTCGTCGACGGCAGCGAAGCGTATCAGTTCGGGCTCTCGAGCGGCGGCGACGAGGTCTGGCTCGAGAACACGGGCGGTGCAGTCGTCGACCATGTGCAGTTCGGCGCCATGTCGGAGACGCAGTCGTTCAGCCGCATCCCCGACGGCTCGACGAACTGGATTCTGTCGAACACGATCACCCGCGGCGCGACGAACAAGCCCTGAGGCAGCCGACCCACGATGACGACTCGTCTCACCTTCCTTCCGCTCCTGCTGTGCGCGGCGTTGGCCGCGTGCGGCAGGAGCGAACCGGAGGCGCCGGTCGTGGTGCCTCCCGTCACGCAGACGCTCACGGAGATCGCGCAGTACTCGCTTGCGGCCTTCGCACCCGAACCCTCGGGCATCGTCTACAACACCGCGCGCAACAGCTTTTACGTCGTGTCGGACAACCACTCCGACATCTGCGAGATCGACCTGCGCGGGCGGCTGCTCGGCAGGATTCCCACGCAGGGATCGGATCTGGAGGGCGTGGCCCTGTCGCCCACGGGCGACACGCTCTACATCGTCGAAGAGCGCCTGCGGCTGGTCTCGCTCTACACGCGCAGCGGAAGCTTCCTCTCGTCGTTCGCGGCGGATGTGGCGACGCTGCCGAACAACGGACTCGAGGGCGTGACCGTATCCCCCGACGGACGTGTGCATGCGCTCAACGAGAAGGCGCCGGGTATGATCATCGTGTCTCACCCGAACGGAACACGAATCTCACAGATTCCGCTTTCGCTTGCCTCCGATTATTCGGACATTGCGCTTGTCGCCTCTGAACAATGTTACTGGATCGTCAGTGACGAATCTCGCACGGTCATGAAGACCGATCTGCAAGGTGCGCTCATCACGCAGTGGAATCTGCCGTTCGAGAAAGGGGAGGGCATCGCGCTCGTGCGTGACACCATGTACATCGTCAATGATGCCGACGCGAAACTGCATGTCTTTCTCGCACCGAAGTGATACCTCTCACACTCTCAATCAAAGGATGGATGGAATGAAAAGGATTGCGTCCCTATGTGTAGTGCTGCTTGCGCTGGTCGCGACCGGATCGGCGATGGCGCAGACGGTGAAGATCAACGAGGCCTACAGCCGGGGCACGGCAGGGGACCTCGACTGGGTGGAGGTCTACAATCCGCTCTCGACGCCCGTCGATATCAGCGGCTACAAGATCTATGACAGCGGTGGCCAGGCCGGCACCAAGCCGAAGAAGGAATTCCCCGCCGGCACGATTCTGCCCGCGAAGGGCTTCTACGCCATCATCGTCGACACGGCGTCGTTCACCGACGACAAGTCGGGCTTCGGCATTTCGAGCGGCGGCGAGACCGTGTGGCTCGAGAATGCCGGGGGCACGCTCATCGACACGATCGCGATTCCCGCTCTCGGCGTCGATACGGCGTGGGGACGCATCCCCGACGGCGCCGAGTTCTGGGGACGCATCTCACCGCGCACAAAGGCGGCTACGAACGTCTTCATCAAGATGAACGAAGTCTACTCGCGCGGCACGGCGGGCAATCTCGACTGGGTCGAAATCCACAACAGCTCGGTCGCTGCGGTTGACATCAGCGGCTACAAGATCTACGACAGCGGTGGCAAGAGCGGATCCAAATCGAAGAAGGCTTTCCCTGTAGGCACCGTGCTGCTGCCGAACACCTTCTACGTGATCATCGTCGACACGGCCTCGTTCGACGGCGACGACTCAGGCTTCGGCATCTCGAGCGGCGGTGAAACCCTCTGGCTTGAAGATGCGGCAGGCACGCTGATCGACACCGCGGCGGTTGCCGCCATGCCGGCCGACAGCTCGTGGTCGCGCGTGCCCGACGGTTCGAACATGTTCATGATGCGTGCGATCACCCGCGGTGCGACCAACGGCACGGCGACCTCCGTCAAGCGTCCTGCTGCCGGCCCGACCTTCGTCCTACACCAGAACTACCCGAATCCCTTCAATCCCACCACGACCCTGAGCTACACGCTTGCCATGCGCGGCAGCGTCGCACTCACCGTGCATGACCTGCTCGGCCGCGAGGTCGCGCGTCTCGTCGACGGCGACATGCCCGCAGGCACGCACACCCGCGTGTTCGATGCGAGCACGCTTGCGAGCGGTACCTACTTGCTCGCCCTGCGCATGGACGGCACGGTCACGATGCGTGCGATGACGCTCGTCAGATAATCCGACGCGACATCGCTGATTCCGGCACGAGGCCGGGTTCCCCTGCATGGCGGGACCCGGCCTTTGCCGTGCACTCAGTTCGTCGAGGATGCCGAGAAAGACGTGAGAGGGAGGAGGATGCTGACGGTCGTGCCGAGACGCGTGTCGGCCTGCACGAAGGGCTGGAAGACGCACTCGCGATCTTCGGATGCGATGCCGATGCCGGTGTCGCGCACATCGATGCGTACGGTGTCGTCGGTCTTCTTCTGAAAAAAAAACGGGGACCCCGGCAGGGCAGAAAAACGGATATAGCGGTCGGATACTATTGATTTTCTGGACCGCGCGCGGCAGGTTGCATCAACCATTGCCTCGCATCCATCAGGTTCCGTATCACGCATGACCGATCCCCTCGTGCACGCTCCCAGCGCAGACGCACCCCGCGCAGCGACGCATCGCCCTGCACGACCCCTTCGCACAGCGGCACTGCTGCCGATCGCCGTGGCACTCTTCCCGATCGTAGCGCTGCAGCTGCTCACCTCGGGCTGCGCCGGCTCACTCGAACGCACCTACACCACACAACCCCCCGTCCCCCCGGCCACTGCATCCCGAGGGGAGAAGAACCCGACCATGAAGGCGCATCTGCGCGACGGCGGTGTGATCGTGTTCACGGCATGGACCGCCGCCGACGCAGCCCGGCGCATCAGTGGACACGGCAGACGCTACGACGCCTCCCGCACGCGGCAGGAGGACGGCTCCTTCGACATCCCACTCGATTCGGTCGCGCTCTTCGAATCGAACACGAACGTCGCCGACGGGGCAACCGCAGCCATGGGCATCGTCACCGCCGCCTCCCTCGGCCTGACCGCCTACTGCGCCGCGAATCCCAAGGCCTGCTTCGGATCCTGCCCGACCTTCTACATGCAGGATGGGGAGGAGGAACGGCTGCTGGCGGAAGGCTTCAGTTCGAGCGTGCTGCCGAGTCTAGAGGCCACCGACGTCGACGCCCTCCCCCTCGGGAAGCCGTCGTCGGGCACGATCGACGTTGTGATGAAGAACGAGGCCTTCGAAACCCACGCCGTGCGCAGCGTGCACCTGCTCGCCGTGCCGGCACGTGCGGGCACCCGCGTGCTGCAGGCGTCTTCGGGAGGCTTCCTGCGGGTGGGGCGCATCGCACCGCCCGTCGCGTGCATGTCGCGGCAGGGCGAGGTCGCATCCCTCATCGCCGCAATGGATGATCGCGAATACGCATCGCCGACGGATTCAGGGGACCTCGCGCATCCGGAGGAACTGCTGCTGACCTTCGATGCGCGCGCACATGGTGCGCAGGCGCTCGTGCTCGGCACACGGCAGAGCCTAGTCACGACCTTCCTGTTCTATCACATGCTCGCGCTGATGGGCACGCAGGCAGGGGAGCTACTTGCGCGCATGGAACGAGGAGATCATGTGATGCGCGCACAGTTCGAGGCGATGCGCACGAAGCTCGGCGGCATCGTGGTGGAGGCGCGCTCTGCGAACGGCACATGGCGGCGTGTGGCGGAGATCGATGAGCACGGTCCGCTGGCTGCGGACCTGCGTGCGGTACCGCTACCGGAGGACATGGCATCGCCGGTGCAGGTGCGGCTGCGTTGTGCGCAGGGACTCTGGCGCTTCAACTGGGTGGCGCTCGCAGACGTGGTCGAGCCCTGCGTGCCGGTGCGCTGCGAGGTGCGCGAGGTACTGCGCGAGGGACGTCCCGATGCGGATGCGCTCGGCGCGCTGCGCGACTCGGCGCGGCATCTGGTGACGGGTCCCGGCGACACCTACGTACTGGGCTACGCTATACCCGATGATGAAGCCGGCTACGAACTGCTGCTCGAGAGCCGCGGGTACTATCTCGAATGGATGCGCGAGGAGTGGCTGAAGGACGAGAATCACGCTCTCGCTGCACTGCTGTTTTCGAATCCCGTCGCCGCCTACCGCATGCTTGCCCCGATGTACAAGGCGCAGGAGGCGGGGATGGAAGACATCTTCTGGAGGAGCCGGTATGCGCATCCCTGAGTGTGTGGTGGTTCTGGTCGTGGCCCTCTGGGCCGCAGGTTGTGCGTCGACCACGGCGCCGCATGGATTTCTGCCCGATCTGGATGCGATGGATCGGCATGTTCATGGCGGCTGGGCTGAGTGCACGCTGGAGGGCGGCGTGACCGCGGGAGAACTGCTTGCGGTGGATCGGGATTCACTCTGGCTGCTGGCGGGCGGGCATCTGCGTGTCGTGCCGATGCACCGCGTGTCATCGATGTTCGTGACCGGCTACAACGCGGATTACGGTGGGTTGGCGGTGTGGACGGTGCTTGGAACGGCAAGTACACTCACGCACGGGATCGGGTCGATATTCTCGGCTCCTGTCTGGCTCATCGTCGGGTCGATCTCAACGGTGTCGTACTCGTACAGTTCGAGGGAGAACGTGACGCGGCGGGAACTGGATGAACCCTATGCCGCCGCGCGTGCGATCGAGCGGTTGCGCATGTATGCCCGCTTCCCACAGGGACTCGATCCCGGGCTCGACCGCACGCTCCTCGAAGAGGTCCGTTCGCGACCGCAGTGGCCCGGGCGATGACCAGATTGAGCGCATTCCCCATGCATGCACAGGAGGTTGACCATGGCAGTCAATGATGCATTCATCACCTGGGTGTGTGATCAGATGAGCGAGGCGGGCGAGATCACGAGCAGGAAGATGTTTGGCGGGTGTGCGATCTATTGTGATGCGAAGGTGGTCGCGCTCGTCGACGACGGCATGGTGTTCGTCAAGCCGACCGAGGCGGGCAGGGCGCATGCCGCAGGCATCCCCGAGGCGCCGCCTTATCCCGGTGGCAAGCCCTGGCTCGCCGTCACCGACCGTCTCGACGACCGTCAGTGGATCTCGACGCTCGTGCACATCACCGCCTGCTCCCTCCCCACCCCGAAACCCAGAGCCCCGAAAAAGTCAGCCAGGGGCAGGCGCCCATAGGGGTGATTGCAGCACCAAACTGAAGGGGAGTTGCGGTGGGGAGAGTGTCTTCGTATATTCGCATACACGAATATACGAATGCGCATGGATGACCTGCTCACGTTCTTCAAGACCCTGTCCGACCCGAACCGGTTGCGCATCGTCGCGCTGCTGCTCGAGGCGGGCGAGATGTGCGTCTGCGACATCGAGCGCGTGCTCGCGCTGCCGCAGGCGCGCGTGTCGCGACACCTGACGCTGCTGCGCAGCGCACGCATCGTCAAGGCGCGGCGCAGCGGTCAGTGGATGTACTACTCGCTCACGCCCGACGGCGCTCTGCAGAAGACCGTGTACCGGGAACTGCGCACGTCGATCGCCGCCACTCCCGAACTCGCCGCCGACCTCGAGACGCTGCGGGCGGACCATGCATCGTGCGGACCCGCCTGCAATGCATGACACCCTGACGCGCCGCCTGTCCTTTCTGGACCGCCATCTCACGCTATGGATCTTCCTGGCCATGCTGGTCGGTGTCGCGTGGGGACATTTCTCGCCCGGCATCGCCGACTTCTGGTCGCGCTTCCAGTCGGGCACGACCAACATCCCGATTGCGGTCGGACTCATCCTGATGATGTACCCGCCGCTGGCCAAGGTGCGCTACGAGGAGCTGGGAGACGTCTTCCGCAACGGACGCGTGCTCACGCTCTCGCTCGTGCAGAACTGGGTGATCGGTCCCGTTCTCATGTTCGTGCTCGCCCTCGTGTTCCTGCCCGACCGGCCCGACTACATGGCCGGCCTCATCATGATCGGACTCGCCCGCTGCATCGCCATGGTCATCGTCTGGAACGATCTCGCACAGGGCGATGCCGAGTACGCTGCGGGACTCGTCGCCTTCAACTCCATCTTCCAGGTGCTGCTCTACTCGCTCTACGCGTGGGTGTTCATCACGATCATGCCCGCATGGTTCGGCATGAGCGGCGCCGTCGTCGAGGTGTCGATGGGCCAGATCGCCGAGTCGGTCTTTATCTACCTCGGCATCCCGTTCCTTGCCGGCGCGCTTACGCGTCTCGTGCTCGTGAAGGCGAAGGGGAAGGACTGGTATCACCGCCGCTTCGTGCCCGCGATCTCGCCGCTCACACTCATCGCCCTGTTGTTCACGATTGTCGTCATGTTCAGCCTCAAGGGCGAGGTCATCGTGCAGCTTCCGATGGATGTCGTGCGCATCGCGATCCCGCTACTCATCTACTTCGTCGTCATGTTCCTCATTTCCTTCTGGCTGGGGCGGAGATTCGGAGCCGACTATCCTCAAACATGCACGCTGTCGTTCACGGCGGCGAGCAACAACTTCGAACTCGCGATTGCTGTGGCTGTCGCCGTGTTCGGCATCAACTCCGGCGTCGCATTCGCGGCGGTGATCGGTCCCCTCATCGAGGTGCCCGTGCTCGTCGCGCTCGTGCGCGTCTCCCTTGCATTCCGCAGGCGCTGGTTCGCAGCCGCACCTGACACCCACTGACATTCCGGAGCAATGAACACCATGAACGCAGACACCCCGAACCCCGAAGACCTGAAACTCGTCGTGCGCGACCGCTACGCCGACATCGCGAAGACAGCCGAAGCAGCCACATCATGCTGCGGACCCGCGAGCACCTGCTGCGGCACCACCTACACCATCATGTCCGATGACTATTCGAAGATGGAAGGATATGTGCCCGAGGCCGATCTCGGACTCGGATGCGGGCTTCCGACTGAGCATGCGGGCATCGAGCCGGGCATGACGGTACTTGATCTCGGAAGCGGCGCAGGCAACGACGTCTTCATCGCGGCAAAGCTCACGGGTGCCGACGGACACGTGATCGGCATCGACATGACGCGCGAGATGATCGAACGCGCCGAGGCGAACAAGACGAAGCTCGGCGTCGGGAACGTAGAGTTCCGCTTCGGCGAGATCGAACAGATGCCGGTCGACGACGCATCGGTCGACGTCGTCATCTCGAACTGCGTGCTGAACCTCGTACCCGACAAGCAGCGGGCCTTCGCCGAGATGGCGCGCGTGCTGCGGCCGGGGGGACATTTCTGCGTCTCCGACATCGTGCTCGAGGGCGAGATTCCCGCTGCGCTCAAGCAGGTCGCCGAGTTGTATGCCGGTTGCGTGTCGGGGGCAGAACAGAAGACGGCCTATCTCGGCATGATCGGCGAGGCGGGCTTTTCCGACGTGCGCATCGCGAAGGAGAAGCTGATCGAGATTCCCATCGAGACGCTTCGTGAACTCACCACCGACCTCGCCGAACACGAGCGCACGATGAACGACGCACGCCTTGTGAGCATCACCGTCGTCGGTACGAAACCGGCATGACGCGCACCGTTCTGTTTCTCTGCACGGGAAACTCGTGCCGCTCGCAGATGGCCGAGGGCATCGTGAACCATGATCTCGCCGGCGTGTGGCGGGCGGTCTCGGCGGGCACGCGTCCGTCGGTCGTGAATCCCCGTTCACTCCGTGCGATGGAGGAACTCGGCATCGACATCTCCGCGCACAGGTCGAAGCATGTCGACGAGTTTCGTGACATGTCGATCGACCTTGTCGTCACTGTGTGCGGCAATGCCGAGCACGACTGTCCCGTGTGGATTGGCGTTGCCCAGCGCGTGCACATCGGCTTCGACGATCCCGCCGACGCGACCGGCAGCGACGACGAAATCATGGCGGTGTTCCGGCGGGTACGCGACGAGATTCGCGCGCGCATCGTTCCCCATCTCCGCGCGCTCGGAGGGTAGGGGCACCGGCATCGAGCGTTGCCGCCTGCGCAGCGGCGTGGCGGTTATCGTGCGGTACGCACCCAGAGGGGAGCGGGGTGTCCGGACTGCCGCAGCAGCATGTTGAGCTGTCCCGTGTGATGCTGCACATGCCGCATGGTGTAGAGCAGCATCTCACCGCGCGAGAGGTCGAGCCACGAGAACGCGCAGCGTGTGCGGGCCTCCTCGTCGTTGATGGTTGAGAGGGTGGATCGCATCCGTGCGCGGCCGTGGGCGCAGTATGCGAGCAGTTCGTCCTTCACATACACACGCGGGGGAAGCAGTCCGCGCTCGTCGAGTTCATCGCTCGTGAAGGGCGGCGGGGGCGTGTAGTCGTCGCCGGCGTTCGACACATAGCAGTCGAGGAAGAACAGGGTGTGGTAGGCGACATACCAGAAGGCGTGCGGATCGGTGGCTTCCCCCCAGAGATCATCGGGACACGCGACAATGGCCTGCTCAAGCATGTCGATCGCCGCACCGAGCTGTCCTTCCACAGACATCCTCCATTCCATTCTCGCATCTCCTGCATGTTGGTATGGGACGCAAGGCCACCGTGGCCGTGCAATTCGTGCCGGCAGTGTAAGACAGTCGCGCGAGAATCGGAAGAGTCGTCGATTCCCTGTGCGACATCCTGTCGGGGAAATCGTGCGAAGCGGTGACGTCTTGCAAATGTCGGGAAGCTGCATGAGGTTGCGTGTATTCCCACGTATTCGCCAGAGGTGCAACATGGTCGTCATCGATGCAGACATGACCCAGAGATGGGATGAGACGCCATCGTCTGCCACGTGCGGTGCGGTCTGGACGGACGTGGCCCCAGTCAGGAGGCACCGGTCATGAGTCTCCCGTTTTCGACAGAGCAGTTACTCGATGTGTTCGTAACGTACAACGTTGATTGCGAGTCTGACGCCCCGGCCACGATGGTCGTTTCGCCTCCCGCATCCTCCAGTCCTTCGCATCGTGCGTCCTGTTCGAGAGGTTGGAATGGGATATGCGATATCGTATTATGATGGCTTACCCATATTACACGTCTGTGCAACGCCGGCTGCTGGAGCTGCGCTGCACACCCAGTGAAAGGAGATGCCATGCTCGCATACATGCAATGTGCCGTTGTCGTGCTGTGTCTGTTCGGTGCTGTCACCGTGCAGGCGCAGGAGATCGAGGCGAAGTTGTCGGGTACGACCAGTGCCCAGGGATTCACGGTCAAGAACTTTGCGGGTAGCGACCTGTTCACCGTGCGGGGTGACGGGAAGGTCGGGATCGGGGTGCTCGCACCCGAAGCCCTGCTGCATGTGAACGGATTCACCAAGCTCACGGGGCGGGACGGTTTCCTCGTCGAGGCGCCGTATCCAAGCACGACTGGCGCCTCCATCGCTCCCTCGGGCGAAGGTATCCGCATGCTCTTCTACCCCAAGAAGCAGGGAGCCTTCCGCGTCGGTGGCGTGTGGAATGGAGCGGTCGATCGCAGCGCGGCGTGGGACGAGGCGAACATCGGCCTAGGCTCGTTCGCCTCCGGCTGGGGCACGATCGCATCGGGAACCAACAGCACGGCGATGGGAGCCGCCACTACTGCGAGCGGCACTGAATCTGTTGCCATTGGCACGCGTTCGACAGCGAGCGCATCCTATGCGATCGCCCTTGGAAACAATAATACGGCGAGTGGGCAAGGGGCGCTCGCCCTGGGTTGGTTAACGACGGCCAGTGGTCAACAAGCCACCTCATCGGGCCAGTCGACTGTTGCATCAGGAATTGTGAGCGCGACGTTCGGATTCAGCACCACCGCTGAGTCTTACGCCAGTGTGGCGCTGGGACGGTACAATGTCGGCGGAGGTTCAGATTGGGTGTGGTTCGCGTCCGATCCCATCTTCGAAATCGGTATCGGCGCGAGCAGCACATCGAAGGCGAACGCCGTGACGGTGCTCAAGAACGGCAGAGTCGGCATTGGCACTGCCACGCCGGGTGCGCTGCTCGATGTGACAAGTACGGGGGGCGTCGCGCTGGAAATCGATCAGGATGGCACGGGCAACGCCGCGTATTTCCACATCGACAATACGAGTTCGACGCAGAACTGTCTGCGCGCGGTCACGTTGAGCACGAACGTGAACAGTGATGCGCTCGAGGTGATGGCGACGGCGGGCAATGCGCTCGAAGCGTCCGCATCGGGAGCGGCTCCGACCATCTGGGCCTACTCCACGAATACATCGACGTCGACGAAGATCATCTCCGCGGGGACAAGCTCATCCTACGGAAGCGAGGTCTTCGGCGTGCAGCGCAACGGCAACCTCACCATCACCGGTCAGGCCTACAAGCCAGGCGGCGGGTCGTGGGCGTCGTCGTCGGATCTGCGTCTCAAGCATCTCGACGGCGCATACGAGCGCGGCCTCTCCGACATCCTCCGCCTGCGCACGGTGCGCTTCCATTATCGCGACGGCAACACGCGCAATCTTCCGACCGAGACATCCGAAATAGGTTTCGTCGCGCAGGAGGTTCGTGCCGTGATGCCCGAGTGCGTCACCGAGGGCGAAGACGGCTACCTCGACTTCAACATGCATCCCGTCAACGTTGCGCTCGTCAACGCCGTGCAGCAGCTCGCACGCGAGAAGGATGCGGAGATCGCCACGCTGCGCGGCGAACTCGACACCCTGCGCGACGAACTGCGTGCGCTCAGGCAGATCGTGGCCGCGTCGGCCCGCGGCACGAATCCCGACGCGTCGCAGGCGGCGCTCGAGGTGCGGTGATGCGCGCGCTGACTATCGGCATCGCGCTCGCGTGCCTTGTGCCCTGCCTCGTGCATGCGCAGCGCGGCACAGTCACGATACCCCCTTCGGCGGTCACGGACATCCCGCTCAACGCACAGCTCTGCGCCGACACCATCTTCGCCAACGGACCGACCCACGGCGTGCTCACGCTCGCGAGTCCCACAGGCATCTGCACCGGTACGATCGTCACTCCCGTCGAATACCTGAGCCTCTCTGCCGCGCTGCAGGGTGCGACCGTGGAACTCGCATGGCGGACGGCGGCCGAGCGCGACTGTGCGGGCTACGAAGTGCAGCGCAGCAGTGATGAGCGGATGTGGGATGTGGTCGGGTTCGTCCGCGGTCAGGGGACGACCACCTCCGAATCCGCCTACCGGTACGCCGACCCGCTTCCCGCGCCGCTGCTCACCGCGGAAGCCGTCCACTACCGCCTGCGTCAGATCGACTTCGACGGCACGGCGACGCTCTCACCGACGGTGACGGTGCATCCCTCCAACGCACCTGCGACGCCAATGCTGCAGGCGCTCTATCCGAATCCCGCCACCGACCGGCTGCACGTGCAGTTCGCACTTCCGGTGGACGCGGAGGTGCGCATCACGGTGCATGCCGCCGACGGACGCGAGGTACATGCCTTCCATGCCATGCAGCATGTGGCCGGGGGACACGTGGTGCCGGTCGATGTCGGGACGCTTCCCCCGGGAGCGTGGTTTCTCGCACTCGAGTCCGGTGACACGCGCCACGTGCAGCAGTTCGTCATCCGCCGGTAGGCGCAGACTCCTCCTCTATTCGTGGCGGGTACGCTTCGAACCGGTGGGAGGACGTGGAGATCGGGGCGTACACGTTCGCTGCGTCGTCGGTCGCTGCAGGGGACAGGCTGAAGACGTCTGGCAGCTACTCGATCTTGCTGGGGTATGGAAGCGTTGCTTCGGGCGCGCACCGGCGAGGTGATCAGTCCGGCGTGCGCTGGCGGCCGAGTCCCTTGCCTTCACCACGTCCGACACTCTGTTCGGGAGTGATATCCTGACCGCGGCCAATGCCGTGGCCGTGGGCATGGTCGTGCGCGTGTGTATGGTCGTGCGCGTGCCCATGGCCGGAGCCGTGATCGGCGCAACCGTTGGCGGGATCCCAGATCGGGAGCAAGCCCTTCGCGTAATCGTCGATGAGGGCCGAGATGGGTCCCGGTCGTCCCTGATAGACGTTGATGCCGTAGGCACCGAGGCGGCGGATGGCGCCACCGCCGATGCCACCGACGATGACGGCCTCGACGTGCGTGGCGACAATGGCCTCGACGGGCGCGCAGCCGCCGTGTCCGTGCGCGGCGCTGTTGTCGAGCGTGGTCATGGTGCGTGCCGCCATGTCGACGATGGCGAAGAGAGGCGCACTGCCGAAGTGGTTGAGCAGCATGCTGTCGAGTCCGTGATCGATCGCGATCGGGATGCAGACGATGCCCGCCTTTGCTGTGGCGACAGGGGTGTCGATGTTGACGACGTGTGTGTCGAGTGTTTCAGGATGTGACATGGTATCCTCCGATACGTCAGGTGCGTTGGGGAGCGGAACGAGCAGGATGGCTTTTCCATTGACGAGCGCATCCGCCACTTTCGCGCGCGCCGATGCGACGATGCGTGAGAAGGTGGGACGAGACACACGCATGCGGGCGGCGGCCGTCGACTGGTACAGACCGAGCTGGTCCGCCAGACGCAGCGCCTCCAACTCGTCGGGCATGAGCACGACGCGGGCGAGTTCCCGCGGTCGCCGACCCTCCGGCAGGTAGAACATCGCCTCGGGATCGCCCGAGACATAGCGCATGCATTTCTTTCGCGGCATGTGGAGCTCCTTTCATAAATGAACATATGTTCAAATCATGAGAACTGCAAGGAGCGGTGTCCCCACGGTCTCTCCCGCCTCGTTCTGATGCGGCTGGGTCAGGGGAGAGGGGAACCCGCGATGAGGTCGGCCATGCGGAGGGCGCGCATTTCGACGCTGCGAATGACAGCGCGGCGTGCGGGATCGTCTGCTGCGGAGCGGAGCTCGATCGCGCTGTCCCAGGTCTGGTCGCGCCATGCGGTGATGAGTCGGGAGATGAGGTACTCGTCGAGGCGGCCCATCATGCGGTCGAGCAGGGAGGCGAGGGGGATGGAAGGGGAGAGGATGTCGTCCTGCACGGCATCGATGGTGGAAGCGATGATAGCGTTCACCTCGCAGTAGTCGCGGTGGCGCGCCGTGCGCTCGTGGGGAAGCATCGCATGCCATTCCCCTGCGAGAAGTTCGTCGACCGTGAGGACAAGATCGTAGTTGATGTGCGCATTGACGCCGAGGAGGAGGTGCTGCAGGATCGCAGCATCCGGGTGTCGCGTGCTCTCATGCGCGCGTTGCCAGACAGAGGGCGCATGGGTGGCATCAGTCTCCCACGCTGCGAGCGCGTCAAAATAGTATTCGGCAAATCTGCGTAGGAGCCGCTCCACCCACGCACTATCCTCAAAGCACCGTCTTCCGATGGCGGCGTACATATTCGCAGTCATCATGCGGTAGCAGCGCAGGAAAATGTCGCGTCGATCGGCCGACTCCTCCCACACTGAAAGCAGAACCTGCATGCGGGCAAGCACATCCTTTCCGTTGCCGTGCGCCTGGGTGGTGTCGCGCATGACCAGATCCTCTCTGCTGTCGATGTCGTTGGATTCGTCTCAAGATACGACGGCGCGGCGCAGATCGCCATTGTCGGGATCGTCGACGAAGCCCATGCGAAGACAGAAGCGGCGCAGGTAGTGGGGTGCGCGCAGATGCGTGGCCCCGGCATCGGCCGCGCGTCGAAGGAGTTCGTCGATGATCGCAGCTCCCAGCCCGAGTCCGCGAACGGAAGGTGCGATGATGAGCAGTTCGACCGAGAGCGAGCCATCATCCTCATACGCGTATCCCGCGCCGCCCTCGATGCGGTGCCATTCATCGACGACCACCAGGTACTGCATCCTGTCGGCGATCACCACGGGGAACTGCTCCCGGAGGAAGAGGTCGTAGAGCATGCCGATCTCCGTCGCACCCACGGCATCGCGAAGGGTGAACGATTCGCCGCTGTGCGCGGTCACATCGCGCTGCAGCACCCGCACGCCCGCGACGGCCAGCAGGGTGTGGCGGGAGACGTCAGCCGAAGGCGACACCATGCGCAGCAGGGCATGGCGCTCCTCGTCGCTGGAGATCGCGTCGAGCAGGCGGCTCATCGCGGGCAGACGTGTCGGCGGCACGGCGGGGAAGCGGTGCATGTCGTCGAGCAGGGCGTCGAATGCACCCACCGTGGTGGACGGCGCGTCGGAGAATACCGTGCGGCGATACAGCATGTAGCGACCCATGTCACCAAGGCGGCCGATGTCGAAGAGACGCGACAGATCGCGGGCATAGCGTTCGCGCAGGGCAAGCCCCGGCGCCTCGTGCAACACATGCCATTCCCGGAAACATGCCACCGCGGTGTCGAGTGCGAGCGGGGCGATCCACCGCGACTGCATATCCGACAGCCAGCGCAGCGCCACGGCACGGAGCGCATCGTCGCAGAACGCATCAGAGGCGAGGAGGTCCGAGACGAAACGCATGCCCCCCGCGTCGCCGAGGGCTTCGCGGACGGCCTCGCAGATCCAGACGAGATCCAGATACCCGCGGAGTTCGGGGATGTGTGCCGCAGTCATTGCATAGAAGTGATGGCGCAGTGAGCGCAGAAGGGCGTGGGGACCCTCGCAGGGCATCCATCCGTCGATGCTGAGAATCATTGCACCCCCGCGCACGCATTCGTCGGGCACAGTCACGTTCGCCGGGTGCGCCGCACCGGGAATGATCGAGCCGCTGCTCTGCTGCCACGCGGTAATGAATGCAGCCATGCCGCGCACGAGGAGACTGCGCATGTGCCGCGTGATTTCTGCAGGATGATCCCCGCGCGCTGCGAGACGAAGGAGTCCGTCCCACACCGTTGCACCCCGCACATACTGCATGGAAACAGCCCCTGCATCGGGCATGAAGCTGCCGAAGCGCGGCAGCACACGGGTTCCCGATGTCGCACCCGACAGCGCGATGAACATGTGGTAGCTGGCCAGCACGTCGGGATGCTCGATGTCGTGATGCACGAGCACCTGCATCTGATACTGCCGACCGTCACGCGTCGAGATGCTGACGAGGTAGCGGTCCGCCGCACCGAAGGCAGGCAGGACCGACGTCCACACCCCGCCGTCGGCCAGGCGGTCGCTCGAGAGTGCCGGAACCTCGTGCAGCATGAGCAGACTCAGCGGAAGGAAGGGAGAGTCCGTGAACAGCGAGGCGAGTTCGGCACGCCGCGCCGCGGGAATCGTCTCGTCGAAACGGAGCGCGGCACGCACGCGTGCGACCTCCCCCTCGTCATGCAGCCATCCCGCATGCCGTGCGACGTAGAGCGCCTTCAGCCGTTCAAAAAGAGATTCAGAGCCATAAATCCGAATATCGCGTTCCGCCTCGTGCCGCATCCAATGGCACAGCTCGGCGCGCACGTCGAACACGTAGGCGGCGTCGCGCTCTGCCAGACTCGTCAGCAGCTCGAGCACGGCGCGCACCACCTCGGTGCCGGCACCGCCGTCGAACACATGCTCGTCGCGATAGCGCTGTAGTCGCGCACGCAGCGCGGTGAGACGTCCCTGCCGCAGGTCGCGTGCGGCGATGCTGCGAATGGACGCATCGGTGAGAAAGGTCAGCCCCGAGCGCACGAACTCCGCGTAGGCGCCGCTGTCGTCGGGTGAGGGATCGTAGAGCAGCAGCGCGGTATACGCCGCGCATCGCAGGTCCTCTGCGGCGTGCCAGGCCAGTGCACCGAGACGCGCGCGCACCACACCGCCGATGTGACGTCCCCCGCGGTCGAGCTCCATCGCGACATCGTCGATCAGTGCCAGAGCAGACGCAGTCTCGCCATGGAGAACGGTTGAGAGCAATGCATGCACATGGCGCAGGCGCGCAGAGACCAGTCCGAGCGGCGTCTGCATCCCGCCCGTGTCAGCATGCAAGGCTCTGCGTGCCGGAACCGCGGCGCGGATCGTCATGCCCTCGGGCAGCACGGTATCCCACCCCTCCCTGCACGGAAGCAGGGCGGCGAGCGACGGATTCCCCACCCAGCCCAGCGGCTGTCGGCAGAGCAGCCCGAGATCCAGCATGCGCACCGGGCATTGGTACTCGAGATCGCCGACGATCCACGCATCCTCCACACGACCCTGCTCCACCCGCAACGTCGCACCCGTCGCGCGGTTCATGATGCCGTCCGGCACTGCGGCGAGGTCGCGCTCGGTCACCCCCAGCTCGCGCAGCAGCCAGTGCGGGATGCGCAATGACAGCGACGCGATCTCGAAGACGATGTCGCGGCTGCGGTACAGCGCGGAGATTTCCGCGGCAAACGATCGTGTCACGGCACGTCGGTTGTACGACCCCTTCGGCGTCAATTCGCCGAGCTCCATGTCGAAGTCTCGTTCGAGCAGGGCGTAGCGCACGATCCGCTCGAACGGTGCCAGCTGCGCGTTCGCGGCGCGGATGATCTCGCGGATGTACGCATCACGCTCGTCTTCGTCATGCTCCGGTGTGAAGAGGGGATGGGAGGAATCCGGCACCACGAGCAGCACGGTGTACTCGCGTCCGTCGCCTGCCACGAACACCCTGCGGAAGCCGGGCACGCCGCGGAACAAGGTCTCGATGCCGAGGGGAGACACCGTCTGCCCACGGCTGTTCTTGTAGATGTCCTTGAGCCGGTCGATGATCTCGTACTGACCCGACGGCCTGTGCTCGAACACGTCGCCGGTCGCGAACCAGGCGTGGTCCGCAGCGCGAGGGGACGCCACGGCCCGGGGCAGCGCGCCCTCGTCGCCGAGTGCGCAGGCGACATAGGGACCGCGGATCTGCAACTCGCGCTCGTCCGATAGCCGCACCTCGATGCAGGGCAGGGGCACGCCGACGGAGCCGTCTTCATACGCCCCCGGCGGTGTCATGAGAATGCCTCCCGTGGCTTCGGTCATGCCGAACCCGCTCGCAAGCTCCACACCGCACTGCTGGAAGAAGCGGAAGATCCTCGGATCCAGATGCCCCGCTGCGGAAAGTCCCCACCGCAGCGATACGCCGCAGACCTCGCGGAACGCGGTGCGCGCAGCATCGCCCGTGCGACCCTCCATGCGCCCCATCGCCGCCTCGGCCAGCTGCGACCAGCGCAGAGGGATGCCGATGAGTCCCGTGGGCGCGACGCGCGCGATGCCAGACACAAGCGCCTCGCGCGAACCATCCTGCGCGAACACGTAGCGGCCGCGCCAGAACAGCATGCCCTGCAGTTCAAGGAAGCGCCCGAAGGTATGGAAGAGCGGCAGGTAGGCGAGCAGCGTTTCCTCTCGTCCCACAGCCGGCAGCGCCGCCGCACGCGCGAAGCGCTTGCTGACCATCGCATGCTGCGAGAAGCAGACGCCCTTGGGCCGTCCCGTCGATCCGGATGTGAACATCACGGTCGCCGTCGCAAAGGGATCGACGGGCGTGTCGGGCAGGGGATGGTGTCCGTGCGCGGCCACAAGCGCATCGAGATGGAGGACGCCCGCGTGCGCATCGCTGGCTTCGCGCGACGTGACCACGATGTGCAGCGCACGCCCCTGTGCGGAAGCCGCCTCGGCGAGCCGGGCGACGCGTTCGGGGGTGTCGGTGATCGCGAGGTTGACCTCCAGTCGCGCGAGCATCCACGCGAGTTCGTCTGCATCCGTGTGCACGCTCACGGGCGCAACGAGGATGCCATGACAGAGGCAGGCCAGATCGCAGAGCGCGGTCTCGATGCTGTTCGCGGCGAGGATCAGGACGCGGGGCGTGGTGGCGGTCGCATGCAGCGTGGCGGCGATGCGGCGGATGCGCTGACGGGACTCGGCGTAGGTCAGCCGACGGCCTTCGGCGAGGGATTCGAGGAAGACGCGATCGCCGCATTCACGTGTGCGGTCGTCGAGCAGATCCCCGAGCGTGTAGTGCAGATGTGCGAGCAGGGCGGCGGCATCCTCCGCCCAGGTGTGGCGCTCCGCATCGTCGAGCGTCTCGAGCACGTCGGGCTGCGCGCTCCAGCTGAGGAAGCGGCGCCACTCCTCGTCTGCGAGGACGCCTGCGCCGCGAGTCTGCAGCAGATCGTGTGCGGCGCGCACGGCTTCCCGAATGCGCGAGCGGTCACCCGCGTCCTGCGGCACAACGCTCGCGCTGATCACTGGATCCATCTCCATCCTCCATCATTCATCCTTCAGTCCTCCCTCCAAAATAGGAAGCCTGGCCGTCAGTCACATGAGTCGGAAGGGTGGCGGTGGCGGGAAGTGATCAGCCAACAACGAGCAGGCCGCATCCCAAACGGGAAGCGGCCTGTTGCGCTCATTGCATGCGCCGGAATGAAGACGCCTCCGTGGGAGGAGGAATCACAGGTCTGTCAGCGCAGTCCCTTGGCATTGAGCGCAGTGCACAGCGCCTTCACGATCTGATTCTCGGTGCTGTTCATGACGGACATGATGGCGAGATCACCCTTGTCGGAATGCAGTCCGTCGAGCGCAAGGAGTCCCAGCAGACGGGCGGTGATGTTGGTGGATTCCGACTTCACGAGTGTGATGAGGGGATCGACGAGGGCGGTGAAGGACTCCTCAGGGAATTCGAGTTCCAGATCGCGGATGGTTTGCACCGTTGTGATCTGCACATCGGCATTGCCTGGTGCGAGCCCCTGTATGAGCATCTGCTGGGTGCGTGCGAGATGCTGTTTTTGGAAGCGGGATGCGACGTCCTGTGCTTGCGTCGTTGTACCGAACGCGAGGAAGAGGACTGCGAGGATGCATGCAGCATGAAGTTTCATAGTGCCTCCGGCACGATGAGGGGTGGAGGGCATGGCCGCCTGCGTGGCGGATCCAAAGAAGAACATTGGGGAGAGACACCTCATGAACACGCCACCCGCGGGTTCCGTTCCGCGTCGTTCCCGAATCGTGCCCGTTCGCAGTTCTTTTTCTTTCGAGTTGTTCAAGGAGGAAGGCGGAACATCGAGTGTGCGGTCGGTGTGTTGTGACGCACTGCTGATTGCGATATGTTGGATGTTCACCGTCATCGAAATCAGTGACAGCCGCGGACGCAGATGCGCTCCGCGTCCAAGGAGCGAACCGTATGGCGAAGGATCGTCATGTGCAACGGGATGAAGACACCGACGTGCTCGATGTTGTGCGCGTACGTTTCGAACACAACGCGCACCGGCATGCGGGTGTGCAGTGGACGGAGGTCGCGGCGCGGCTCGAGGCGCAGCCCGCATGCCTGCGGGCACTTGCCGCAATGGAGCGCACGGGAGGCGAGCCGGATGTGATCGGCATCGATGCGCGGACACGTGCGATCATGATCGTCGACTGCGCGCAGGAGAGTCCCACCGGCCGCAGGAGCCTCTGCTACGATCGTGAGGCACGGGTGACACGCAAGGAGAACGCTCCGCAGGGCAGTGCGCATGAGATGGCGGCCGCCATGGGGATCTCACTGCTCACCGAAGATCAGTATCGCACGTTGCAGACGCTCGGCGTCTTCGACACGAAGACATCGAGCTGGATCGAGACGCCCGATGCGATCCGCATCCTTGGCGGCGCCCTCTTCTGCGACCGCCGCTACGACCACGTCTTCACCTACCACAACGGTGCGTCGTCGTACTACGCCGCCCGCGGCTTCCGCGGACTCCTGCTGCTCGATCCCGCTTGACACATTTCGAATGTAGATGCGCATGACGCAAGACCTGTAGATCTTCAGGGAGAAGGTGGCGGTACGTATGTTGCAGACATCCCGAATCCGTCTCCGGCGCGTGCTCCCGGCTAGGTACTGAATGACGCTCCAGTGTTCGCAACACCCGACTCAAGATCTTGCAGGAATCCACATGCGTGCAACTTTCCTCCTTCTGTTGATGTGCGTCACACTCACCTCCGCGGCGATCGCACAGAGCGAGCGGCCTTCATTCGGCATATCATTCTCCGGCTTCGTGAAAACCGATGTGATGTACGACTCACGGGAAACCGTGAATCTGCGCGAAGGTCACTTCCTGCTCTATCCCGCGGCCGAGCGTCCGGGAGCGAATGGCGTCGATCGAAACGAGACGCCGTCGTTCAACATGCTGTCGATTCAGACACGTCTCAAGGGCGACATCAGCGGACCGAACGCCCTCGGTGCGAAGACTGCCGGTGTGATCGAGGGCGAGTTCTTCGGCATGGCCGAGAGCGACATCAACGGCTTCCGCCTGCGGCATGCGTTTGTTGCACTGGACTGGGGGTCGACACGACTGCTCGTCGGGCAGACCTGGCATCCCATGTTTGTCGCCGAGTGCTATCCCGGCGTGGTGTCGTTCAACACCGGCGCGCCGTTCCAGCCGTTCGCACGCAGTCCCCAGATTCGCGTGACACAGTCCTTTGGCGGACTGCGTCTGATCGGTGTCGCCGCAACGCAGCGTGATTTCCAGAGCATCGGTCCTGATGCAACGGGATCCCCGATCTCCAGTTCGGTCTTCCTCCGCCATGCTGTTCTTCCCAATCTGCACCTTCAGGCGCAGTATGCCGCAGACGGCCACGTGTTCGGTGCGGGAGTGGATTACAAGCAGCTGTTGCCGCAGACCACGACCGCCACAGGCGCGTTGTCGGAGTCGACGATCGCCGGCACCTCGTTCGTCGGGTATGCGAAACTCGATCTTGCTCCGCTCACGATCAAGGTGGAGGGCGTGCTCGGGCAGAATCTTGCGGACCTGCTGCAGCTCGGCGGCTACGGCGTGACCGTGCACGACTCGGTGACGGGAGACGCAACCTACACCACGCTCGACAATTATTCCGTCTGGGGCGAACTGATCTACGGGAAGGAGTTCGAGGTGGCGGTGTTTGCAGGGTATTCGGAGAACCTCGGCGCCTCGGAGAATCTGCGACCCATGCTCTATTCGCGTGGCGCGACCATTGCTTCGCTTCTGCGCGTGTCGCCCCGGATACAATACACATCAGGTCCGGTGCGCTTCGCTGCCGAACTCGAATACACGGCTGCGGCCTATGGCACGCCAGACATCGACAACAAGGGACTGGTCACGAATGCAACGACCGTTGCCAATACGCGCATCCTGCTCGCGGTGCTGTATTCCTTCTGATTCCCGATTGCCTCGCGTCACGCGCATCTGGAACCCCTGCAAACGAAAAAGCCCCTCTGACGAGGGGCTGGGGGCGGAGCCGACGAGACTCGAACTCGCGACCTCCTGCGTGACAGGCAGGCATTCTAACCGACTGAACTACGGCTCCGTTTTCCCATGATTTCTCAAGGGTTCACAAGTATACGACGAAAATCGATTCCACGCAAGACCGGTTCCATTTTTGTGTCTCGGCGAGAAGGACGAGTGCTATATGGGTGCTGCGCCTGGCGCCGGAGATCGGGATTCAGGCGCTCGAGGTCGACGCGATCGATGATATCGCACGGTCTTGAGGTGGTCGTCAAGCATCGTCGGGAGAGAGGTGAATGACGGCGACGCGGGGGATGGAGGAGTAGTCGGAGATGAAGGAGGGAGGAGGGAAGCCGGCGGCGACGAAGATGTCGCGCACGGCGTCGTGCTGACCGTACCCGATCTCGAGGAAGCATCCGCCTCCGCCCGCGCACATCGCACGCAGCAGCAACGCGATGCGGCGGTAGAAGGTGAGGCCGTCGCCGTTGTCGGTCAACGCCGTGTGCGGCTCGTGCTCGCGCACCTCGCGCTGCAGGGTCGCCACGTCGGCAGCAGCAATGTAGGGGGGATTCGAGAGCACGAGGTCGTAGGGTCCCCGAAACACCGCGCGCTCGTCGGCAAGCACGTCGCCTTCGATGAACTCCACGGCCTCGTCGACCGCATTGAGCGATGCGTTCGCACGTGCCACCTCGAGCGCGGCCGAGGACACATCCACCGCAACGATGCGCGCACCGGGCACGTGACGCGCCACTGCAATGGCGATGCATCCGCTGCCGGTGCCGATGTCGAGCACGCGGGGAGCGCGACCCTCGGGCAGCATGCTCGCCGCGATGGGACGCAGGAAGTCGATGGCAGCCTCCACAAGATGCTCGGTTTCGGGTCGGGGTATGAGCACGCCCGGCGACACGTGAAAGGGAAGTCCGTAGAACTCGGTCTCGCCGAGGATGTACTGCACGGGCTCTCCGGTCAGACGCCGGCGCACGGATGAACGGAACCGCTCGAGTTCGTCGTCGCGCATGGGCTGCTCGAAGCGCATGTACAAGTCGATGCGCCTCGCCGCGAGCGCGTGCGCAAGCAGCAGCTCGGCAGTACGCCGCGCCTCGTCCACGCCCTTCTCCTCAAAGAAGGCGACGGACTTCTTCAGAAGCGATTGTATCGTTTCCCGTGCCACGACGTCGATCAGGAGGTCGTGCGTTTCTTCGCCGCAGCTGGCTTCTTGACCACAGCAGGCTTCCTGGCCGCGGCCGGCTTCCTTCCTCTCTCATCCTCGAAGACGTACGGCAGGGCTTCGTTGATGGTCGCGACGGGGATGATCTGCAGTCCACTGGTGATGCGCTTCGAGATCTCGGTCAGGTCGATCTCGTTGTCACGCGGGATCAGCACGGTCTTCACACCGTAGCGCCGTGCGGCCAGGAGTTTTTCGTTGAGTCCGCCGATCGGCAGCACATCGCCGAGCAGGGTGATCTCGCCGGTCATGGCGACGTCGGTGCGCACGGGACGCCCGGTCACGGCCGAGAGCATGGCGATCGAAAGAGTGATGCCGGCAGAGGGACCGTCCTTCGGAATCGCGCCCTCGGGCAGATGGATGTGAATCTCCTTCTTCTCCGGGAAGTCTGCGGGCACCCCCAGCGCCTCGGCATGCACGCGCAGCCAGCTGAGTGCGGCCTGAGCGCTCTCCTTCATAACCTCGCCGAGCTGTCCGGTGAGCGTCAGCTTCTCGGTACCGTTCATGATGGACACGTCGACCTGAAGGATGTCGCCACCGACGCTCGTCCATGCCAGACCGATCACCGATCCGGGCTTGGCCAATGCGG
The DNA here is from genome assembly GCA_023432805.1 of Bacteroidota bacterium. Taxonomy (GTDB): domain Bacteria; phylum Bacteroidota; class Ignavibacteria; order SZUA-365; family SZUA-365; genus JAEYUG01. The sequence goes on along the minus strand of JAEYUG010000071.1, from coordinate 2,049 downwards.
GAATGCGCTTCTGCTTGAGCTTGGGGACGCCGAGCAGAGATTCGATTGCTTCGGTGCGCACGCGAAAATCTGCGCTGCCCGGGGCTGCAGTGAGTGCGCGACGCGCGAGCTTGCGGCAGACCGAGGCGATTTCACGTTCGAGTGCGCGCACGCCGGCCTCCTGCGTGTACTCGCGTATGATGCGCAGCAGTGCGGCATCGTCGAAGCTGACCTTGAACTTCTTCATGCCGTGCATCTCGACCTGCTTCCGCACGAGGTGGCGGCGTGCGATCGCGAGCTTTTCATGCTCGAGGTAGCCGGGCAACTCGATGATCTCCATCCTGTCCTGCAGCGGCAGGGGAATGTTCCACCGCACATTGGCGGTCGTGATGAACATGGCTTTCGACAGGTCGTAGTCGATGTCGAGATAGTGGTCGTTGAAGGTGCTGTTCTGCTCGGGATCGAGCACTTCGAGCATGGCAGATGATGGATCGCCGTGGAAGTCGTTACTCATCTTGTCGATTTCATCGAGCAGGATCACGGGATTGCCGGTGCCCGCCTTCTTGAGTGCCTGCACGATCTTGCCGGGCATCGATCCGATGTAGGTGCGGCGATGACCGCGAATCTCCGCCTCGTCATGCACACCGCCCAGCGAGAGTCGCACGAAGCGACGTCCGAGCGCGCGCGCAATCGAGCGGCCGAGCGAGGTCTTGCCGACGCCCGGGGGACCCACCAGACACAGGATCTGCCCCTTCATCTGACCGACGAGATTCAGCACGGCGATGTGCTCGAGAATGCGCTCCTTGGGCTTTTCGAGTCCGTGATGGTCTGCTTCGAGAATCGCAGCGGCATGCGTGATGTCGAGCATGTCGTCGGAGTACGTCGACCACGGCATCGCCAGCAGCCAGTCGATGTAGTTGCGCGAGACCGTGGCCTCGGGCGACATCGGCGACATGCGGCGCAGTTTCGTCAGTTCGTCCATCGCCTTGGCGCGCGCCTCGTCGTTCATGCTGCTTTCCGCGACGCGCTGCTCGAGCTGATCGAGATCACCCGACATGCCCTCCTCGCCCTCGCCGAGTTCATCCTGCAGAATGCGGATCTGCTCCTGGATGAAGTAGCGGCGCTGCGACTGCTGGATGTTCGCATGCACCTTGTCGTCGATCTCCGCCTCGACCCTCATGATCGCGAGTTCATTGGTGAGAATGCGCACCAGCGCATAGAGCTGCTGTTCGAGCTTGTCGAGCGCGAGCACACTCTGCCTCGTTTCGACGCTCACGAGCATGTTGGCCGCCACGAAGAACAACTTGCGACTGGGCTCCTTGAGTCCTTCGTAACTGATCAGCGACTCATTGGGGATGTTCCGGTGCATCTTCACATACTCGGCGAACAGCCCGTCGAGCTGGCGCACCAGCGCCTTCAAATGCGTGGTTGCACGCGCGACCGGCGCCACCACCTCGATCCGACCGCGCAGCACATCGGCCTCGTCGGTCGACATCTCGTGCAGTTTCGCTTGGAAGAGTCCGTCGACCAGCACCTTCATCAATCCATTCGGCAGCTTGAGCACTTGCAGAATCCGTGCGACCGTGCCCTGATGGTGAATCGTCTCCCAGACGGGATTGTCGTCATTCGGGTCGCGCTGCGCGCAGACCATGATCAGCTTGTCGAGCTCGATCGCCGCGGTGACCGCGCGCAGCGAACTCTCGCGTCCCACAAGCACGGGAAAGATCATGTGGGGGAAGATGACCACATCGCGCAGCGGCAGCAGCGGCAGCGTCTGGGGGATGTCGGTGGGCGTGAGTTGCGGGGTCTGGTCAGCGTCTCTTGTCGGCATTGGGGGGAAGCATCAGGTTCGTGAGCAATCTTGAAAAATACAAAGATTACCACGGAATACACGGAAAAGACAGAACAGGGGCGGGGTAAAAAGAAAGGGGCGACCTCCGTCATGGGAGGACGGACGCCCTCGTCCGTCGTGGGAGGACGGACGCCCTCGTCCGTCGTGGGAGGACGGACGCCCTCGTCCGTCGTGGGAGGACGGACGCCCTCGTCCGTCGTGGGAGGACGGACGCCCTC
>JAEYUG010000066.1 GCA_023432805.1 Bacteroidota bacterium | reverse complement strand
CGGTAGAAGGGGTGGACCGGCACGATGCGCAGGGAATCGTCGCTCTTCCTGCCGAAGAGCTCGAAGAGTTCGTGGATGAGCCACGGGGCGGTGATGACGGTGGGACCTGCGTCAAAGCGGAATCCATCGCGCTCGAACACGTAGGCGCGTCCCCCTGGCTTGTCGAGTTTTTCGACGATGGTGACTTCGTGACCCTGCGCGCGCAGGCGCAGCGCGGCGCCGAGTCCGCCGAACCCTGATCCGATGACGACAATGCGACTCATGACATGTGCTCCGATGACAATGCTGGGTTGTGGTGCCTGATTGCTGATGGGGGACTTCCCCTCCTCGTGCCGCTGGCGGCAGCTTCCACCGCGCGGCCTCGTGCATGCCTCTCAAACGAGGGGAAGCGGAGGAAAAATTCCCATCCCTTACCTTTTTCCCTTTCGTTCATCATATTGGAAGATTGTCGTTTGATCAATGGAGAGAGAATGCTCATGACCCGTACGATTCTGACACGCTGTCGTCTGCACCACGCTGCCATGATGGCCGCTGCCCTGATGCTGTGGCTGTCGCCAACCGCGCAGACACAGAGTTCCAAGGTCGAGGATGCACGCCAGCCGGCATCCTTCGACGCAGCACACGCGCCAGTGGGATCGTCGGTGCGCTTTCTCGTATTCGGCGATTGGGGAACGGGGGGACGCACGCAGCGCAAGGTGGCCGAAGGGATGGCTGCTGTGTTTGCGAAGGCGGGGGCTGATGCGGTGCTTTCAACGGGCGACAACTTCTATCCCTCGGGGGTGGCATCGATCGAGGACTCGCAGTGGAAGAGCAAGTTTGAAGACATGTATCCTGCATCCACGCTGCCTGTCCCGTTCCATACGGTGCTTGGCAACCATGATTACCAGGGGAATCCGGACGCACAGATCCGCTATTCACGGAGGAAGCTCGACAACGGAACTGTGACGCGGTGGCGGATGCCGGCTCGGATGTGGTCCGAGCGATTCGCGTCAACCGATGGCACGGTGAGTACGCGCGTGATCGGCATCGACACGCAGATCATCACGGGACGAGACAACGACGCGCGTTCTGCGCATCTGCGCTGGCTTGACTCCGCCCTCGCCGCAGCGCGAGAATCCTGGATCATCGTGGTCGGACATCATCCCGTCTATTCGAACGGCAGCCACGGCAATACGCTCGGGTTGATTCGACATGTCAAACCGCTGCTCGAGAAGCACAAGGTGGCGGTCTATCTGTCCGGACACGACCATGATCTGCAGGTGCTCGAACCGGTCGAGGGTGTGCACTACATCGTCAGCGGTGGAGGCGGGGGCTCGCGCAGTGTGCGCTGGGCTGCCAACACGCGCTATGCCGCGACGAATCTCGGGTTCACGTGGCTTGCCGCCGGTACGAAGGAACTGGTTGTGCGCATGCATGACGCGGAGGGTGAGGTTCGCTGGGCGTTTTCGATTCCAGCCGCAGGCCGATAGGCCCTCCGCGTCGAGAACACGCCATGCGCTGCTGCACTATTGTACGCCACGCCCTGTCACAGGGATTGCTGTGGGCAATGGTCACCTGCCTCTGCGTGTTTGGATCGGGCTGCTCTGCAGGAGGCACAGCAGCTGTGGCGGGGCATGACTGGCGCGAGCATGTGTTCGCAATGCTCGTGACCGACCGCTTCGACGACGGGGATCCGTCAAACAACGGACTGAATGGTCCGCTGTCTCCAGGAGATCCGGACGGCGTGCAGGGCGGGGACCTTGCCGGCATCGAGCGGAGGCTTCCCTACCTGCGCGACATGGGTATCACTGCGATCTGGATCACTCCCGTCCAGACGAACCTGCCCGGTTCCTATCATGGGTATTGGATCCGCGACTTCCTCACCGTGGATCCGCGTCTCGGAACGATGGATGATCTCAGGCGCCTGATCGCCCGCGCGCACGACCATGGGATCGCGGTGTTTCTCGACATCGTCTGCAATCATACAGGTCCCATGTCGCAACCGGTCGGGGGTCGGCATGCATGGAACGACGATGGGTACCAACTCGCCTGGCGTGATTCGACCGTGCTGCCGAGTCCCGCCTTCTTTCGTAATCTCGACATCTACCACAAGCATGGTGACGTGAGGGAGTGGCGGGATCCCTGGCAGATTCTCGGGGAGTTGCCGGGGGGACTCGACGATCTGGCCACCGAGCGTGCCGATGTACGTACCACACTGATCGAGATCTGGATCTGGTGGATGGAGCAGACCGGCTGCGACGGGTTTCGCGTGGACACCGTCAAGCATGTGGAGATCGACTTCTGGTACGAGTTTCTGGCTGCGGTGCGGCGACGCGCGAAGGAGATCGGTCGTCCGGATTTCTTCATCTTCGGCGAGGTCTTCGAGTTTGACGATGCCTTCTGCGCGAAGTATACGCATGCCGATGCGAGTGGTCGACGTGGGTTTGATGCGGTGCTGAATTTCAGTCTGTCCGGCTCGATCCGCAACGTCTTCGCAGAGGGTCGCAGTGTGGGCGACCTTGCGCGCAGCATCCGCAACCTCGGTGTGTACGACGCGGCGACCCGCGGGCGCTTGCTCACGTTCGTTGACAATCACGACATCCCGCGCTTCCTGCATCTTGCGGGAGGCGACGAGTCGCGCCTCTCGCGTGCGCTGACCCTGCTCTTCGCGCTCGAGGGGATTCCCATCGTGTACTACGGCACCGAGCAGGGCTTCCGCGGGGGACGAAGCGATGGCGAAAACCGCGAGCCGATGTTCATGCGACGCTCGGTGGACGACCCGGTGACGAAGGATCATTTCGACGCGACATCCCCCCTCTATCAGTTGATCGCACGACTTTCAGCTGCACGAGCTGCGCAACCGGTGCTGCAGCATGGTGCGATGACAATCGAGCGTGTCGACGAAACTGGCGGACTGCTTGTGCTGCGGCGAGAGCATGGAGGACGTGCGGCATTTGTCGTGGTCAATGTATCCGACACGGTACGTGACGTGCAGCTGCCGTCCATGCGGCGTCTGCGGCACTGGCTCGACGGAACGACGACGCTGCCATGCGGCGTGCATCACTGCATCGACGTGCCGGCGCATGCGGTCGACGTGTGGATCGAGGAGTTACCATGACACTCCGTTCGGTGCTGCATCTTGTCAATCGCTGGGAGCGGGGTGGTGTCGAGCGGCATGTGCGGGATCTGATCGAGGGGATGCGGGGCCATGGCGTCGACGGCCACATTGCCGCGTGGATGCCCGATGGTACGATCGCTATGCCCGACTGCACGTTTCTTCCCCTCTACGATGCATCCGGAACGCGGCGATCCTGGACCGGCATCCTGCGTGCGATCGACATCGTACAGGATCTCGTCGAGACGCATCGCATCGTCGTGCTGCATGTGCACAGCCGTCTCCTGCTTCCGGTCGCTGCTGCGGTCGCGCGCCGCACCGGATCTGTCCGTGTGCTGACATTGCATTCGATGTACGACACCTTCAACTGGCTGCCGTGGCAACCCCACCATGTCATCGCACTCAGTGCCCTGTCACGCGCGCACTATCTCTCGCAGGTCGCGCATTCCTCGATGCATGAGGTGACCGTCGTGGGGAACGGGATCTCCCTCCCTCCCCCTGCCGCACCGACGTCTCATTCGCAGCAGGTCGCCTTCATCGGGCGCTGCACCGAGACGAAGGGCGGTGAAGTCCTGCTCGACGCGGCTGCACTCCTGCATGAACAGGGAGTACGCATGCAGCTCATGTTCGCTGGCGACGGTCCGTTGCTCGCGGCGTGGCAGCAGCGGGCCCATCGCCTGGGAATCTCCGAGGCGTGCACGTGGCTCGGCATGATCGATGACGTGGAGGCATGCATCCGTGCGGCCGGTATCGTCGTAATGCCGTCGACCGGCCTCGAGGGATCCCCCTATGTCGCCCTCGATACGCTCGCGCACAGCCGCATGCTCGTCTGCTCCGATCTCCCCGTCCTGAAGGAATTGTATGGAGGATGTCCCGCCGTGTTCTTTCACCGGGCTGGCGATGCTACCGACCTCGCGCGCACCATCACCCATGTGCGTGCGCTCACCGAGCCCGACCTGCGGAAGCGTCACTCCGACGCGCGATCGTTCATCGCGACGCACGCCTCGCGCGAAGGCATGGTGCGCGCCACGATGAACGTCCATACGCGTGCATTGCGCTGATCAGCTCTCCGCACCCGGGATCGGGCGACCCATGCTGCGGTAGATGTCCTCGATCTGTGCGATCTCCTTGAGCACCTTCTCATTGCCTGCGTCCAGCACGAGCGCGTGTCGATACTCGACCAGTGCGCGATGGTACTTGCCCTGCCGGGGAGAGACGGGACTCTCGTAGGTCATGTAATCGGCGAAGCGGATATAGGCATCGAGCAGGGCGGCTTTCGTTGCCGCGTTCTGCGCTGCATCGTAGGCAGTCTTCGCCTTCTGCACCGCTGCGTCGTACGACGTGACTTCCGGATCGATCTTCGCCAGCGCTTCCGTGCTGATGTCCTGCTTCGCAGGTGGTTGTGCGCTGACACCGGATTGCGGCATGCCCTGCTGCTGCGCCTGCTCGGCTGCCTGCTTGTTTGTCGTGTCACAGCCCGCCGCAGACAAGGCGACGGCGCATGCAAGAATCGTGAGCTTGTTCATGGAACCTTTCAACATGTGATTGCGGATGGCGTCGATCCCAAATATACGATGCAACCATGCTCCCCGCACCGTCCTCTCCCCGCACCGACCTCACCCGGTTCCGGTCGTGATCACGACGACCGCGTCACCACACTTCGAAACACGGCCTCATACCGGTCGCACGCAACCTCGCGCGAGAACCGTCGCAGTGCGTCCTCACGGGCGGCGTCGGCGAGATCCGCTGCATACGCAGGATCGGCGAGCAGTCGCGCCAGCGCATCAGCCAGTGCGCGGGCATCCGCAGGTGGGACGAGCAGTCCCGTCTCCCCATCACGGATGATGTCGGGGGTACCACCACTGCGGGTGGCGACAACCGGCAATGCAGACGCCATCGCCTCGATGGTCACCATGCCGTAGGTCTCCGCCAGACTCGTCAGTGCGAACACATCGAGACATCGATAGACGCTGGTGACATCCCGAGTGAACACACGGAAGTGGACGCGGTCATGGAGCTTCCGCTCGGCGACGAGGGAATGCAACACAGCGTCGTACCCTTGCAACTCGCCCCTGGTCTCCTCCCCGACAATGAGCACATGGGCATCCACCCCATCGTGCACGAGCAGCGAAAGAGCCTGAACGAGATACTCCTGGCCCTTGCCGTAGTCGAGACGGCCGATCACACCGATCAACGGAACGTCGATGGGAAGATCCAGCGCGCGGCGTGCGGCGCGGCGTGACGGCGCGTCCGAAGCGGAAAAACGCTCGAGTGCGATCCCGAAGGGAATCACGTGAATGCGATCTGCTGTCATCGTCGTTCTCTCGCGGGTCTGCAGAGCCAGCGAGGGCAGCGGCGCGATCCACGCGTCGACACGCGCGAAATGCCAGCGATGCAGCAGGTCGCGCTTGTCCACTCCGATCTGCATGTGCTGCATGACAACGAGCCGCAGCACCGAACGGTGCGATGCACGACTCCCCCCACGTGCCAGCACGGCAAGATTCAGGTCCCGCGTCGCGTTGGCGACAAGCACCGCCGCGCCCGCTTCGGCAAGAGCCCGACGCACCCGACGCGCATTGCGTACATCTCCGTATTGTGCAGGATGCATGAGGGGAAGCACATCACAACCGGCTGCCACCGACTCCCTGTGCAGCGGACTCCCATCGGAAGCTACGATCACGCAGCGCCTGCCGCGTTCGCGCAGCTGCACGCCAAGTCGCAGCGTGTTGATTTCGATACCGCCCCACGCGTGTGTGGTACAGAGCAGGGCGATGAATGGCGACGCTACTTGAGCTCCCACGCGGTTGTGAAGAACACCAGATTGTCGTAGTCGACACGCATGATCGCCACACCGGGCATGGCGTGAATTACATATTTCGGACGGCCGCGGTGGTCGACGTTGTACCGGTAGCACCGATACTGCGTGAAATCGTTATACCCCGTGATCACTGTATCCTTTGCGGCCACGCGTACGGTGTATTCACTCTCGGCAGACGACCAGGTCGTTCCGACTGCACTCGGATAGGGCAGCACGAAGGCGATCTTCGGAGCTCGAGAAAGTGTCACTGTATCGGCGCTGCTCCCGCGTTCATACATGTGGAGCCCGAGCGAATCGTTCTGCAACACGGGGGGAAAGGCCGCGGTCGGATATCCGCCACCAACCCAGTAGTAGTAACGTAGCAGACTGAACGTGTCACCCTGCCAGTCAAGAGGCAGGATCTTCGCGATGGATGCCATCTGCGATGCACTCTGATACGACACCACGATGAACGACCACTTGTTGGCCGGATGCAGGGGAAGCAGCACGCTTGCCGAGTCGATGTTGAAGACCGGCGGGGGTGGGGGAGGTGGAACAACCTTCTTGAGTGGAGGGTCCGATGGGAAGTCGCACGACGCGAACGCGAGTCCGCATGCCAGCAGAGCCATCGCTGAAATTCCGTGGAGTCTCATGATTCCGTGCATTCCTTTCCTGCGCACTACAGCCTCAGATTCGCGCCGTAGGAGAAACCGATTTTCGTGCTGAGTCTGGATGTCACATGCACCGACACCGTCGGGACCAAAAACACCTCCAGCAGATGAAACACCGTCGTACGGATACCGAATCCACCTTCCAGTACTGTCCCCTTGTCGGAGAATCCGGCCGAAACCTGCGCGAGCGGCTGCATCAACCCGGACCAGGGCGTGTAGCGAACATAAGGCCCGATGTACCCGTAGGTATAGGCAACGACACCACCATAGTCGGGAATGCGATCGATGTCGACGTCAGGTCCGGGATGTTCATGGAATGCATCCTGCCCGACAAGCACTCCGGCTTCAACGGTGGAAGAGAATCGGTACCCGACGCGAAGGGCGATATGCGTGAACATGTTGCGGAAGCTGCGCGCGTCATCGCGCGGCAGCTGGAACGCGGCACCGCTCTCTGCGGCGACGGTGAATCGGGCAGGCGGCAGGGAGGATGCAGTGTGCACAGGAGTCCCCGTCCACGATTCCGCTGCACGGTTCTTGGTAAGCATCAGATCCGATGCGTGAATCTCGTGCCCCATGCTGTCGGTCGCGCGCAACGTGGCACGGTAGATTCCATCCGGGATCGATCCCGAACTCCACTCCACGCTGTAGACACCCGGTTCGCGCGGACCCTCGTCAATGACGCGTTCGCCGTCGCGCAGCCTGATACGCAAGGAGACATGGCACGGCTCGGGCACGGCGTAGGTCACGAGGGTCGTTCCGGAAAACGGTTCAGGTGTATTGCGGGCGAATCCGAAGTTGCGGGGTGTCTCGAGTGTGACGATCAACGCCTCCTCGAGGGCGGGAGGGATCGAACGCGTCATCTGGTTGGCCGCAACCTCCCATGACGGCATCGTGAAGTTGAGTGGCTCGTTGCCGCGGATGGTGATCTCCCGACTGAATACTTCACTCTCCTTGACGACGATCGTCATGTCGAGAACATCGACGACCGCACGCTCGAGCACGATCGTGGCTGTCAACGTACTGTCAAAGTACTTCTGCGGAATCACTGCTGCACGCAGCATGTAGCGCTCCCCGTTGGCATCCGATGGAACCGTGCCCGCCGTCTCACCGGGGCGAGCGAGATCGACAAGCAATCCCCCGAGAAAGCCAGTGATTCCAGGTGCCGCAGGCCGTGCCGCCGCAATGGCGGGCGTTCCATCTGCATCGTTGAGATGCAGCGAAATGGGTCCACGACGATACACGATGTCACCACCCTGTGCCCGTCGGAGATACTCGATTGCACAATCGAGTGAAGGAAGACGCTCGATCACCGATGCCGCCCGGAGAGCTTCATCCGCTCTGCGCTGAAACACATCGTTGTCGGCGGTGATTTCATAGAGGGACACGTCCTGTGCGGACACGTTCACCCCGCACGCGAGAAGCACCAGACAGCACATGGTGATCCGAACATATGTCGTCCCAGCACGTGTCATGTCAGCGCACACGGTCCTTCGAAGTGAGGGAAACCTTCTCAAGTGATGTCACCATTGCCGTATACTGCTCGATGTAGCTAATGGTGGCGCCTTCGGTGGATTCCGCAGCGGGGAGCGCGGTCTGACGTTCCTCGGCGGAACGTGCAGGTACGACGACGATGTCCGCGTCTTCCTGCAATCCTGTCTGCGCCGGGTCTGCTGACCCATCGGCCTCCGCATACGCCGGGCGGATCTGGGCAGCATGGTCTGTGGGCAGCGCACGCGCATCTGCCGTGGCGAAACGATAGACCGTGCGCAACTGCACAAGCGTGTCGACGCGAGATTGCACGAGGGTGTCGGTGACGGTCATGATCTGTGCGGTGCCGGCTGGATCCGGTTTCACGGGCATGATCAGGAAGAACGCCGTGGCAAGTGCGGCGCCTGCGACTGCCGTGCCGATGAGGTGGCGCCAGCCGAATACCAGACGATGCGCGCCTTCCGCAACCCGCAGAGGGAATGGGATCGGCGAGGCGACCGGGTCGGCGAGTTCCGTCGCCTCGATTTCATTGATGCGCCGCAGCACGCTGTGGTGCAGTTCGGTGGGGACCACTGTATCGTCACGAAGACGGCGAAGCTTGAGAGACAGGATCAAATGGCGCCGCAGCAGCTGTGCAACCTCGGGGGTCTCGCTGCAGGCCTCGAACAATTCGTGCTCCAGCTCCGGCGTGCTGCCCTGGTGCAGGTAGGCAACGATCAGTTCTTCGATGCGCTCATTCATAATCGTGGAGTATGGGCTCTAAGAGTGTACGCAGTTTTTGTTTCGCGCGGTGTATCCGCACCTTCACGTTCGAGACGGAGGTGCCCGTCATGTCCGAAATTTCCTTCATCGAAAATCCCTCGAACTCCGCCAGCAGTAGCGTGTCGCGGTATTCGCTCGTCAACTGGGAAAGCGCCCAGTTCAAGTGCTCCGTTTCATCCGCGTGGCTTTCGATCGACAGGGCAACCTGCGCGAATTCTGCTTCCGGTGCCTCCATGTCGACATGCCGCCGATCCGATCGCTGCCGAGACTTCATTGCATTCAGGCATTCATTGCGGGCGATGCGAAACAGCCAGTTCGCTGTCTTGTCCGACTCCCGCAACATGTGCAGGGATCTGTATGCCTTGATGAACACTTCCTGAAAGACGTCGTTGGCTACATCCCGATCACTCGTGACATAGATGCAGTACGCCAGAATCCTTCTATCGAACTGGGCGTATATCTCGTTGAAGAGTTTCCGTCTTTCTACGTCGGTCATACGGACGTCGTACGCGTGAGGCGTTGGTGCACGTGTGCTTGTTCACGGTTCCGGCGCCTGACGATCAGGGGCACGCACATTGCGAATCGATAGAGAGACAATGCATCCAAAAACAAGGTTACAGTTTACGTACGGATGCAATCGCCGATCGATCCAGACAGGCAGGAACGTGGTCCTGCAGTTTCGTCCTTTTTCCATCGCTGCGCAAACTCTATTTTTTCGTTGCATCGCTCTACCATCCACACGCAGGCACGCACTCTCATCGTGAAAAAGAACTCCCCCCTCGTCATCATCGGCCTCATCCTGCTCGCACTCGTCGCCGGATTCCTCATCGTCTCCAACATGTTCATGAACGACCGCACGCAACCCCGCAGATCCGACGAATCCACTCCCACTGCGAAGACAGACATGTTCCGCGAAGACGGGACCGTGACCTTCACGTCGGCGCAGGGACTCACCCTCGGCGCAATCGTCGTCGAGATCGCCGAAACCGATGCCGCTCGTGAACAGGGACTCATGGGCCGCGCCAGCATGCAGCAGGATCGCGGCATGCTCTTCCTTTTTGATCGCCCCGAGCCCCGCTCCTTCTGGATGGCGAACACCCCACTCCCCCTCGACATCCTGTTCATCGACGCCAACCAGCGCATCATCACCATCCACCGTAACACTCGCCCGTTCTCCGAAGATTCTCTACCCTCCTCCGCACCGGCGCAGTATGTCGTGGAGGTGAATGGAGGATGGTGCGATCGCAATGGGGTGAAGGAGGGGGATGCAATCACCTGGCGACGCCGATGATCATGTCATACGACACCAGCGCTACCAGCACCCTCCCGTCGGAAGTCTCATGAGCGAGATACAGATTCCAACCGATCCCTCGGACAATCCCGCAACGGCGGCCCGTGCGCGGAACGCCGTGCTGTTGCGGGCTGGCATTGCGCTCGCCGCCATCCTCGTGCTCGTGACCGTGGTCACGTTCCTGCACGACAGCCCGGAACCTGCCGGACCCATGGTCTGCGAAACCGATGACACGTCCCGCACCTCACCCGGCTTCCAGCGCGCGACCGACGATGCCGTTCTGCACGGCCTCGACGGAACGCCCGTACTGTTGCATGATCTGGCGGGACCGCGTCTCACCGTGCTTGTCTTCTGTGCCGCCGGCTGTCCCTGTTCGGATGGGTACAGCGAACGACTCTCCGTTCTTCAGAAAACCTACCAACCGAAAGGCGTGCGTTTCATCGGTGTGCATGCCAATGCCCATGAGTCGGCCGACGACATGAAACGATACGTCAGCCGCCGCGCGTACCCGCTGGCGGTGTATCGCGATATCGACTGCATCGTCGCCGACATGCTCGGGGCGCGCGTCACGCCGGAAGCCTTCGTGTTCGATACCACGTGGACCCTCCTCTACCAGGGCCGCATCGATGATGACAAGGGAGGGCACGCCGTCAAGGATCCAACCCTGCAACGTGCCCTCGATACCTTGCTCACTGGACGAAATCTGTACGTTCGCGTACAGGCCTCGCTCGGCTGTGCGATCGTACGGCCTTCCTGATCAATCCTGCAACGGATACCGCACCGAGGGAATCGACAGCGATGCAGGTGGCGGTCCCCCGGTGAATGGGGCTGCATTGATTGTCAGCGTCCCGTTCGCGAGCACCTTCATGAAATAGCCGTTGCCCGGACGCAATGCATCTGTCGGACCGAGTGCGACGTACCCGGCGATGGGATCATACGCATACACTGCTCTGATGATCGCGGTAGGAACCGTCATCAGCATCGAGACCTGCGTTGGACCCGCTGCTGTTCCGATCATGTTCCATCCCCCCAGTGCCGCATTGACCGGCACCGATATCGAAGCGACCATCGCCCCTGCGACATCCACACTGTCTTCGATCGGAAATTTCACCCAGTACCCGACACCCGGTTCCATCTTGTCGACGATCTCATATCCCGTCGAGGCCGCGTACTTGTACGCCGGCGGCATGTGGGTCGGGAAGATGGCGGTGGGATTCATATCATTCGGAATCACCGGCAGGGAAATCAGATTCCATCCGCTCTTGTAGTGGATCCGCACCGTGCTCTGCTTCGCGCGCGCAGTGAAATCCGCATTCGTCACGGTTGTACTCAACGGATTGTACGTGCGCTCGGGAGGTGTGAAATCGTAGTACGCACTCACAGGTCTCAGTGTATAGTCCCCCTGGGGTATCTGCGTGAAATAGAACATGCCGTTGGCGTCCGTGTTCGTCGCGTGCGACGATGCTCCGTTCAATTCGACGGGGATCAATGGCAGGGGTGTGTTGCCGAGCATGATGCGCCCTTCGACGGAATGGAGTGGCACGGTACTGACCCGGTACGTGACCGGAACGCGCAGACCGGTGTTGGACATGTTGCCGGTGAAGACGATGTCTTCAGTGTACGTACCCGTCGGCAGTGCATTCGAAATGATCGATACCTCGAGCGAATCGAGATTGCCCGCCCCGGAGGAAGGCGAAACACTCAGCCATCCTCCCGAGCCCACTGCGGCCGACCAGGTCATCGTCTGGCCGCCGACATTGGTCAGATGCAGCTTCTGTGGCGGCGGCAGTGCCCCACCCTGGAAACCACCGAAGACAAGCGCCTTCGGATCCACGGAGAGAACGGGACTCGGTTCGGCAATCGTGAAGTGTGCATTCGACACATCCTCCACATCGGTCGGCGTCACGGTCGTGATGCGCACGCGCGCTGTGGTCGTTGCAGGTGCCGTGACCGTCCAATTATACGATCCGACGGCCGTTCCCGTCTTCGGGGTCAATGCGGTGTACGTCGCCCCCCCGTCGCGAGACAGTTCGATCCGTACGTTCTGCAATCCACTCGACGTCCATGTGATCGACCGCGTCGACCCGATGTTCCACGTCTCCCCGCCATTCGGACTCAACACGGTGATCGATGGTTCCGAAGGAAGATCCGAGGCATTCAGGAAATAGAGGTCAGACGATGTCGGCAGTGCGTACGAGCCGCCGAGGTGATTCCCGCTCAGATCGTAGATGTCACCGTCGAGACGATAGGCCGCGAGCAGCCCGCTGACGGGTCCATTGAACTCGCGGCGATAGTTGTCGGCTATCTCGTCATCGCTCCGCACCACCGACCAGAATCGGATTTCGTCCATCGATCCTGCGAATCCGGTGTTGCTGCCCGAGGTTGCGCCTGACGGATCGCCACGGCCGATCAGAATGTCGAGCTGATTCGATATGCCGCTCGCCGTGTAGTTCCTCGTGCCGGATGCGACGCCATTCACATACACCGTCGCGGTGTACAGACCCTTGGACACCTGATCGAACTTCGCGGCAACATGCGTCCACTGCCCGACGGGGATGTTCGCCGTGCTCTCCAGCACGTCGGAGGGATTGCCGGTCGGCAGGAAACGCAACTTGTTCGTGGTCTTGTTGATCTGGAGTCCCCACGTACGCTGCCCGAAATAATCGGATCCCTTGTAGAGCAGTGTCTGATACGTCGTGCCTCCGCCACTCGCGGCACGCTTGACCCAGCATTCGAGCGTGTAATCCGACACGAACTGCATCGGCGCAAGCGCACCGGGCAAGGCAAAATAGTCATGGATGGGCGCACCCGTCGGACTCATGCTGTTGTTGAACACTGCACAGATCCTGTCGTAATGCGTTGGCAGCGGTGTCGCCGCAGTGTAGGTGCCGATGCCCGCCATCGTTGCCTGTCCGACATTCAGTTCCTCCCAGCCGCTGCCGTTCATACGCCAGCAGCCTGCCAGATACCGCCCGTGCCGTCCATTCAGCATGGCATGCGGCACGCGGAACAAGGCGCCAATCGCCGTCGAGAAGTCGATCGCTTCATGCCAGATCCTCACTTCATCGAGACGTCCGTGCCAGTAGTACGACGGTGCACCACTCTGCCGATCCGCACCGATGCGAAGATCTGCGTTCGACGTTGAGATGTTGCCCTGCGGTGTGGTGACCGTGCGGTCGAGCACACCGTTGATGAAGAACTGCAGCGTGTTCGTTCGAGACGCGAAACTGATCGCGACATGACTCCACTGGTTCAACGGAATCGAGCCATTGCTCTCGAAGGAAAGGCCACCCCAGGGATAGTAGCGCAGCTTGCCGGTCGGTGTTGTACCGAGCCAGTAGCTGACGGTGTAATCATTGCCGACGATGGTCATGTAGCCCGATGCAAAGCTCGTCGGCATCACCCACGCATCAATGCTCATCTCCGCCCCGGATGCCAGTGCGCTGTTGTAGGCGGCCGTGTTCGGAACACTCAGAAATCCGGATCCGGTCAGCTGCAGCGTCTGGTTGATGGATGTGTATTGCGCCTGTACCTGCATGCCGCCTGCAACGACCAGCAGCAGGATGGATCGAAGAACGGTCTTCATGTCGCTATCCTTTCCGATGTCGCGGGCGAAGACGGGAAGCCGCCTTCGCCCGCACATCCTCTGGTCGTTATCGGATGATTACGAGTTGATGCACACGCATGGACCTGCCATCAGACAAGCGGCATGTGTACATGCCTGCGGGAAGCAATCCGGCATCAAGGCGAACTTGCTGCCGCCCGCCCTGCGTACGCACTGCATCGGAGAGATCTGTCACCACCTTGCCGAGCACGTCATGCACCGTCAGGCGCACGGGTGACGACGCAGTGCCGGCATCGATCTCGATGAATGTCACGCCTGTCGTGGGATTCGGATGCACAGCATGCACGGCCAGTCCCGTCGGCACCGCAGCATCCTCGATACCCACCACCATCTGCAGCGTGATGGGCACGGGCGTGCGCACGGGCTCGTTGGGACTGCCGACCGTCAGGACGCCACTGTACGACCCCGCAGTCAGATGCGGTGTGTTGATGGAGACCTGCACGGTCGTTCGACCCGCACCTGTATTGGGCTCGATATCAGCCCAGTCGACATCCGATGAGATCTGCCACGGCGCCTCCGTGTCACCCTCGGGAATGATCTCGAGCGACTGGGCGGGCAGTGGATCCCGGTTGTTCGCGTTGAATGTCAGCTGCGTGGGATTGACACGAAAGCTGAGCGGCTTGTAGTTGTACGTGACTTCGACCGAGGCTTGCCCCTGTGCAAACTGGCTCACGATCTCGGTCTTGCCCTCGATGCTGGCACCATCGATCTTCACCAGGGTGACACGGGAGCTGTAGGGAAGATCCCATGTCAGTGTCACATTCGACTGGCCTTCCCCGGCCTGCCATGCGATCGTGTAGGTTTCGGTGAAGGGCGCGGTCTGACTCTGGACGGGGCGGCAATCGAACTTGCTACCCGTGCCGAGCTGCGACTTGGCCGGCGTGCTGATGATCCGCGCGTCGAATACACCCGACGGCGGAACCGGTGGCAACTCGTACTCTCCGATCAGAGCGTCGAGTCCGGTAGTGGCACCAATCCCTATCCCCATCGAGAGATACTCCGAACGACCCGCACTGTTCGACACCGTGATGCCGAACAGCGCACCTTGAAATTCCTGCTGGGCTGTGACCGTCAAGGGAAACAGGACGGCCACGATCGCGAGCGTGCTGATGATGCGTTTCATGACTTCCTCCTCAACGGATGATGGACATAGTTTTCGTCAGGACCGAACCCGCGGTCTCGAGCCGCAGCAGATACATGCCGACCGGCAGCACACGACCTGCATCGTCGCGTCCGTTCCAGACGACGTACTGGCTGCCGCCCTCGGCCTGCTGCACATCGGCCAGCGTGCGGACCGCGCGGCCCAGCACGTCAACCACCGTCAGCCGAGCAGACACGCCTCGATCGAGCCGGTAGGGAATCACCGTCTCTCCCGTCTGCGCAAATGGATTCGGATAATTCTGTCCGATGTCGGGTCCCGTTGCCGGAACGCCCGTGGTCTGCGATTTCAACAGCAGCGTTCGACGTCCGTTGATCATGACGCGCAGCTGACTGCCGCGCTCGGCATCGAACACGCCGAGCAACTCACCCGTCTCACCGTGCAGCGTGCACGATGCGAGCACACCCGGCTGGGGAACGAGCGTAAGCACCACCTCGCCCTCGCCCTGCACCAGCAGTGTCGCCACTCCGGGTGATGCATGTAGCGTTCCTTCCGCCGTGCGCAGATCCGCGACCGTGGCAGGGGGTGCATGAGGAATCTGGAGGATGTCGATGTCCGCAGCCGTCAGCGCCTCGCCGACGAGCATCACCGAACGCGCCACGCCCGCCGATGTCGTCATGTCGAGCCGGGCCGCCAGCGGAAGCGTCGTGGCACGATGCAGATATGCGGGAACGCCGCCACCGGTCACACCGGTGACCTCCATCTTGAGCGAGGCACCGGGATTGACGCGCACCCAGTAACCCTTGCCCGATTCAATCGTGGTCGGCACGACGTAGCCAGTTGCGGGATTCCAGCCGAAGATCGAGCGGAGGCTTCCACTCGGGGTCTGCTGGATCATGCCGACGGCCAGGGGACGTGACAGCGAACCGATCATGTTCCATCCATATCCATACGGCTCGCCCATTCCGTTCAATCCCGTCCATGTATGCGACAGACGTTCGTACCCGACGAAGGTGGTCGAGGGATCGGTGGTCTTCAGCCAGTAGCCTGTTCCGAAGGTCATCGTCGTAGCGGCCTGATAGGCTCCGACCGCGGTGTTGAAGTCGTAGAGCATGGTCATCGGATCGCTGTAGAGCGCGGGCACGAGCGAACTCGCTACGTCGAGTGGCAGCGATACCATCTCCCAGTCTCCGCTGTTCTGGCGCACGATGCGTGCCAGCTTGCCCTGCCCGGGAGGCACGGGCACGTCGACGGGAATCGTCGTCGTGTCGGGCTTCACATCGGGATCGGAGTTGTCGGGAATGATGTGGATTTCGCGACGGGGATCCGTGTCTTCACGCGATGAGCAGAGCTTGAGCACGAGCAGGCTGTCACCCTGCACAATCTCCATGAGACGCATCGGCAGTCGCGTGCCGGGCACGAGTCCCGACTCGGTGATCGACAGCAGGTACGGATCGTAGTACGGCAGGATGTTGCCGGCGCGATTGCGGATCAACAGCTCGACACGAATGCAGGGGAAGTCGTCGGGAATCACCCGCACCGGTGTCACCGTGATGTCGGGTGGCTTGGTCGGCGGCGGGCAGGAAGCTTCTCTGACCTCGATGGTGACAAGATAGGTACCCTCGGCCGAGAAGGTATAATTCGGCTTCACGCGCAGGTCGATCGGATCGGGATCACCGGTGACCTTCATGATGTAGGATGCCGTCGGTGATGCGGCCGGGGGACTCCAGCTCAGAATCACAGGGGTCGTGCCACTGCCGGTCTGCAGACGCATCTGATAGGTGTGTGCGGATTTGATCGCTCGCAGATCTGTCGTCGATCCCTCGGAGCCGGTGATGTTGATCCACCGCACATCGAAGGTGCCGGGAGGCGGTGCAGGCGGCAGATCGGGTTGACCGGATTCGAGTCCGTCGCCCGCGCCCGCGGCCATGCCGTAATCAAGCATCACCGTTCCCTGTCTCGCATTGGTTGCGATCAGCTGATGCCGCCATGCCGTCATCGGATCGGGCTGGCAGGGCTTGATGCGGTAGATGGCGATCAGCTTCTTGTGCCTCCACATGACCACGGGCAGGGGATTCGTGATCGCACTGGTGTCGCCGCTCCAGCCCACGAATTCATAGCCGGTCGGTGCCGTGGCCACAGCGTTTTCGAGCGTACCGTAGGGTCGCTTGATACGCGTTTCGAAGGGACCGTAGGGACCATTCGGATGAATGATCACGAGTTCCGCCTCCGCGACGGGAATGCGGCTCACCCGCACACCGAGCTCATACTCACCGGACTTCGTTCCAGGTCCGATCGAAATCGGAAGCGGATTCCGGGTGTTCTTGCCGAACCCGCCTTCGAACTCCTCGAACTTCATGCCCGGCATCGGATGGAAGAGCACGTCGAAGGCTGTGCCCGGTGAATTCTGTATGCCGTCATGCAGCAGCGCGAACGGTGGCTGCATGATCAACAGGCCCGGAATCGGACGCACCACCTTCAGTTTGACACAGGTGAGGCAGAGAGGCGACTTGATCGTCGGTTCGTTGTCGTCGCGACCGACATCGAGCGTGTACTCGCCGAAGCCGAAATGTCCGCCCGTGCGATCGACGAAGTCATTGCTGACATAGTAACTGATCTGCGGTTCGACCTTGATCAGGTATTCCCCATCGGTCGTCAGATACAGCCGCCACGTCGTGGCACTGGTCTTGACCGCGTTGATGTGCGTGGTCGTCCCGACGCGCTGTGCCCGGAATTTCGGATTGAAGTCCGAGCCCGGCCGCACGGTCAGCACGATTTCCACCTTCTCGCCGAACACGAGGGTGTTCACGCCGATCACCGTGATGCGGTAGTAGTCCTTTTTCGGATAGAACCAGCTGAACTCGCCGGTGATGCCGCTGACAGGACACGCGGCCTTGATCTGATACGGCGTCATGCCGGGACCCGACGATGTCAGCACGCGTGGCGAGCCTTCACTGTTGGGCTCGTAGGCGTCGTAGCAGAAGACGGTATCGTTCGGGGAGGCAGGCCGCGTCGTGACGTTCGCGGTGTTCGACACCGTGCCGCGCACGGTATTGAAGTACCCGACGATGCGGAAGCGGTATTGCGTGTTGGCCTGGATGGTCTGCGTACCGGTCCCCTGCGGTGTGGCGATGATGTAGGCTCCTGTCCACTGACCGACGGACACGTTGAAGGGCGAAAGGATCTGGCATGCGGGTGTCAGTTCCACCCAGGTGCCTGCAGTGCGCTCGTACTCGATGCGCGTCTGCACCTTCGACATGTCATACTTGTTCTTCCACCTGAGGGCGATACCGCGACTCGGATTCGCACTCGTCCCGACGGGAGCGAGCATGGCCTCGACAGTCGTGTTCGCTGTATTGAAATCGGGCGGCGTCGACGTATAGACGGCCACGACATCGATCACGGGATCGGCGAGCGTCGATGTGAACGTCCAGTTCGACAGCTCGTTCGCAGTCCACGTGATGTTCGTCGTCGATCCTCCCTTGCGCTTCACGCGCCAGTGATCGAAGTACCAGGTCGTTCCGCTGATCAGACGGGTGACGGGTACCCAGGTCTTCTGACAATAGTCGAAGTCGATCGGCAGGCACATCGTCTTGTTGTATGTGCGGCCGGTGTTGTCGTCACAGTTCTTGACCGTGATCGGGATGTTGGCCGGTTCGGTCGAGAAACAGCGGATCGGCGACATCTGCGCCGACGAGCGTACGCCGGTATGCACTGGCGTCGCGACGCTGTTGCCCGCGATGTAGTTCCAGCCCATGATACCATCATACCCGCGCATCTTGAGTCCCGGCCTGCCGAGCGCATTCTGTTCCTGCTGGCAGTTGATGTTGCCTGCGCCGCGGTAGGTCCAGTTGTAGCATCCGGCGTCGTTCGCATATTCGTCGGGTGCTCCCCAGAGGTGTCCCATCTCGTGGGCGATCACATTGCGCATGGATGCCGAGAAGGGATTGTGTCCCGCCTGCCAGTACTGCGTGTCGAGCGCAAAGTAGATGCCTTCGCGATCGCCATTGCCATAGGTGCAGGAAATGGCGTGCGGCCAGATGGATTCGTCACCCGACGCCTTGTAGCCGATCCATCCGCAGACGGCAAAATCCGCGCTGAACGACGACCGGACCAAATTGTTGTACCAGCGATTCCAGTGGGGACCCGCAGTCCACCCGCCTGGAATAGATCCCGGCGAGCCCGTGGTCAGGCGATCGATCACGGTTGGGATGAATGAATCCTCACCGAGCACGGTCGGTTCACCATTGGTCTGGCAATTTGAATTGGAGGGACCATAGAGCCGCCAGATGCCGGTCAGCGTCTTGCCGTATTTCGATGCAAACGCGGTCCAGTAGTTGAACGCGGCGACGTAGAAATTCCTGTACCGGTCATACACCACGGGATCCCAGTTCCACGAGCCGGTGCCTGACTGGCTTTCGAGGAAGAAGCTCGAATGCACGATCGTGCCCATGATCCGCGTCGCCAGCTGAATGGAAGGCTGGCCGCCCGTCCTCCCGTCGATGGGGTCGTCTCCACCCCGCGTATCGATCTCGACGCGCAGGTCGCGCACGCACTCCTGCGGCGGTTTGGTCTGCTGCAGGAACTGAATCTCCAGTTCCCGTTCCGCCTCGATGCGGCGGTCTTCATCGGTCTTTACCCGGCGGATGAAGGCGAGATAGGAGAGAAGTCCTTCCTCTGCCTCGCGTTCCGCCTCATCGTGTGATGCAACTTTCGACATGGACTGACGCGCCTCGTCTGCCGTATACGACACGGCGACGACCCGTCCAGCTCCCAGCACATTGTCGGTCTGCGTCGCCCGCACTGCGTCGAGCGCCTCGGCGGGTACCCAGCCAAGCATCCGACGAGGTGAGGCGATCACCGAAATCAGTGCGCCATTGCGGGTCAGTTCGATCCACAGGGCACGCGCCTCCTCATAGGAGGTGCAGTTCGTCTCGATGACGGCGATATCCTTGTGATAGGCTTCCTCCCCGGCGGTCTTGATATCGGGGGGCGTGAAGCGGGGTGCGGGAACGTCCTGCTGTGCAGTCGCGAGCATCGGGATCAGCACGAACAGGAGACAGACCCGCCGGAACAAGTGTTTCATGGCATACCTCGCGGTGAGTGTGTGAAACAGGGCACGGAGTCGGTCCACCACCAGGTTTCAAGCAGCGGACACATGATCGTCGCGACCGGGACAGGACGCGGAAGGACAGGCAGGGACGCACACCGCACGGTAACACCGATGCGGGTTCATCGCTCAGAGCGGGCAATCGAGCATGCGACACGACCACACCGGGAGTTCCGGTGTGTCAGGCACAGATTGTCTTGTGGGATTTCCGGAAACCTACTGCGGTGCCAGACGAGAGTCAAGGGAATTGTGTCGTATCTTGATCGCGTGGAAGCTTCCCGACCCTTTCCCACGTCATGAACTGCATGTCCGTCCTCCCCCGCCATACAGCCGCATCCGTCGGCATCCTCCTTCTCATCTCACTCCTCATGCCACCGGCATGCACGGTTGCACGACCACAGACCGGGGAGCCGCCACGCAACATCATTCTGCTGATCGGCGACGGTATGGGTCCCGCCCAGCTCTCGGCGCTGCATCTGGCCGATGGCCACTCGCAGTTCACACGCATGCCGGTCGGGGGATTCCTGCTGACGAGTTCGGCCACGCACCTGGTGACCGAATCCGGTGCCGGTGGGACCGCACTCGCGACGGGAGTGCGCACGCGCAATGGATTCATCGGCATGGACTCGGCGCGCAGACCGCTGGTCTCGCTCTTCGAGCAGGCACGCCGGCATAGAATGGCCACGGGCGTGGTGGTGACAAGCGGTGTGACACACGCGACGCCGGCGTCGTTCATGGCGCACGTCGATTCGCGGAAAAAGCAGGCGGAGATCGCGGCCCAGATCGCAAAGGGACGCGCCGACGTGATCATCGGTGGCGGGCGGGAGTGGTTCCTGCCGGTGGGCGCGGGTGGCTCGCGCGACGACGGGCGCAACCTTGCCGCAGCAATGCGCGAGGCGGGGTATGCCGTCGCTCTGCGACATGACACATCGGTGACCATGCCGCTGCTGATGCTGCTGGCCGACGATGGTCTGCCGGTCGCCGGGGCACGTTCCTATACCTTGTGCGATCTCACGCAGACCGCCCTCGACCTGCTCGAGCACGCCGAGCAGGGGTTCGTGCTCATGATCGAGGGATCGCAGATCGACTGGGCCTCGCATGACCATCTCTTCGAACAGATGCTCCGCGAGATGCGCGATTTCGACGGCGCCGTCGGCGCTGCACTCGA
This sequence comes from Bacteroidota bacterium, assembly GCA_023432805.1. GTDB lineage: Bacteria > Bacteroidota > Ignavibacteria > SZUA-365 > SZUA-365 > JAEYUG01. Next base: position 6,864 of record JAEYUG010000066.1, on the reverse strand, counting down.
TTTCGCAGCTCGAGACGCACGCACCCTCGTCGTCGTCACCGCCGATCATGAGACCGGCGGTCTGAGCCTTTTCGGACGCAACCCCGACGGCTCGGATCTCCATGCGAAATGGAGCAGCGACGACCACACCGCGTCGCTGGTGCCCCTGTTTGCGTTCGGACCGGGGGCCGATCGTTTCGGGGGACTCCATCGCAATGACGAAGTGGGTCGGATGCTGCAGGAATTGATTGAATTGCGTGGGAAGGTGACGGGGAAACGCTGAGCCGGCACGCCGGTGTGCGTGCATGAATCTTTCCGGGGGAAGCCTCGTATGACGGAATACCTGCGTCGTTTTTTCCGTCACTTTGGAGGATCTCCATGAACACGCGCATGCTTCTCGTTGCGCCCGCGCTCGCGGCCCTGCTTCTCACCTGTTCCCTGCGATTGTCCGCTGCAACCCCTGATGCCCCTGCGGTTCGCGGTGAAATGCATCTTGAATACGTCGACGGCTTCCTCTTCGCCGCTACCGACGAGGGATGGATGGTCGTTGACTTTGCGGCCGGCAAGACGGTCGTCTCCCGCGCCATCGTCCCGAAGAATCTCGACATCCGTCCCGAACAGAGTGCTCTCGAGCCATCCCTGCACGACTGGCACTATGCGCTCGGCGGACTCGGCATCACGCTCGGAGGTCCCCACAGCATGGTGACCATGCCCGAGCTCGTCATCGGCGGACTCGCATTCCCGTCGGCCACCGTACGTGTTTCCGACGCGCTTCCCCGTGTTGCAGACCGTGCTGTCATCGGCATTCTCGGCACCGATCTGCTGCGCCGCGCCGACGTCGTCGCGCTCTCATTCAAGAGTGCGTCGGGCAAGCCCACGTTGATGCTCAAAGGCAAAGGCACACCGATGAAGGGAAAGGTGGAGATTCCAATCACCGTCAGGAACAACGTTCCCTTCGTCAGCGGCACACTCAATGGGAAGCCCCTGGAATTCCTCCTCGACACGGGATCGCCCGAATCGTTTGTGAGTCTCGAGGCGTTGCGCGCAAGCGGACTCAGCGCGCGACCGGGTAGCGCCCGCATGGTGCAGGCCCTCGACGGCACATCGAAGAAGGTTTCTGCGACCATGCCCTCGACGCTCAGCTTCGGCAAGCGGGAATTGACCAGCGTGTCGTTCAACATCGGCATGCTTCCGGTGTTCTCGCAGTTCACCGAAAGCCAGAATCCCGCCCTCCTGGGCAACGACATTCTCGAGCAGCTCGGTTCCTTTGAAATAGACTTTGCGGCGGGAGTCGTGCGGCTCTGATCTCCCCCTTCGGCAGTCGTCCCTGATGCGAAACGCGGAGCCCTTCGGCTCCGCGTTTCGTTTGCATCACTTCCCGAACTTCTTCTTCAAATCGTCGATCGAAAACGATGACGATGGCGGCTGCTTCCGATCGCGGCTGCGGTCGCCCCCTCCGCGCGTATCCCCACCACGGGAATCCCCACCACGGGAATCCCCACCACGACGTTTGAGTGCGTCGGGATTCCTCCGCATGCTGAGCGAGATCCGCTTGAGCGGCGCGTTCACCTCCAGCACCGTCACGCGCACGATCTGCCCGACCTTGACGACGGTACGTGGATCCGAGACAAAGGTGTCGGAGAGTTGCGAGACATGCACGAGGCCGTCCTGATGCACACCGATGTCGACGAAGGCGCCGAAGTTGGCGACGTTGGTCACCACGCCTTCGAGTTCCATGCCGGGAGCAAGATCGGTCAGATCGTTGATGCCCGTCTTGAACGTCGCATAGCGGAACTCCGCGCGGGGATCGCGGCCCGGCTTCTCGAGCTCGGCGAGGATGTCGCGCAGCGTCGGCTCCCCGATGGTTTCGGTGACGTACTTCTTCAGGTTCAGTCCCTTGAGCCTGTCCTTCACCTCGGCGATGCGTGCCAGTTCCACCCCGAGATCGCGGGCGATCGCCTCCACGACGTGGTAGCTCTCCGGATGCACCGCCGTGTTGTCGAGGGGATGCGCGCCTTCGCGGATGCGCAGAAAGCCCGCCGCCTGCTCGAAGGCTCTGGGACCGAAGCGTGGCACCTGCAGCAGATCCTTCCGCGTGCGGAAGGCCCCGTTCTCATTGCGATAGGTGACGACGTTCTTCGCAACCGCGGGCGTCATGCCGGCGACGTAGCTGAGCAGCTCCTTCGAGGCCGTATTCAGATCGACCCCCACGTAGTTCACGCAGCTCTCCACCGTCTCGTCGAGCTTCTTCTTGAGCAGCTTCTGATCGACGTCGTGCTGGTACTGTCCGACGCCGATCGACTTCGGCTCGATCTTCACCAGCTCGGCGAGGGGATCCTGCAGACGCCGTCCGATGCTGATCGCGCCCCGCACGGTGATGTCCAGATCCGGAAATTCCTCGATCGCCGTATCCCCGGCCGAGTACACCGACGCCCCGCTTTCGTTGACCATGACCTTGACCGGCTGACGTTTCATCGTCGCGAGCACCTCGGCCACGAACGCGTCGGTCTCACGCCCTGCCGTTCCGTTGCCGATCGCGATCAGCTCGATGCCATGCGTCTCGATCATCCGCCGCAGCGTGCGCGCGGCGTCCTCCTTGCGGCCTTCACCGGTATGGGGGAAGATGGCAGCGTACTCGAGGAATTTGCCCGTCGCATCGATGGCCGTGACCTTGCATCCCGTGCGGAAGCCGGGGTCGACGCCGAGTGTCGGCTTCATGCCGGCGGGACTCGCCAGCAGCAACTCGCGGAGATTCTCCTCGAAGGTGCGGATCGACGCAAGGTCGGCATCCTGCTTGCGCGCAAGACGCACTTCGCCGATCAGCGTGTGGCGCATGAGCCGTTCGAACGCATCCTTCAACATCGCTGCGACAAACGCACGCACGTTCTCATGTGGTGCGTGGATCTCGTGATCGGCCAGATACCGATGCACGACCTCTTCCTCGAAGACGAGATCGAAGAAGAGCACACCCTCGGCCTCGCCGCGGCGCAGCGCCAGCATGTTGTGCGAGGGGATGTCGCGCACACGGACACGGTAGTCGCGGTACATCTCGAACTTGGTCGTGCCTGTGGGGAACTCGTCCTTGACCCGCGAGATGAACATGCCGTTCTCGATGAAGTACGCACGGATCCAGGCGCGATGGTCGGCCGTGTCGGCGACCTCCTCGGCGAGGATGTCGGAGGCGCCCGCCAGCGCCTCCCGCGTGTCGGCGACCCCCTTCTCCACATCGATGAACGCAGCCGCCAGCGCGTCGAGATCGACCGGAGGCGCTCCCTGCACATTGGCCTCGCGAATCGAGAGCGCGAGCGGCTCGAGTCCTTTTTCACGCGCGATCGTCGCACGCGTGCGCTTCCTGGGCCGATACGGGAGGTACAGATCCTCGAGCTCGGTCTTCTGCAGACAGCGTTCGATCGCCGTGCGCAGTTCGGGCGTGAGCTTGCCCTGTTCGTCGATCGAGGCGAGAATCACCGCCTTGCGCTCCTCGAGTTCGGTCAGATAGGCGAAACGATCTCCCAGATCGCGGAGTACGATTTCATTGAGTTCGCCCGTGCGTTCCTTGCGGTAGCGTGCGACGAAGGGCACGGTCGCTCCCTCGGCAAACAGCGCGAGGGTGTTGGTCACCTGCCAGGGCGCGAGCGAAAACTCCTCGGCCAGCAGCTGCGGGATGTCGATCATGTGTCTGTTGAGGTGGGATGGATGAAACGGAAAGGACATCCCTCAAGATACGCGCATGAAGGGATGTGGAACAATCGCGCACACGCGACTCCCCGTGCGGAAGCCTCCCATGCCTACCACCCCTCGATGCGGCGCAGACGAGCTTCCGACATGAGCAGCGCCAGGCGCGAGACGGCGAGACGCGCGGCGAGCAGGTCCCGCCGCTTGATGCGGATCACGACATCCCCCCCCTTCATGCCGGGAATCGCCGCCGCCACGCGCAGCGAATGCGTGCGCAGGCGCAGGCTGCGCGACCACCAGCGCTTGCGCATCTCGACGGTGTCGATATCCTCGAAGCGGATGCGCAGCTCCTTGATCTCCGTCTTCAACACGCCGAAGATGGCGTCACGCACCTGGAATTCGAGCACGAGCGCATCCGGCTCGATGCGCAGAATGCCATCGCCCTCGGCCAATCCCTGATACAATTCCGACAGCGTGAACGGCACGCTGATCCTCTCAAAACCGGGTTCCATGTCCATGATGAAATTTCGTGATTTTTCTCTGGATTTTTTCATCTGCTTTGCGGAGATTGAATCATACTTCCACAACGTCAGAGTCGCCGCCGGTCGTCATGCTTGTCGCACGACGCGGGAGCACGCGCAGTGAACCGCGCACCGGTGGTGTCGGACGCCGTGGAAGGGGAAGGAGTCAAGGGACGATGCATTGCTTTGCCACACACATACGACGCGCCATTGCTGCGCGTCTCCCCCGCTGTACACGCATGCTTGCCTGCATCCTGTTCGTGGCAGCTGCCGGGACCTTCGAGCTTGCCGGATCCCGCCAGGCGACCGCCGCTCCACAGTTCGGCGGCAGCGACACCACCACACGCATACGTGAACGCAGCTACTGCTACCGGACCTACTGTGTCATGTATGATTCGGTGTCGGTCTGCTGCTCCTTCGGCGAAATGTGCCTGCCCCTGCGCGACAGTGCTGCGATCGAGGCCCTGACCTACGCCGTCGAACCCGTCGACGTCGCGCCCGAGCAGATGGGCACTGTCTGCCGCAGCAGGCCCTTCGATCTCGACGAGGCGACAGTGCTTTCGCTCTGGCGGGGACTCCACCTCCAGCAGGAGGCCTGGGTCTATCACTACTCCGTGCACGACACCTGTTCGTGGATCCTGCGACTGCACGACGAGCGCGACGGCCGAGTGCTCGCCACCCTCGACAGCGTCGGCTACCTGCCTTCGCAGATCACCCAGTGGGGCGAGTATCCCGGTATCTTCGGGCTCGACAACAGCGAACAGCGTTCACACGGCATGCTTACGTACACCCTCGGTCGGTACGCCGAGCAGGGTGTCGAGCGGGCCTGGGTGAGCGTCTCGGTCGTCGTGCAGGGCAACAACGCGCGTGGCTGCACGCTGCGCGACCAGACGCTCGAAGAGCGGATCTCGACCACGATGCAGCAGAAGTAGGGATTCGGGGGATGGGGGAGATCCGTCACGCCTGCGGGATATCAGGCGTGCACACCCGCATGGTCGCTGAGGAAGCTTCCGCACAGGGCGATCGTCGTTGCACGGGCTTCGACCATGGGCACATGTCCGCAGCCGGGAAGTTCCTCCACCCGGCAGATCCCGCGCGCGCGCGCGCGGATCGCCTCCATCTGGGCGCTGCTGCCGAAGGCATCCATCTCGCCCTGCAGCACGAGCAGGGGACGCTCGATACGTTCGAGTTGTGCGTACATGTTCCATGCACGGTATTCGGGACGGAGCCAGGTGTCTGCCCATGCGGCGAACAGCGCGTCGGTGTTGGCGCCGTGGTAGCGGCGGAGCTTCGTGCGCAGGTCGGTGCTGTGCCATGCGGTGCGCGCGGCGCGGATGCCGTCGAGGGTGCGTTCTTCGATCATCACATGTGCAGCGATGGAGACGACAGCCTCGGGTCGCTGCGGGAACAGGGAGGCGTACATGAGGGCGATCGTGGCACCGTCGCTGTGGCCGATGATCACGTGGCGGCTGATGCCGCAGGCGGCGAGCACGGCGGGCAGGACGACGCCCGCCTCGTCGGTGTAGAAATCCATCGTGCGCACAGCGGTGAGCGCGTCGGAGTGACCGTGACCCTGGCGCTCGTAGACAAGACCGTGGCAGTGTACGGCGCGACAGAGCTCGTCGGGAAAGCTCTTCCACTGGGCGATGCTGCCGAGTGCTTCGTGAAGAAAGACGAGATGGGGATGCGCGGCGGCGGCGGGACCGGCATCGATGCGACGCGCGCGTAGGGTCACACCGCCGATGTCGATCGGAAAGGTGCTGTGTGAAGCGGTCATGTCAGAAGTAGAAAATCAGTCCCACGGAAATCATCTGGAAATTGTCGCGGACGTGGGCGACCCAGCCGTCGAGATTGTCCGATGACGTGAGCATCTTGGTGAACTGGTAGCTGATGTCGGTATTCCTGCCGGCGTACCAGAGGACGCCGACACCAATGGGGAATACGATCGCACCAGTGGTTGTACCGCGCGTGGCGCCCATGCGCTGCATGAAGCCCTTCTGGTGTTCCTCTGCGGTGAGTCGGAACTGCATGTGTCCCCCGCCGGCGTACACGACCACGCGCATGGGACTTTCGACGAAGAAGTCGAACTGCACCCCCAGCGTTGCACTCGAGACGTAGTTGACGAACGTGTAGGGATCGGAGCTCGCACGCAGGGGATGGTAGCCGAAGGATGCACGCAGGTGCATGGAGGAGAAGCCCCCGATCACTCCGAGGCGATACGTGGCGACACCATCCGCGCCGGCACGCCAGAACAGACTCGTATTCGGAAATCCCTCCTTGTTCTCGTCGATGTCCCCACTGTACAGCCCGAAGTTGATGCCGCCCCCTATGCCGAAGGCCTGTGGACGTGCGAGATCCCGCATGTCGAATTCCCGGCTGCGCTGGGCATGCACGACCGTCGCCTGCAGGGCCAGCAGCACGGCGGCGAGCAGGAGTACACGGACACTTGTATGACTGGTGGATCGATGCACGAGCACGGAGGGATGGAGGACGGCAGCGCAGGCATCGTCATGCCCATCGCAAGGGAGAAATCTACACCTCCCTCCCCGTATTCACAACACTCGGGAGGACGGACGCCCTCGTCCGTCATGGGAGGACGGACGCCCTCGTCCGTCATGGGAGGACGGACGCCCTCGTCCGTCATGGGAGGACGGACGCCCTCGTCCGTCATGGGAGGACGGACGCCCTC
>JAEYUG010000127.1 GCA_023432805.1 Bacteroidota bacterium | reverse complement strand
GATGAAGGCGTAGTAGCGCACCGCGGAAGCGGGATTGTCGGCTCCTCCGCGTATCTGCCCTCTGTTCTCGTAGAATCCGCGGGGCAGGGGGACGGGTTGTCCTGCAGGGACACGGGAACGAGGCCCGCGCTCCTCTCCGGATGTTCCCGTTCTCGAGGGCTCCTCGGCACGCAGCACGCTCAGGGGCAGGCCGCCGAAAACAAGCAGAAGAACGCACACAGTCGAAACGCGGATGTGATGGCGCATGAAATTCCTCCAGAAAACGGATGAACGGATCGTGCGGGGCTCCTCTCCCATAAAGTGGACAACAATATCCGGAAAGTCAAGACTCGACGAACACATGCGTGTGATAAATCCCACCTTCGCCCGTCACCATGGCACGAAAGGAAACGCTCAGTCGCCGCACCGGAAACAACGCCGGACAAGGCAGACTGAGCGTTTGGAAAACTTCGAAAACGGGCAGAAAAGAGCCCTTATGGCCTACCGACTGAAGTACTGCTTGTACTCGAAGGGATGGGGCATGGTCGCGATCGCATGCACTTCCTCACGCTTGGTCTTGAGCCACTGCGTGATGAGCGAGGCGGGAAATACATCATCGCGCTGCAGGAATTCATTGTCCACCTCGAGCGCATCGAGGGCTTCCTCGAGATTGCGCGGCAGGAACTGCACTTCACCTGCATCGGCCAACCGGCCGTCGTGCGGACCGTATCCTTCCTTCTCAGGATCGATCTTGTTGACGATGCCGTCGATGCCCGCCATGAGCATCGCCGCCAGCATCAGGTAGGGATTCCCGGTTGCGTCAGGCGGACGGTACTCGAGCCGGGTTTCCTCGGGATCGTAGATGTAGCGCGGGATGCGCACGCACGAGCTGCGATTCGCCTGTCCAAAGGTCATCGCCACCGGTGCCTCGAAGCCCGGCACGAGCCGCTTGTATGAATTGGTGCTCGGGTTGGTGAAGGCTGCAAGCGCGTGGGCATGCTTGAGGAGTCCGCCGATGTAGTAGCGGCCGATGTCGTTGAAGTTCGCGTAGCGTCCGGCCTCGTAGAAGGCATTCTTCCCTCCGCGCGTCAGGTACTGGTGCAGATGCAATCCGCTGCCCGCCTGCTGGTACATGGGCTTGGGCATGAAGGTCAGGTGCAGCCCCGCCTCGGCCGCCTGGCTGAAGAGGATGTACTTGGCCATGACCATGTTGTCGGCAGTGCGCAGCAGGGGATCGAAGTAGAGCTCGATTTCCTGCTGGCCGCGCTCGCCCACCTCATGGTGGTGGTACTTGACGGGAATGCCGGCCAGTTTGAAGAGGTTGCAGGATTCGTCGCGGAAGTCGTCGTAGAGGTCGAAGGGACTGCAGGCATGGTACGCGTTCTGGAAGAATTCCTCTGCGTGCTCGATCGAGTAGTACGAGGAAGCCGTGCGCGTATCGTACTTCACGTCGGAGAAGATGTAGTATTCGAACTCGGGTCCCCACAGCGACGTGTCGGCGATGCCCAGGGTCGCGAGGAGGTCTTCGGCGTGCTGGGCGACCCAGCGGACGTCCTGTGCGAAGCGTGTGCGTTCGGCGTCGGTGAGGAAGACGTTGGTGAAGCAGGTGAGCGTCGGACGATCGCGGAACAGATCGATCTGCACGGTCGAGAGATCCGGTTTCTGGATCATGTCGCTGTTCTCGACCTTGGCGAAGCCGAAGCTGGAGCCGTCGAAGCCGACACCCTGCTCCATGATACGGTCGAGCGTGCCGTTGCCGATCGGCAATGTGATGTGATGCAGACGTCCGACAAGGTCCACAGTCTTCAGGTCGATGAATTCGATGGCCTGGTCGGCGATGAGCTGTTTCGTGCGTTCGAGATCGGATGGCATGTCCACTCCGCAAGGTTCGGGAATCTGTAGGTGATTCGCCGGAGAATCGGGGAATCAGATACGAAAGTATGAAATACTTCCGATAATAGAGAACCCCACCGGCCTTTCAGGTTTCGATGGTCGGTGCGTACCGGGTGATGAAGGCACGCTCGGCCTCGGTGCTTCCTATGACGAACATGTCCATGTCGGGGGCGAGCACGATGTTCGGATCCGGATTGACATGCGTCTCTCCGTCGCGCCGCAGTGCGATCACGCTGCAGCCGGTGTCGCTGCGAATGCCGGACTCGCGCAGTGTGATGCCCGACAGCGAGTCCGGAACCCGGAAACGGAGGATGTCGAGTCCTTCGGCCAGCATCATCACGCGACTTCCCTGCAGGTAATTGAGGATCGTGTTCGAACCGAGCGACGAGTACGACATCACGAGATCCGCACCGGCGCGATGCAGCGTCGAGATGTTCTTCTCGAGCGTGGCGCGGCTGATCAAATGCACATCGGGACGCAGCCGCCGGCAGTAGATCGTCAGATAGATGTTCGTGTCGTCGTCCTGCGTCGTGACGATGACCGTCGATGCGCGCGCGATGCCGGCGCGCGTGAGCGTCTCGATGTCGGCCGCGGATCCGAGTTCGTACTGTTCGTCATCCACGATCTCGGCGGGATTCTTCTCGACGATGCGGTAGGGGAGGTCCCGTTCGGCGAGTTCATGCGCGATCTGCCGACCCACCCGTCCGCCGCCGATGATGAGCACGAATGCGTCGTGGGGATTGTAGATGCACATGTACTCGTCATAGTGCGCGAACTGTTCCTCCGATCCGGCGAGCACGAGCACGGTCGACGATCCGATGGGAGTCTGTGGTGTGGGGAGGTGGAAGACGCCCCGTTCCCACACACCGACGACCGTGATGCCCATCACCTCCCGCAGGCCGCTCGTGCCGATCGTGCGATCGATGAGCGGTGTGCCGTAGGCGGGGGCTTCCGCAATGACGAGCTGGTCGAAACGGCCAATGACATTCGCACGAGCATCGCCTCCGATCGTCCTGCGCGCCAGCGCCTTCCCCAGCATCTCTGTCAGATGCATCACATGTGAACTCCCCGCGAGCTGGAGGATGTCGACCGAACTCGGCGAGTCGGCCGTGGCGATGATCGGGACCTGCCTGCTGAGCTCGCGCACGGTGAAGACGATGTTCGTGTTCAGTTCGTCGCGTCCATTGGCCACGACGAGCGCCGCGTGCTCCACACGCAGACGCGTGTAGGTCTCCGGATTGTCACGCTCGCCGAGGACGACGTGGATGTTGTTGTCATAGAGTTCGAGGGCGCTCTGGAGATCCTCGACCAGAAGGACGTAGGGTTGCTGGAAGGCGGTCAGTTTCTCGATGAGGCTGAACGTGACCGGGTCGGGATACGTGAGGATGACGTGACCGCGCGTTTCTGCGGGAAGCTCCCGCGGCGCGCGGGCGCGTGAGCGCGCATCGAGCCAGGGGGCGTAGAAGAACTGGATGAAGGTGAATGGAAAGAGGATGAGCAGGACGACGACGCCGGAACCGAGCACGAGCATCGAGAAGATGCGACCGAGATCGTGGTTGAAGGTGATGTCGCCGAAGCCGAGTGTGGACATGACCGTCAGCGTCCAGTAGAAACCGGTGATCCAGCTGAACGAGCGTCCTTCGAACTCCATGATGTAGTGGAACAGCACGCTGTAGAGGGTCACCAGCGCAAGGAGACTCGACAGGAAGCGCAGCAGGGCGCCGATGTTGCGCCGGGTTGTCTTCCCTTGCAGGAAATAGACGAGCTGTGAGGGGATGAACTTCATCTGTCGATTGGGACGAATGGCGTCACGTTTCCAAAATGTAGAGCGGGCGACGGCGAAATGAAAACGACAGCGGCATGAAAAAAGCCCCCGCAGCGGGCGGGGGCTTGTTCTGTCGGACGGGGAATGCTGTCACGGTGTGCTGCAGCGTCAGCAGCGTGCGGTGATGGAATCAGGGCGTCCAGCCGGCAGCGTCGGTGCAGCTTTCATCCGAGGAGGTGTAGAGGATGCTGAGCACGTTGGAGCAGCGATCCCACATCGCCTTGATGTGCTGCCTGGTGTAGAACACCGTCCCGTCGACGGGGTCGGTGAGTCGGGCCTGCATGACACATTCGAATGTGAAGAGACAGCCTCCGACCTCGGTGGCATGCACGTGCAGGTCGGCAACATGCTGGTCATACAGGAACAGTCTGCGCGTGCCGCGTTCGATGGCGACCGACCCGAGGTCGCTCCATGTTGCGCGTGCGCGTTCATTGCCTCCTGCATCGATCGTGTACTCGAAGATGAACTGCCATCTGTCATGAATGTACATCTCGGCGCCGGTGCAGGGATTCTTGATTCTGTGACGGGCGTCATAGGTCGGCACGTCACTCGGCGTGTAGCTGTCGGGCAGTTTGTCCGGCGGCGGCGTGAGGGTCGGGGCTGCATAGCCGGGTGGAATCACGAACTGCGCCTCGGCCGGTGGTGCGAGCACGGTCAGCATCGCCAGGATGGCGACGGCAACCGCTCCTTTGAGAAATACATGTGCGCGTCCCATGGTGAATCTCCTCGAATGGAATGTGTTGTTGCACGCCTTTCAGCGCGATGAGAAAGCGGAGCGCAATGCATTCATGAAGCCTCCCGGTGATGAATGGATGTGTGTGATTTCTGGAGGAAACCTACCACCCATCTCGACGAAAGTAAATGCGAGGCCGCACCCATTTTCACCGAATGACCTGCGTGGTTCCACCCAGGCGACGATGGGAAGTGCGTGGTTCCACCCACGCTGTACCGGAACGGGGAGCAATGTGAAAAAAAAGGATGTAGACATCACGATTTTCCTTGATTACGGATAAATCGTATCCGATATTGATGCCGTTAACTATCATTTCAATAGGCCGGTTCGGACGCATCACAGACGTGATGCGCATCGAGTTGTACCATGCTCGGCGACCGTCTCCGGTGTTTCGCAATCACTTTCTTGCAGGAGTGTTTCATGCGACATAGAACCACCATGTGGCTGGCGGCAGCCATGCTTTCCCTCGCGTTTCTCGTGCCCACCGTGGCCGAGGCTTCGCATTTTCGTTTTGGGTCGATTACGTATCGCGCGACAGCAACGCCTGGGACGGTTGACATTGTCATCAGACTTGCCTATCGCGGGTCCTACTTCAACGCTGCTGGAGTTCCTGTTGGGTCAGGAGGTCCGATTGGAGGTCCGGCCATCAACACCATGATCAACGTCGATCTCACGTTGAACTACGGTGACGGCAACGTCCTGAATCCGGGCTCGTGGCAGATGCCTGTCGTCGCCCGGAATCCGGCCGATGATTGGATGATCGTGGAGCGGACCTTCACGAAAGCGTATGCGAATGCGGGACCCTACACCGTGAGCATCGTCGGTTGCTGCCGCATCGGCGCGGCGTCACTCGTCAACGCTCCCGATGGCGGGTATGGACTGAGTACGGTTGTGCGTCCGTTTTCGGGTAATTCAACCCCTGTCCCGATCTCGCTCCCCATCGTGTTCATGCCCAGCAGCAACAGTGCAACATTTTTGATCTTTGCATCGGATGCCAATAATGACAATCTCCGGTACCGCATTGCTTCACCTGCCGAAGCCACTGGAAATCAGGGCGGATACGTCCCCGTCCCGGGACTGACGATCCATCCGACCACAGGCGTGATGACGTGGAATAACATTGGTCTCATTACGACGCGATTCTACACGGTACAGGTGATTGTCGAGGATCTCGACGTGAACAACCTCGTGAAGTCGCAGGCTCCCGTCGACTTCCTGCTGAAGATTGCCAGCGTTACAGGCGCACCCCCGACAATCACGGCTGCGCCTGCCGGGCCGTTCAAGGTCAATCCGGGTTCCCCCCTCAGCTTCGTCGTCACGGGTGCTGACTCCGATATCGGTGCTGTCGTGGATGTCGTGAACACCGGTCTTCCCGCAGGTGCGACAATGTCGCCTGCGCATCCGATGAGCGGAGCGAGTCCGCAGATCAGCACGTTCAACTGGACCCCGACAGTGGGTCAGGAGGGGAACTACACGATCACCTACATCGCCATCGACAACACCTCGAATCAGGCGGTCACGAGCGTGCAGATCAATGTCAACCGACCGCCAACGGCGGATGCGGGTCCCGATCAGGTGCTTGAATGCGTCAACGGTGCCGCGGATGTGACGATGGCAGGATCGGGAAGCGATCCCGACAACGATCCGATCACCCTCTCGTGGTATGACGCAAGCAATGCACTGGTCGGCACAGGTACAACACCGGTGATCTCCGTGCCGAACGGCACGCACGTCTACACGCTCATCGTGTCGGATGGCGCCGCAAGCGCGTCGTCGACGGTGACGATCACGGTCGAAGACACGCAGGCACCGACGTACACGGTTGTCCCCTCGGTGCAGCTGTGGGAGCCGAACCACACCTACCATCGTTTCATGCTGTCGCAGATCATCACCTCGCTCAGCGATGGCTGTGACGATGCGCAGTCGATTTCCACCTACATCACATCCGTCACCAGCGACGAAGAAGAGGATGCGATCGGCGACGGCAACACCCTCGACGACATGGTGATCATCGACTGCCAGACCGTGGATCTGCGCGCCGAGCGTGCCGGCATGCGCAATGGCCGCGTGTACACTGTGTACTTCCTGGCAGAGGATGGCAGCGGCAACACCACCCCCGGCTCGTACAAGGTCGGCGTGCCGAAGAGCGCGTCGTCGGGTCCTGCGGTCGAGGATGCGGTGCTCTACACCGTGACCAGCGCGTGCCCGACTTCCCCCAAGGGTGGCGTGCGCACGGCGGCGACAGCGGTAACACTGGATCTCGGACAGAACTATCCGAATCCCTTCAATCCCTCGACCACGATCCGCTATGCGCTTCCGGTTGATGGGCATGCCTCGCTGCGTGTGTTCGACATGACGGGCGCCGAAGTTGCGGTGGTGTTCAGCGGCGTGCAGACGGCCGGTGCGTATGCGGTCGAGTTCGATGCGTCGTCGCTTCCGTCGGGTGCGTACATGTACCGTCTCGAGCAGGCGGGCACGTCGGCCACGAAGCTGATGCAGCTGATGAAGTAGCAGTATCGTTTCACACGTTCCTCATACAACATGCGGGGGCGGTCCTGTGGGGGGCCGCCCCCGTGTGTGTTGAATGGAGGGTTCGTTGCGTGTGGACGCGGGATTCGTCAATGACGGACGAGGGCGTCCGTCCTCCTGGGGGTGTGTGTCCGAGCACCATTCTGTATATTTCGAGGTTATGACATTCACCAGCACGAAGCGCCCCACATGACGTTCCCGAAACGCACGCACACCTGCGGAGATCTCCGCATCACCCATGTCGGCTCCACCGTCACGCTGCAGGGATGGGTGCAGCGCCGCCGCGACCTCGGCGACCTGATCTTCATCGACCTGCGGGACCGCTACGGCCTGACCCAGATCGTCTTCTCGCCCGACCACATGCCCGCACTGCATGCACTGGCCCACGAGCTGCGTCCAGAATTCGTGGTCTCGGTCACGGGTACGGTGCGGCCGCGTCCCGACGGCCAGGCGAACACGGCGATGATCACCGGCGACATCGAGGTGCTGGCCGACGAACTGCTCGTGCTCAACCGGTCGGAACTCACGCCCTTCGAAGTGAAGGATGATGTGGATGCGCATGAGGATCTGCGGCTCACCTACCGGTACCTCGACCTGCGACGTCCGAGCCTCCAGCGGAATCTTCTGCTCCGCCACAAGGTCTACCAGATCACGCACCGCTACTTCGACGCGCTGGACTTCATCGAGGTGGAAACGCCCGTGCTCATGAAGAGCACACCCGAAGGCGCGCGCGACTATCTCGTGCCGAGCCGCGTGCATCCCGGATCGTTCTATGCGCTGCCGCAATCTCCGCAGACCTACAAGCAGCTGCTGATGGTGGCGGGATTCGATCGCTACGTGCAGATCACCAAGTGCTTCCGCGACGAAGATCTGCGCGCCGACCGTCAGCCGGAGTTCACGCAGATCGATCTGGAAATGTCGTTCGTGCGTCGCGACGACATCTTCGAAACGATCGAGGGACTTATCAGCCGCTTCCTCACCGAACTGATCGGTGTCGAGCATGTCGTCCCGTTCCCGCGCATGACGTATGACGAGGCGCTTTCCACCTACGGCAGCGACAAACCGGATCTGCGCTTCGGCATGGCGTTCACGCACATCAACGACATTGTCGTCAACAGCGGCTTCAAGGTGTTCGCCGATGTGGCGCAGCGAGGGGGCGTGGTGGCCGCGATCACGGTGCCGGGGCAGGCGTCGATCAGCCGCTCCAAGATCGATGCGCTCACCGAACGGGCGCGCGCGCTCGGCATGGGCGGACTCGCGTACTTCAAGGCAGTCGACGGCGATCTGCAGAGTCCCGTCGCCAAGTTCCTCTCCCCAGAAATCATGCAGCGGTTGCGCACGGACTGCGGCGCCGCCGACGGCGACCTGATTCTCGCCGTCGCCGATGTGAACCGTCGTGCGGCATTGCTCGCGCTCGGCACGCTGCGCCTCGAGCTCGCGCGTGAATTCGACCTCGTCGACACGACTGCGCACCGGCTGCTCTGGGTCACCGACTTCCCCCTGGTGCAGTGGGACGAAGAGGCAGGCCGCTGGGTCGCCGAACATCATCCCTTCACCAGTCCGCATCCTCAGGACATCCCGCTGCTCGAGAGCGATCCCGCCGCCGTGCGCGCCGACTGCTACGACCTGGTGTGGAACGGCAACGAGATCGCGAGCGGCAGCATCCGCATCCACGACGCCGAGCTGCAGAACAAGGTGTTCAAGCTCATCGGCCTCTCCGACGAGGAGATCGCGCACAAGTTCGGCTTCCTGCTCGGGGCCTTCAAGTACGGTGCGCCGCCGCATGGCGGGGCCGCGCTCGGACTCGACCGCATCATCACGATTCTCGCGGGACTCGGCTCGATCCGCGACGTGATCGCGTTTCCGAAGACGAACAGCGCGCTGTCGCTGATGGACGGCTCGCCCTCGACGGTCGCCGAAGCCCAGCTGCGCGAACTCCGCATCGGCCTGCAGACGTCATGACCTGGGATCTCGTGCTGTACAACGCCGCGCAGATCGTCACCGTCGCGGCCGGCGGCGCGCGCGTAAAGCGCGGCGCGGCGATGCGCGACATCGGCGTGATCGAAGACGGCGCGATCGGAATAAAGGATGGCCGCATCGGATATGTGGGCGCCACCGACGGCATCGACATCGGCGACGCCGCACAGTCGCTGAGCGTGATGGACCGCGTCGTGCTTCCGGGCTTCGTCGATGCGCACACGCATCTCGTGTTCGCAGGTGCGCGCGAGAAGGAGTTCGCCCGCCGTGTGGCCGGTGCCACCTACGCCGAGATCGCGGCATCGGGCGGCGGCATCAACACCACCGTGCGCGCCACGCGTGCGGCTGCCCCGGTCGAACTGGTCAACAACGCGCTCACACTGCTCGACAGCTGTCTCGGCTTCGGCACGACCACGGTCGAGATCAAGAGCGGCTACGGTCTCGACGTCGCAAGCGAGCTCAAGCTGCTCGAGGTCGTGCGCGAGCTCGGCGAGCTGCACCAGCTCGAGTGCGTGCCGACCTTTCTGGGCGCGCACACGATTCCCTTCGACATGAAGGAGAGGAGGGAGGAGTACGTGCGCAGCATCATCGAGGAGATGCTGCCCGAGGTGGCGCGGCGCGGACTGGCCGAATACTGCGACGTCTTTGCGGAAGCCACCGCCTTCACGATCGACGAGGCGCGCCGCATACTCGAGGCGGCGCAGGGGCTGGGACTCAAGGTGCGCGTGCATGCCGACCAGATCACGCCGAACGGCGGCACTGCGCTGGCTGCTGCGCTGGGAGCGGCTTCCGCCGATCATCTCGATCACGCATCCGATGCGGATCTGGACGCGATGCGCGCGGCGGGAACGATTCCGATCCTGCTGCCGGGCGTGTCGCTGTTTCTGGGCGAGGAGTTTCCCGATGCGCGGCGCTTCATCGATGCGGATCTTCCGGTGGCGATCGCGACGGATGTGAATCCCGGTTCCTGCATGAGCGAGAATCTGCAGCTGATGATGAGTCTGGCCGCGATGCGCATGCACATGTCGATGGAGGAGGTGGTGACGGCGGTGACGCTGAACGCCGCCGCGGCGCTCGACCGCAGCGACCGGCTGGGATCGATCGAGGTGGGCAAGCAGGCCGACCTGCTCGTGTTCGACGTGCCGACCTGGGAGCGGATTATCTATCATTTCGGTGTGAATCATCTGGCGGTCGTGGTCAAGAAGGGTACGATCGTCTTGCAGAAGGGGTATGCGTATGCATGAAGAAAGGAGGGCGGACGTCTTCGTCCACCCTGTGCGCACTGAGCATTCGTCACTGGTGGACGGGGACGTCCACCGACCTTTCTGGGGGTGGTATGAATGAGGTGGTGCTGCAGACGCAGGCGCTGACGAAGGTGTTCGGCAAGCGCACCGCGGTGAACGCGCTCGACATCGAGGTCCGCCGCGGCGACATCTACGGGTTTCTCGGTCCCAATGGCGCCGGCAAGAGCACCACGATCCGCATGGCGCTCTCACTCATCGCGCCAACCGCGGGATCGGTGCGGCTCTTTGGTACCGATGTGACACGCGACCGCTCGGTGCTCGCACGTGTGGGGGGACTGGTCGAGCGTCCCGACTTCTACCTCTACCTCAGCGCGCGCAAGAATCTGGAGATCGTTGGCGCGCTCTACGGCGCGGTCGACACGCGCCGCATCGACGAGGTGCTCGAGATCGTGGGACTCTCCGACCGCGCGAGCGACCGCGTCAAGGCATACTCCCACGGCATGAAGCAGCGGCTCGGCATCGCGCAGGCCCTGCTGCCGAATCCCGACTTCCTGATTCTCGACGAACCGACCAACGGCCTCGATCCCCAGGGCATGAAGGAGGTGCGCGAACTCGTGCTGCGTCTCAATCGCGAGCAGGGCATGACAATCTTCCTCTCTTCGCATCTGCTCAACGAAATCGAGCAGGTTGCCACGCGCATGTGCATTCTGCATCGGGGCGAACTCGTCGTCGAGGGCGTGGTGCAGGAGCTTCTGAACCGCGAGCGCGTGGCGGTGCGCATCCGCTGCACGCCGATCGACCGCGCGCTCGATGTGCTCCGAGCCATGCCGCACTGCACCGACATCGGTGTGACGGGCGACGAGGTGTTCGTCACCATGCCCGACGCACAGCTCGCCGAGGTCAACGCCGCGCTCGTGCGCGACGGCATTGCCGTATCGGGGTTCGCGCCGCGCCGCTCGCTCGAAGACTACTTCCTCACCATCACCGACCATCCCGAATCCCACAAGGCGTCATGAAGTCCGTCGTCTCAGGAGCGCCATCCGCTCCCGCCACCGATGCCGGCACCGGTGCGGCATTGGCGCTCCCCTCGCGTCACCTCCTCTTCGCGTCCCTCGCCACCGGTGTTGCCGCCCTCGTCGTCTACCTCGCCACCCTCGCTCCCTCGATGACCTTCATTGATGCGGGCGAGCTGGCGGCGGTGGCCCACACCTTCGGTATTGCGCATCCCACCGGCTACCCGCTCTTCACGCTCGTGGCGGGATTGTGGGCGCAGCTTCCGCTGGGCGACGGGATCATGCGTTTGAACGTGCTCGCGGCGGTGCTCACCGCCACGGCAACGGCGCTGCTCGTACCGCTGTTCTGGCACCTGCTCGCACATGCCGCACGTGCACGCGCCGTGCGCGCGACGCCCGCAAAAACGAAAAAGGCATCCAAAACTCCGAAACAGGCCGAGGTGTCGGCTTTCCTGCGTCTGGCCGCGGCCGTGGCCGGCGCGCTCACCGCAGCCTTCTCGCAGACGTTCTGGCGGACGGCCACCTCGATCGAAGTCTACGCGCTGCATCTGGCGATGCTCGCGCTCGTGCTGCTGCTGTTCGTACGCGCAGAATTCCTCGACGTCGATGCGCGCCTGCGAGCGCGCCGCCGCCTGTTCTTCGCTCTGGCACTGGGACTCTCGTTCACCAACCACATGACGACGATCCTGCTGCTGCCGGCGCTCGCCGTTGCGTACTTCATGGTGAACGGCCGTGGCGCCGCCGCGTGGAAGGGTCTGCTGCGCATGCTGCCCGCGTTCCTTGTCGGTCTCCTCCCGTACATGTACCTGCCACTGCGCGCGGCCTCGGGTCCCGCCCTCGCCTGGGGCAATCCCGTCACGTGGGAGCGCTTCCTCTGGCACATTTCCGGCAAGCAGTATCGCACATGGATGTTCTCGAGCACCGACGCTGCGCGCACGCAGCTCGTCCACTTCCTCGACAGCTTCCCCGGGGAGTTCGCGTACGTGCTCGTGGTCGCGGTGGCGGTCGGTGCGGTCTACGTCTGGTTTCGTCATCCCCGTGCGGCCTGGTTCCTCCTCGTGCTCTTCCTGACGACCGTCTTCTACTCGATCAACTACGACATCCACGACATCGACTCGTACTTCCTGCTCGCCTTCGTGGCCGCGGCGGGCTGGGCGGGCTTCGGGTTCCTCTGGTTCATGCGCACGCTCGCGCATTGGGGACGCACGGTGCAGCTGGCCGTGCCGGCACTTGCGATCGGTCTGGCGATCGGCCTGACCTGGTCGTCGGCCAGCGAGCGCGGCAATCATCTGGTCGAAGACTACACGCGCAACATGTTCAACTCGCTGAAGCCGAACGCGCTGGTGCTGTCGTTCCAGTGGGATTACTGGGTGTCGGCCTCGTACTACTATCAGCTGGTGGAGGGATGGCGACCCGACGTGGTCGTGATCGACAAGGAACTGCTGCGCCGGTCGTGGTATCTCGAGCAGATCCGTCGGAATCATCCGGACATCTATCGCCGATCGCAGCGCGAGATCGAGGCCTTCCGCGTGCAGCTCGACCGCTTCGAGCACGACCTGCCCTACGACGGGGCGCAGATCGAGGCGCGCTTCAACGAGATGATCGAGAGCTTCTTTGCGAACAATGCCGATCGGCCGCTCTACGTCACGCTCGAGATCGAGCAGCACATCGCGAAGGATCATGTGCGGGTGCCCGAGGGACTCGCGCTGCGCCTCTATCGTGCCGACGCGCTGCCCTCGCGCGATGCGCGCGCGCCCGACGCGTTCGAGTGGCGTCCCTTCATGCGTCCCGGTCGACTCGAAGATGGATTGCGGGGGATGTACGCCTCGATGCTGATCAACCGCGGTATCTGGCTGCACACCGCCGGCCGCTTTGCGGAAGCCGCTCCGTATTTCGAGCGCGCGTTCGAATTCGTTCCCGACAACGCGAACGCACGCATGTGGCAACAGCGCAACGAAGAGGCGATGTCGCAGACGCGGGGGTGAGGCTCGCGGGGGTGAGGCTCGCGGGGGTTTCCGACGGGAGCGGGGGAGGAGCGCCGCTCAGGAGATGGCGTTGAAGTCGAGCGCTTCGCCTTCGGCCGGCGGTGCGGGCTGGGAGAATTCCCCCTTGCGCGCGCGCGTGTCGAAGTAGATCACGACCTGGTAGGCGGTTTCCACGATGCTGGTGAGCAGGATGCTGAGCATGACGAAGATGACCATGCCGATGCCGATCGAGGAGATCATGTCCTGAATCATCGCGGGGTCGGGTGTCGCGTCGGGACCCATGTCGACGAGCAGTGCAAAGTAGGAGGCCATGAAGCCGCCCATGGCGATGAAGCTCACGGGGGTGAGGATGATCGAGAGCGCCATCTGCGAGGCGATCGAAAAGAGGATGAAGAGTCCGAAGATGCGCCACCAGAAACCATCGACGAGGTACGCGCTGCGGCTGAACGATTGCAGCACGTCGGCGTCTTCCCACACGATGGCCTGCGACATGAAGATCCAGCGAATGGCGAGCCAGAAGCCGAGCGGGAAAAGCAGGAGCGTGACGAACACGCCGACAATGGGATCGATGGCGGCAATGCCGATGATGGGGACGGTCAGGGCTGCGATGGCGAGAAGGCCGATGAGGATCCATGCACCGACGAGTTTGAGTGTGCGGAGGGAGAAGGCGTCCTTGATCGCCACGACCCAGTCCATGGTCTCGTCTTCCATGTCTGCGCACATGAGTCGCATCATGGCCACCCGCATGAGCAGGGTGCAGACGATGAACAAGGTGACAGCGACAGCGATGATGCCGAGGCTGCCGAGCAGCAGGGCGAGGTTTGGCGTGGCGGTGGGATCAGCGGCGCTCTGCTCGAGGATCGGGCCGAGAGAATCGGCGATGCCGCTCCAGGAGAATCCGAGCAGAAGCGTGGGTCCCGCAAGCAGCGCTGCTCCGAGCATGAGCGAACGCACGAAGGTGCGGCCGATGAGTCTGACGACGGTTTCAAACATTTCTCCGACCGACAGGGGAGCGGGCATGTGACCTCCGACGTGAATGCAGGCTGATGGATCTGCAAAGGTAGAGAATTCGGCGACGATGCAGAAGTACTTTGACAAAGAAGGATAAATGCCCCATATTGAAGGATACGAACAGCATCGCGCCATTGCGGCGCATTTCATCATCTCCCACGACGCACCATGCAACCCCCGGTCAGGACCTTCCCAGAGGAAAGCATCGAGCGCACGGCCTATGCCAGCATCACCGGCATCCCCGTGCTCGAACCCAACGACGCCAATCGCCTCGGCTACCATGTCTATCTCTATTGCACGCAGCAGATCCCAACGCTGCGCGAGGCGATTCATGTCGCGCAGGCGCGCATGACCATCTCGAAGGATGAGGCGTTCTCGCGCATCAAGGCGGCACTTGCCGAGAAGGGTATTCAGGTCACGGAGTGATGTGTGTGACCGCCTTCGCGGCGAGGTCACGATAATGGCACGGCATTCACACGACGACAACGGTGATTCCGCGACGCTCGAGCAGCAGCTCGCCGCCGAGCAGCGCGAATGCCCGCAATGCGGGTATGCCGTTCTCAATCCCCTGACGGACCGCTGTCCGCGCTGTTTTGCGCAGATCACGCGGACCGAGGTGCAGTGCGGCAGTTGCACGCATCAAGGGAACTGTGAATTCGCACGTGCAGCACACAACAAACGATAGTTCATTTCGACACGTACACAGGAGGGTTCACCATGAGTATCAAAGAAGCGTTTCAGGGCGACGTGGTCGTCATCACGCCCAAGGGGAATCTGATGGGCGATCCCGAGACGACCGAGCTGCGCGACAAGATCAAGCATCTTGTCGCCGATGGGTTTCTCAAGATCGTGCTTGACGCAAGCAAGATGAAGTGGGTCAACAGCTCGGGTCTCGGAGCGATGATCGCAGCCATGACGAGTGTGACCAATGGGGGCGGCGACATGCGCATCGCCAACGTCACCGACAAGATCCAGAGCCTTTTCATGATCACGCAGCTGATCAAGGTGTTCAAGACCTTCGACAGCACCGAACGCGCGATCGCGAGCTTTTCGGTCGATCCGATCAAGGGCAAGCCTGCGACGGAATAAGCAGATCCCACGAATGTGAACGAGGGACGGAATCATGTGATTCCGTCCCTCGTTGCATGTTGGATGGGGAAGGGCTACTTCTTTGCGGCAGCCTTCTTCGCCGCGGGTTTCTTCGCCGCCGGTTTCACTGCGGAAGCCTTCTTCGCCGCAGGCTTCTTCGCAGTCTTGAGGGGAGCGGGAGCAACCTCGCCGTCGTTCATGATCGCAGCATTCGCATCCACTGCGCGCATGCCACCAGCGATGCGGCGGATCTCGTCGTCGGTTTCATCCGCCACGTAGGCCACCGTTCCGATCGTCGTGCGCAACTCGTTTGCGTTGAGGTTCGCGCCGGTGATGCTGTGGCTGAAGGTGATCGTGTCGTCGAAGAGCATGCCGAAGGCACCGATCGGTGCATTGGCATTCAGCCGCATGAGATAGGTGAGCAGCTTCGGACCGATCTTCGCGCCCGACACCACGTAGGCCAGAGCCTGCACGATGCAGTCGTCCTTGCTCAGTGGCTTGACCGACACATGCACGGCGGCGGAACCGCGCTGCACGATGAACACGTCTTCAAGCTCCTGCACGATGTGCTTGTAATTGGGTCCGTAGATCGTCTTGAGAAAGGAGCGCACCTTCTTGTGGGTGTCATTGAGAATCGATGCCATGGCGTCCTCCTATTCCTTTCCCTGTGCGGCCTTCAGCATCAGCAGCTCGTCTTCGACGCCGCTTCCCGCATCCAGCTTCCTGAATTCATCATCGAGCGAGGTCGAAGCGCTGGCGAGTTCCGAGAAGGCTTCCGCCTCGCTCTCGACCTTCAGCACCTTCTGCTCGTACTTGTCGAAGTTGGCGAATGCGCCATCGCCGATTCCCGCCAGTCCCTGCGAAATCTGCTTCTTCGCCTTGGCTGCCTGATGGCGGGCGATGAGCGTTCCCTGCCGCACACGTGCCTCGTCGAGCTTCGCCTTGAGCTGCTCGAGCTGGCCGCGCATCGTGGTCGATGCCTTGCGTGCCTCTTCGAGCGGCATCGCGAGATCCGATGCGGCCTTGGCGAACATGTTCTTCTTTTCAAGGGCCTGGCGGGCGAGATCGTCACGTCCCGCGCCCACGGCCTTCACTGCGCGCTGCTGCCACTCGTCGGTGAGCTTCTGCTTTTCCTGAAACTGACGCTCGAGCATTTTTTCGTTGGCGATCGCCGACCCCACCGCGGTGGTGGCCTTGTTGACCGCTTCCTCCATTTCGAGCACCATCTGCTTGATCATCTTTTCGGGATCTTCAGACCGATCGAGCAGATCGTTGATGTTGGCCTTGAAGATATCCGAGATGCGGGCGAAGATACCTGCCATGCCTGGCCTCCGGAATACTGATAAAAGTGGGATGAGAATAGATGCGGAAAAATAGGAGAAAAGGCTGCGCGCATCAAATGCTAAAATTGGCGACATTGGGGCTTCCGCACATACCTGACGACTGACCATGAACGCACGTCCGTTTCATCCTGTCGATCCCCTCACCACCCTCCACGACATTCTGCGCAATGCCCGCGCGCGCGCGCCACAGGATCCCGCACTCGTCGATCTGACGCCCACCCCGATCCCACGCCTCACCTTCGCGGAGCTGCACGACCACGTCGCACTGTTCGGCAGGGCACTGTCGGCACTCGGTCTGCGCGCAGGCGCGCACGTGGCCGTCGTCGCCGAGAACCGCGTGCAATGGGCCCTCGCCTACCTGGCCGCCGTCTGTCACAACCTCGTCGTCGTACCCGTCGATGCCCGGTTGAAGGAGAACGAAATCGTCACGATCGTACAC
>JAEYUG010000121.1 GCA_023432805.1 Bacteroidota bacterium | reverse complement strand
GAGGGCGTCCGTCCTCCCATGACGGACGAGGGCGTCCGTCCTCCCATGACGGACGAGGGCGTCCGTCCTCCCATGACGGACGAGGGCGTCCGTCCTCCCATGACGGACGAGGGCGTCCGTCCTCCCGGGGTGGTTGACATCCGCGCCGTTCTCCTGTGCGAACCCGTGCCGGTGTATGTGCGGGGAGGACGCCTTCCCGAGGAACGTGTCGTTTCGCTGTGGCTCGATGCGGTCGCACACCCGCGGTCGTTTGCAGGGACGCATGGCGAGTCGGTGCACGTCGTGCATCCCGGGACGCGCAACCGCTTCGAAGGTCCCGATTTTCTTGACGCGTGCGTGATCGTCGACGGTGTTGAACGTCGTGGCGACGTCGAGGTGCACACCCGCGAGGAGGATTGGTTCGCACACGGACACCACCGCGACGAACGGTACCGGAACGTCGTGCTGCATGTCGTATTGTATGCCCGGCGGGACGCGTCCTCAGCCGGCGGCCTGTGCATGCCCACCGTGGAGCTCTGCGCGCAGCTCGCGACCTCTCTGCGCGAGGTCTGGCGCACGGTGCCTGCGGCGACCGGCCGGCCGGCCTGCGCCCCTCGTGCGCATCTCGTTCCTGCACGTGTAGCCGCCGCCGCCGTCCACCTCGCCGCCGAACAGCGCTTCGAGCAGAAGGTGCGGCGTGCCATCGCCCGGCTCCGGGATCTGATGCAGCTGCTCGATCCCGAGGCGGCAAGCCGGCAGCTCTTGTACGAACATCTGCTTCGCGCACTCGGGTATGGCGGCAACGAGGATGCCGCGCGCGATCTCGCCCGCGCCGTCCCTCTTGCGCGTCTGGCTGCTGTTCAGACCGATGCGGTCGAGATGCACGCCGATGTACCCGCCGCGTTGTCATCGATCCATCCCGCCCGGCTGGAAGCTCGTGTGGCCCAGTTGGAAGCTCGTGCGGCCCGGCTGCTCTGGCATCGTGCCGGCGTGCGTCCGGGCAATGCGATGCATGCACGTCTGGCGTGGCTCGCGCTCATCGCTCCCCGGCTCGCCGATCCCGTCTGGCACGAACGCCTGCAGAGAGCCGTTGTACGTGATGCGCATGCGGGACGCTGCGACGAAGTTCCGTCCTTCTTCGAGACTCCGCCCGAGCATCGGGCATTGCATCCGGGACCTGAACGCCTCGCGGAAATCCTCACCAACGCAGTCGCGCCGGTCGTCGCTGCCCTGGCGCGCACACGCGGCGACGCGTCACTCGACAGTGCCGCACACCGCATCTTCAGTGATCGACGACCTGCCCCCGCAAATGCCATCACCCGCCGCATGGCGCCCGTGCTTGGTCTCGGCCGCAGCATCACGACCGGCGAGCAGCAGGGCATGCTCGGCCTCTGGCACTCGCGCTGCGCGCAGGCGGGCTGCGATGCCTGCCTCATCGGGGCCTGGCTCCTCCGACAGGAGGCCTGCGTCTGATGCCGCGCATGTCACAGCCTGCGGCAGATGTCCGTCGCCCGACGCTGCGCCTGTTCAGCGGTGCGCTGCTCCTGGCTGTGCTGCTGTCGTCGACGGATGTGCGCGCACAGTCGCTGACCGTCTCGGGACTCCAGGCCCTGCATGTCAGCGGACAGACCTTCCTGACCTGGAAACCCGCGAAGACGGCTGTCAGCAGCTACATCGTCTATCGTGCGACGCGTCCGATCCGCTCCGCCTTCGAATTGCGCATGGCACGCCGCATCGCGACCGTGCAGCCCGGAGGTGCGCGCAACCAGCGCCTCGAGGGCATCCTCACCACGGTGCAGTTCTACCGACTGCCCGGCTCGTCGATCCCGCTCGGAGTCGATGACGAACTCTGCGTGCTGACAATCACGAACACCGCGTCGGCGTACTACGCAGTCACCAGCGTAGGTCCCCGCGGCGAAGTCACCCAACTCCTGCCCGGCCGCAATGCACTCGAATTTCCGATCTACGAGCGCCCCGGCACCGTGGTGCCGCATTTCCAGCAGCGCATCACATGGAACGGCCGCGCGGTGGACCTGTTCGTCCACTGGGGGGCGAATCAGAGCACCGCTTCCACACCGGCGATGACCAATCGCACGACCCAGCCCTTCAACCTCGCCGTCGTCAAGAACGGGCGTGCCGCGCTCCATCCCCTCATCGTGCGTCTGCACGGACTCGGCGACCACTTCCTGAACCACACGACGGTGACCGGGAATCCCCAGGAGTACATTCTCGCACTCGACGACTACATCCCCGGCGAGGCGCGGAACACGTACTGGTTTGGCTGGAACGAATCCCTCGACGTGACCTCGCCGGTCATGCCACCGCCGCGTGAGGGGCGGGTGGCCGACTACACCGCGCGTCGCGTTCGATGGACGGTCGAATGGGCGCGGCGCGTGCTGCCGATCGACACGGCGCGCGTGTACCTGCACGGGATTTCCATGGGTGGATCGGGCACGCTCCACGCTGCGCTCACGGCTCCATGGCTGTATGCAGCCGCCACGGCGCTGCTGCCGCGCGTCACCTACGTCTCGAACGGCGATCACGGTTCTCCGATGGGGTCGAAACGCTATGAACAGATCTGGGGGAAGGCGCAGCGGCGACCCCTCATGCAGGATGGCACGCCCGTCTACCAGCGCACGCGCTTCGCCTCGCAGCTCGGCGCGGTCGACGTGGGGAAGCTTCCGTTTCTGACGATGGTCAGCGGGCGGCAGGACAATGTGGTCGGATGGCCGCAGATTCTCGAAGCATACACAGCGGTCGAATCGCGCGCGGTTGCCGCGCACTTCTATTGGGATGTGCGTGGCCACGAGGTGCATGATGGCACGTTCTGGCGGCCGATGGAGCGGCAGTACGCGGTCAGCCGCCTGCGGTCGAATGAGAGCATCATCGCGGTCAGTCATGCCACGAGCGATCAGGAACCGGGCAACGGCACGTTGGTGTCCGGTGACAGCACGGGACAGATGGGAGCCTTCATCGCATGGTCGGGTCCCGTGGTGGATCTGCCCGACCGCTGGTCGATGTCGCTGCGCGTACGCAGCCTGCGCACACGCGATGGCATCCTGACGCCACCGCTCGTGGTGTATGCGGATATCACTCCCCGTCGGCTCCAGCATTTTCAGGTGCGTGCGGGGGCTTCGTATCTGGTGAGTCTGACCGATCCGGATGGAAAGACAACGAGCGATGTCCTGAAGGCGGGGGAGCAGGGGCTGACCGTCACCCGGGTGCCGATCCGTACACGCGCATCACGAATCGATATCCGTGCGCTCGCGATGCCCTGACAGGATCGCGTGAAACGATGCCGTGAAGCGATGTCGTGAAACATCACAGCGCACTTGCATGCGGAGTGCTCGCGACGTATCTTCAATCGTGAATTACTTCTCGTATTGACGCCGACCATGACCGTCCAGACCTCCGAACTGACCCAGGGTATCACGCATCGCAGCATTTCTAAGGCTGCGTTTCGACGTCTCCCGCGTTATCATCAGATATTGACGGCATTTGCGGGATTCGGGCGCACGTTCATTTCCAGCAAGGAGCTTTCGCAGATTCTCGAGATCAACGAGACGTTGGTACGCAAGGACATGGCCGATCTCGAGATCCGCGGCAGGCAGAACCAGGGGTATGCGGTCGAGGTGCTGCGGGCGCGCATAGAGGAGTTCCTCGGGCTGCAGGAGGTGACCGAGGCGGTAGTCGTGGGGGCGGGACATCTCGGCAAGGCGCTGGTGATGTATCCGGGATTCGGACAGTATGGTCTGAAAATTGCCGCCATTTTCGACAATGATCCCAGAAAGATCGGCTCGACGATTGGCAAGCTGGAGGTGTTGTCGGTGTTTCGACTGGCCAGCGTGATCGAACGGCAGCGGATCAAGTTGATGATTCTGACGGTGCCCAAGGGTTCGGCGCAGGAACTGACCGATATCGGCGCACGGGCGGGCATCAAGGCGGTGTGGAACTTCACGCCCGAGGAGATTCGTGCCCCCGATGGCGTGCACGTGCGCAACGAGCAGATCATCGCGGGATTCATGGCGCTGTCGTATTACCTCAAGAGCAGCACTGCCTCCACCGAGGAGCAGTCAGCATAGCTGACAATGGCGCTCCGAGGAGCGCCATTGTCGTGTCACGGGTCGCGGCGATCAGTGGAAGATGTCGTTGTAGAGGACGAAGGCCATGAAGGCCAGGAGGAGGACCATGCCCGCCTGCTGGAGGCCCATGCGCAGCTTGTTGGGCACTTCACGCCGGAAGATGGCCTCGTAGATCAGGAAGAGAAGGTGCCCGCCGTCGAGGGCAGGGAAGGGGAGGATGTTGATGATCGCCAGCGAGATGCTGAGGATGGCCATGAGGCCGAGGAAGCTTGCGATGCCGACTTCAGCCTGCTGGGCGGCCATTTCGGCGATCTTGACGGGACCGCCGATCGACTTGCGGAAGCTGACCTGACCGGTGACGACCTGCCAGATGTTGGTGACGGTCAGGACGGTGATGTTCGCGAAGTCGCTGACACCGATGCCGAGGGCTTCGATGGCGCCGTAGCGGATGCTCTCGACAGTGCCGGGGATGTTGTTGACGAGCACGATGCCGATCTTGCCGTCTTCGTTCGGGGTGACGCGGATGTCGTTCGGGGTGCCGTCGCGGGTGATGGCGATGATGATGGGCGTGTTGGGGCGTTTGCCGACGATGGCGACGACTTCCTCGGTCGAGTGCACGGCGACGGAATCGACGCGCACGAAACGGTCGCCGGGCTTGAGTCCCGCCTCCGCGGCGGGCATGCCCGGCTCGACGGCGCCGATCATTGCAGCGTTGCCTCGAGGCCAGGCGCCGAAGCGCTTCGAGGAGAGGGCCGAGAGCTGCTTCTTCGTAAAGGTCAGCGACACGGGCGCGCCGGCGCGGTCGACCTCGAAGGTGATGTCTTCGGTCAGATACTTGTAGGCGAGGATGCGGTCGATGTCTTCCCAGTAGGTGACGTCTTCGCCGTCCATGCGCACGATACGGTCGCCGGGCGCGAGTCCGCCCTTCTCGGCGATGCTTTCGGCAACGACGGCCCCGATGGTCGTGACGCGGTGATAGTCCTTGCCCCGCGTCATGTTCAGGGCCCAGAAGATGGCGATCGCGAGCAGGATGTTCATGATCACACCGGCGCTGATGACGATCACGCGCTGCCAGACGGGCTTGGCCCGGAATTCCCACGGTTCTGGTTCCCTTGCCAGGTGTTCGGTGTCGAGACTTTCGTCGATCATGCCCGAGATCTTGACGTAGCCGCCGATCGGAAGCCACGAGATGCAGTAGTCGGTTTCTCCGATCTGGCGGCCGAAGGCGCGCGGCGGGAAGCCGATGGAGAAGCGCTCGACGCGCATCTTGAAGAGTTTGGCGGCCAGAAAGTGTCCGAGTTCGTGCACGAGCACGAGCACGCCGATAATGACGATGAAGTAGAAGATCTGATTGAGGATTTCCATGCGATCAGGCTGCTGGGAGGGTAACGGTACGCGAACGGTTGATGAGTACGGCCGCGGTGCTGCGTGCGGCGCCATCGGCCTCGCTGACGGCGGCAATGCCGTCGGCGGGGGAAACGGGAATCTCGTCGAGCGTGCCGGCGATCACTGCCGGGATGTCGAGAAAGGTGATGCGTCCTTCAAGAAAGGCGGCCACGGCCACCTCGTTGGCGCCGTTGAGCACGGCGGGCGCAGTGCCTCCGGCGGCGAGCGCGTCGTAGGCAAGCTGCAGGCAGGGGAAGGCCGCGGTGTCGGGCGCCTCGAAGGTGAGGGTGCGCATGCGGTCAAGCGTCAGCCGTTCGTAGGAAGCGGCGATGCGACCGGGCGTGGTCAGGGCGTAGTGAATCGGAATCTTCATGTCGGGCACCCCGAGCTGTGCCTTGATCGACCCGTCGGTGAACTCCACCATCGAGTGGATGATGGACTGGGGATGGACCATGACGTCGATGCGGTCGGCGGGGATGCCGAAGAGCCAGTGCGCCTCGATGACCTCGAGTCCCTTGTTCATGAGCGTGGCCGAGTCGATCGTGATCTTCTGGCCCATGCTCCAGTTGGGATGGGCGAGCGCATCGGCACGCGTGACCCCTTCGAGCTGTGCACGCGTGCGGCCGCGGAAGGGTCCGCCGCTCGCGGTGAGGATCAGGCGCGCGACACTTTCGGGGGCTTCACCGACGAGACACTGGTAGATGGCGCTGTGCTCGCTGTCGACAGGCAGGAGGCGCACGTTGTGCCGCGCGAGCAGGCGCGCGATGATCTCGCCCGCGACGACGAGGGTTTCCTTGTTGGCGAGTGCGATGTCATGACCCTGTTCGATCGCGGCGACGGTGGGAAGGAGTCCGGCAAAGCCGACGAGCCCGCTGACCATGGTGTCGTAATCATCGCGCCGTGCGATGGCGAGGAGTCCGTCGATGCCCTCGAGCACCTGCACGCGATCGCCCACGGCCCTGCGCACGCTGGCGGCGGCCACGGGATCGGCGACGGCGACCGCGGCGGGCGCGAAGGCGGCGATCTGCTCGAGCAGCGCATCGACGCGGCTGTTCGCGGTCAAATAGCGGACCTGGAACGCCTCGGGGTGACGTCGCACGACATCGAGCGTGCTCGTGCCGATCGAGCCGGTGGATCCGAAGAGGGCGAGGGTTTTCATTCGTGCATTCACAGTAACTTGGAAACTTACGGTGCGCAGGGTGCAGGCGCAACCATATACGCCAGAACCCTCAGGTCGCGGCGATTCGTTCCCTACATGCGGTGACAAGCATATCCCCCTCTTGACAAGCCCCGGACGAATGCGTACCTTCAATGTAGATAAAAGACTCGAAATTCTACAATGAGCGCATGATGCGCGATCCCCTCGCCGGCACATCGATCAAGTACAAGCTCACGGCCTCCTTTGTCGGGATCTGCCTTGCGGCATTCGGCGTGGGCGGGTACATGGTCTCGACCTTTGCGCGCGAGACGCTCGAGCGGGAGATCATGCTGCGCCTCGAGGCCCAGGCGCGCGGTGTGGCCACACAACTCGACGCCTCACTCGAATCCCTCGGTCGGCGGGCGGAGGATTTCGCATCGGATGGTTTCGTGCGTGCCGAACTCGAGCGGGTGCTGGCGGATCCTGCCGAACGCGAACGCGTGCCGGCGGATTCTGCCGCACAGGGGACCGTGCGGGAACTCGCCGCGCATCTGGCGGAGAACAAGCTGCCGCTGATCGCCGCGCTGGCGGGGATTGCCGTATGCGACACGCAGGGCATGCCGCTCGTGTGCGTCCAATCTGTTGGAAGTACCGCGGTGCTGCCCGCGCACGCGGGCGCTGCACGCATGCAGTCCTACGAGGGCGGATTCATGCTGCAGACGCCCATCCGGTCCCTGCGGGGAAGCCGTCGCATCGGCAACCTCGTCTTCCACGTCGATGCCGCCGCGTGGATGCGCGGTCTCGTGTTGCCGGGAGGCAGCGGGACCTCTTCATCCTCTACAGCAATCTGGGTGCTGTCGGATCCCACGGGAGCCACATTCACGATGAACGGCGAAGACGAAGAGGGGGCGGGGGACGCCCACCGCTCGACCTGGGTGCAACCGCTGACCGCGGAAGGCTGGTCGGTGCAGGTGTCGCTCGATCCCACCGAGGCGATGGAGGCGGTGACGGGACTGCAGAGCGGCTTTCTCGGGGCGGGCCTGTTGTTCGCGGCAGCGGCCATCGTGCTGATGTTCTTTCCCATCCGCTTTCTCGTACAGCCGCTCGGTGTGATGCGCGACGCCGCCCGGCGCATGTCCCTCGGCGATTACTCGGTGCGCGTGCCCGAGCAGGCCGACGACGAAATCGGCGATCTCGCGCATGCATTCAACACGATGGCGGCCGCGACACAGGAGCGCACGGTCAGTCTCGAGCACACGGCCGCGATGCTCGACCGCAAGTCGCGCGAACTGCGACTGGAGCGCGACATGCTCGACTCGGTGATGCGGGCCATGCACGACGGTGTGGTGTCGCTCGATCGCAGGGGCACGGTGGTGCTGCACAACGCCGCCGCCGCATCGCTGGCCGAGGCACTGCGCGCGGGTCACGGCACCATCCATCCCTTCCGGTGCACAGGAGACGGGCACGAGTGTCTCGACTGTCTACTGCATCCCGGACCCGATCCTCTCACCTGCACGATCGAGCACGAGGAGGCGATCTATGAAATCCTCTCCACACCGGTCGGGGCACACGGGTCGGTGCATGGGCGCATTCTTGTGGCGCGCGATGTGACCGAGCGCCTGCGCATCGGCGCGCTCGAGGCGCATCGCGAGCGGCTTGCGCTCGTCGGCGAGATTTCCGCGGCGATGGCCCACGAGCTGAACAATCCCCTTGCCGCGATATCAATCTACGCGCAGATGATGCATGACGATCTCGGCGACGAGGCACCGCACCGCGAGCATGTCGATGTGATCCTTCGCAACACGGAGATGTGTTCGCGCGCGGTGCGGGGGCTGCTCGATCATGCGCGCGGTGCGCAGGTCGACATCGGCGAGGTGGATCTGACGGTGACGGTCGACGAGGCACTGCGGCTCGTGCTGCCGATGGCGGAGAGGAACGGGATCACCTTCCACACGACGGCAGATCGCGCTGCCTGCATCGTGCACACCGACGAGGCGCTCGTGCGGCAGGTGCTCGTCAATCTGCTGTTCAATGCCGTGCAGGCGCTGGAGTCCGATGGAGGACTCGTGCACCTCGATGTGTCGGCTGCCGCCGGCGATGGGTGTGTCGTGCGTGTGATCGATGACGGTCCGGGCCTCCCCGACGCATGGCACGCACGCGTCTTCGAACCCTTCTTCACGACCAAGCCGGCAGGCAAGGGCACGGGACTCGGACTGCCGACTGCCCGTCGCATCGCCGAGGCACTGGGCGGGGCGCTGGTGCTCGAGGAGAGCACCTGCGGCCGCACCGTGTTCCGACTCGAGCTGCCGCGTGTGACGCGTCCGATTCCCGCCATCCACAGATTCACTGCGGCAATGGAGGCCGCCATCGATGCATGAATCCGTTTCCGCGCACATGGCGCGGACAGATTGCGGTGTCACTCCACCGATCGGCGGTGTGCATGTGCTGGTCGTCGACGACGAAGCCGATATCGCACGCGGCATCGCACGCCTGCTCGAACGGGCAGGCGCCCGGGTGCGCACGGCGGGCAGCGCCGAGGAGGCGCTGCTGGCGATCAAGTCGGGTCCCGCGCAGATGGTGATTTCCGACATGCGGCTTCCCGGCATGAGCGGCGTCGAGCTGCTCGAGCACACCATGCGTGCGCGACCCGGCATCCCCTTCATCCTCATCACGGGATTCGGCTCGATCGAGCTAGCGGTGGAGGCACTCCAGAAGGGTGCGGTGCATTTCCTGACCAAGCCCTTCGCCAACGAGGATCTGCTCGCATGTGTTGCGCGCTTTGCGCATGTGGCGCGGTCCGCCGCTGCGCCGCGCGCGGGCGGCCTCATCGCCGTGGACGTGCGCATGCGCGCGGTGCTGGATTTGATCGATCATGTCGCCGCCACGCAGGTGCCCGTGCTGATCACGGGTGAGAGCGGCACCGGCAAGGAAGTGACGGCGCGTACGGTGCACCAGCGCAGCCGCGTGGCCGACAAGCCCTTTCTCGCAGTGAACTGTGCGGCACTGCCCGACTCGCTGCTCGAATCGGAATTGTTCGGATACAAGCGGGGGGCGTTCACGGGTGCGGTGAAGGATCACCGCGGGATGTTCGCGCAGGCCGATGGGGGAAGCGTCTTTCTCGACGAGCTGCCGTCGATGTCGCTGGCCTTCCAGGGCAAGTTGCTGCGTGTACTGCAGGAGAAGACCGTGCGTCCCCTCGGTGCCTCGACCGACGAGCCGGTGTCGTTCCGTCTGATCGCCTCGGCCAATCGCGACCTGCATGCGATGGTGGAGGCGCGGGAGTTCCGCGAGGATCTCTACTACCGGCTCAGCGTGTTTGCGATCGATTTGCCGCCCTTGCGTGAGCGTCCCGCAGACATCGCGCCCCTTGCCGGTCATTTTCTGGCGGAGGCCGCATCATCGCTGCTCGGAGATGGCGCGCCGGTGCCGGACGTCACGCCCGAAGCGATGGCGCTGCTGGCCGCGCACGGATGGCCGGGCAATGTGCGCGAGCTCGAGAACGTGATGCAGCGTGCGCTGATCATGTGCCGGGGCACGCGCATTCTCCCGCATCATCTCCTGCTCGCACCTGTCGCCGCCGCCGCCGACCCGCACACGGCCGACCGCTATGAGGACGCCAAGCAGCAGGCGATCGAGGCATTCCAACGGGGATACCTGCAGAGCGCGCTTGTCCGTTCGAAGGGCAATGTGTCGCAGACGGCCGAGCGCTGCGGCATGACGCGCGTGGCGCTGCAGAAGCTCATGCGCAAGCTCGGTCTCGATCGGGAGGACTTCACCACGTAGCGAGAACGTCGCCGCGCGGAGGCTTCCGCTGCCAACGGCGGTATGCAGCAGTGCAAACGGGAACATGCGCCCCGGGCTTCCCCCGATCACATCCCACAGCAGTGACACACGCGAAAACCCCTGTCAACACAGGGGTTTTTGCATATGGAGTAGAGCGCGGTCCTGATGGCACGGCATGTGCACATAAGAGCGTGCCATCTCGCTGTGCCCTCATCCGTCATCCAAGCCACGGTGATCCATGCTTCGATTCGACTCCCCTGACTGCCTGCGCGTCTGCGTGCTGCTTGCCTGTGCGCTGCTCGTCTCCGCTGCGGGCGATGTGCGCGCGCAGAGCGCCTCCGATGACTTCAGGCAGAACTGCATGAGCTGCCACACGATCGGTGGTGGCCGTCTGACCGGTCCCGACCTGAAGGATGTTGCGGCGCGCAAGGACCGCGCCTGGCTGATTTCGTTCATCACCGATCCCAAGGCGAAGCTGGATGCGGGGGATCCCTATGCGCTCGAGCTCAAGGCGGCCGCGCAGGGCGCGGTGATGCCGACCTTTCCGAACATGACGCCTGCGCGTGCGGAAGCCCTGCTCGCCCTAATCGACGCGGAGTCGGCCAATCCCACTTCGCCGTTCAAGGGGACGCAGATCAGTGAACGACCGTTCACCGCGGCCGATGTGGCACGCGGCCGCGATCTCTTCACGGGTGCGGTCGCATTGAAGGGCGGGGGTCCCGCCTGCATCGGCTGCCACACGACGAGCGACATCGGGGCCTTCGGCGGCGGTGTGCTGGCGCCGGATCTGAGCGCGGTGCTCGAGCGCTACGGGGGTCGACGGACCTTGTCGACCTGGTTGTCGGCTCCCGCGCTGCCGACGATGCGCAGTGTGTACGGCGTGCAACCGCTCGATGCAGAGGAGGTGCTCGCCCTTGTCGCGTACTTCCAGAGCGTGCTGGCGCGGGGTCCCCGCGACCTTTCGACCGCCCGTCTCAACTTCATGCTCCTCGGTGTCGGCGGACTCGTGCTCGTGCTCGTGCTGTTCGACATCCGCTTCCGCCGTCGTTTGCGGGGTGTGCGGCTTCCGATGGTTGCCGCGGCGCGTGACGCCGTGCACCAGCGCTTCGCCGCGCGTACATCCTCCTCCTCCTCTTCCCCTCATCACACGTGACCACCATGAGCGAGACCCGCGACATTCCCCTGATCACCGATCGCGACACGCCGGGCGACCGCGCGTGGGAAGAATTCTACCGCAACCGCTGGCAGCATGACAAGGTCGTGCGTTCGACGCATGGCGTGAACTGCACGGGCAGCTGCACGTGGATGATTCACGTCAAGGACGGCATTGTGACCTGGGAGATGCAGGGGCTCGACTATCCCATGCTCGAGAACGGGCTGCCGCCCTACGAGCCGCGGGGCTGCCAGCGCGGCATTTCGTATTCGTGGTATCTGTACTCGCCGCTGCGCGTGAAGTATCCCTACATCCGCGGCGCCCTGCTCGATCTCTGGCGCGAGGCGCGGGCGGCGCACGAGGATCCCGCCGCGGCATGGGAGGCGCTGACGAGCGATCCCGTAGCGCGGGCGCGCTGGCAGAAGGCCCGCGGCAAGGGCGGCTTCCGCAGGGCGTCGTGGGACGAGGCACTCGACATCATCGCCGCCTCGCTCGTGCACACCATCCGCACCCACGGGCCCGATCGCATTGCCGGGTTTTCCCCCATCCCCGCCATGTCGATGGTCAGCTACGCCTCGGGCGCGCGGTTTCTGCAGTTGCTCGGTGGTGTGGCGCTCTCGTTCTACGACTGGTACTGCGATCTGCCGCCGGCCTCGCCCGAGACCTGGGGCGAGCAGACCGACGTGCAGGAGAGTGCCGACTGGTACAATGCAAAGATGCTCGCGGTGATGGGCTCGAACCTCAACATGACGCGTACGCCCGACTGCCACTTCGCCGCAGAGGCACGCCACAACGGCACCAAGATGTGGGTGTTCGCGCCCGACTTCAACCAAGTCGCCAAGTACGCCGACCAGTTCGTGCCCGTCAATGCCGGGCAGGACGGCGCCTGGTGGATGGCGGTCAACCATGTGATCCTCACCGAGTACCACGTCGCGCGGAAGGTGCCGTACTTTCTCGACTACACGCGCCGCTTCACCGACGCGCCGTACCTGGTCGAACTGCATCCGAAGGGCGACGCTTTCAACGCCGGGCAGCTGCTGCGCGCCGGCCGGCTTGACCGCTACGCCGGTGCCGAGCACGGCGAGTGGAAGTTTCTCATGTGGGATGACAACGATGCGCGCCCGAAGATGCCGATGGGTGCGAGCGGGCACCGCTGGGGCACGGAACAAGGACAATGGAATCTGAAACTCGAAGACGGCGTCGACGGGTCGCCCATCACCCCGCAGCTCAGCTTCCTCGAAGCGGGCTGGGGGGATGTGCCCGTGCGTTTCGACGATTTCGGCGAGGGCAGGACGGTCGTGCGAAACGTGCCGGTGCGGCGGATCATGACGGCCGACGGTGGGGAGGCCGTCGTCACGACGGTCTACGATCTGCTCATGGCGCAGTATGGTGTCGCGCGCGGACTGCCGGGTGCGTACCCGTCGGACTACGACGATGCCGACGCACCCTACACGCCAGCATGGAGCGAGCGCTACACCGGCCAGGCCCGTTCGGAAGTCATTCGCTTCGCCCGCGAGTGGGCGGACACCGCGGTGGCGACACGCGGCAAGTGCACCATCATCATCGGTGCGGGCATCAACCACTGGTACCATGGCAATCTCATGTACCGGGCAGGTATCCACGCGCTCATGTTCTGCGGATGCATCGGGGTGAACGGTGGCGGACTCGCACACTACGTCGGGCAGGAGAAACTGGCGCCCGGCGAACCGTGGAGCGCGATCGCGTTCGCGAAGGACTGGCATGCGCCGTCGCGGCTGCAGAATGCGCCGAGTTGGCATTATGTGCACACCGATCAGTGGCGCTACGAGCGTCCCTTCAGCGATTACCACACCGTGCCGCCCGACCAGCCCGATGGGTCGCTCGCGACCGGTCACACGATGGATGCGCAGGTGCGTGCCGTGCGCAGCGGCTGGCTGCCCTTCTATCCGCAGTTCGATCGCTCGCCGATCGAGCTTGTGCGCGATGCGCGCGCACGCGGTGCGGAGACCGACGAGGCGGTCGTCGCCGACGTCGTACAGCAGTTGAAGGACCGGACGCTCCGCTTCTCGGTCGAGGATCCCGATGCACCCGACAACTGGCCGCGGGTGTGGTTCATCTGGAGGGGCAACGCACTCATGTCGAGCAGCAAGGGGCATGAATACTTCCTGCGGCACTATCTCGGCACGCACGACAACGCCATCTCGCAGGACATGGCGCGCGACCACGTGCACGATGTGGCGTGGCACGAACAGGCTCCCCAGGGCAAGATGGATCTGGTCGTCGACCTCAACTTCCGCATGGATACTTCGGCCCTGTACAGCGACATCGTGCTGCCGGCTGCAACCTGGTACGAGAAGGCGGATCTCAACTCGACCGACATGCACAGCTTCATCCACCCCCTGTCTGCAGCCGTGCCCCCCTGCTGGGAGTCGAAGAGTGACTGGGACATTTTCGCCGCCGTTGCGAAGCGCTTCTCCACATTCGCCGGAAAGCACTTTCCCGATCCCGTGCCCGACCTCGTCGCCGGTGCACTCGCGCACGACAGCGCCGCGGAGATTGCGCAGCCGACCATGGACCAGTGGATCGACGGAACGGTCGAGGCGGTTCCGGGCAGAACCATGCCCACGCTCAAGCTCACCGAACGCGACTACACGAAGGTGTATGACAAGTACGTCGCGCTGGGTCCCCTCGTGCGGCGCAACGGTCTCGGTGCGCATGGCACGCACTACATGTGCGAAGACGAGTACGACGCACTGCGCGACGAAGGCGCGACCGTCATGGTCGACGGCGAGCGCTACCCGGCACTGCGCGACGGTGCACAGGTGTGCAATGCGATTCTGCGTCTGGCGACCGTCACCAACGGTGAGCTCGCCTGGCGTTCCTACAAGGCGATGGAGGAGCGCACCGGCCTTGCGCTCGCGCAGCTGGCCGAGCGGAATCGCGGTGCGCGCGTCACATACAAGGAACTGCAGGGTCGCCCCGTGCGTCTGCTGAATTCACCGATGTGGTCGGGGCTGACGGAGAACGGCCGTGCGTATTCGCCGTTCACCTACAACGTCGAGCACCTCGTGCCCTGGCGCACGCTCACGGGACGGCAGCATTTCTATCTCGACCATCCCGGCTACATCCAGTTCGGCGAGCACCTGCCGACCTACAAGCCCAAGCCGCTGCCGGCCGACTATGCCGATCTGCGCTTCTCGAAGGAGGCGGGTCCGACCAAGATGCTCAACTACCTGACGCCGCACGGCAAGTGGCACATCCATTCCACCTACGGCGACAATCAGCGCATGAGCACGCTCTCGCGCGGTGTCGAGCCCTTCTGGATGAACGATCACGATGCAGACGACATCGGCATCGCAGACAACGACTGGGTCGAGGTCCACAACGACCATGGGGTCGTGGTCACGCGTGCCGCGGTCAGCGCCCGGATACCCCGCGGGATCTGCATCATCTACCACTCGCCTGAGCGCACGCTTTCGGTGCCGAAGTCTCCGCTGCGCGGTGACAAGCGTGCGGGCGGTCACAACAGTCTCACGCGCACACGTCTGAAACCGAATCTCATGGTGGGCGGGTACGGACAATTCACCTTCCACTTCAACTACTGGGGACCCACCGGCTGCAACCGCGACACGCACGTACTTGTGCGCCGCCTGCCCGAACTCAAGTGGTAAGAACAGGAATTACGGATCCAGAACGCTGAAAAGGAAAAGGTCATGGACGTACGCTCGCAGATTTCGATGGTCTTCCATCTCGACAAATGCATCGGCTGCCACACCTGCAGCATCGCCTGCAAGAACATCTGGACCGACCGCCCCGGTTCGGAGTACATGTGGTGGAACAATGTCGAGACAAAGCCCGGCACGGGCTTCCCGACGAAGTGGGAGGACCAGGACAAGTACAAGGGGGGATGGGAGAAGCATGGAGACGATCTGCGCCTGAAGAGCACCGACAAGGCCCGCATTCTCGACACGCTCTTCCATCATCCATCGCAACCGACCATGGACGACTACTACGAGCCATGGACCTACAAGTACGAGGAACTGTTCAACGCGCCGGAAGGACCCGATCAGCCGACGGCACGTCCCATCTCGATGGTGACCG
Organism: Bacteroidota bacterium; assembly: GCA_023432805.1. Lineage (GTDB taxonomy): Bacteria > Bacteroidota > Ignavibacteria > SZUA-365 > SZUA-365 > JAEYUG01. The sequence continues at coordinate 29,067 of JAEYUG010000121.1, read as the reverse complement.
GTGAGTATATCAACATCGAGGCGGGTCCCAACTGGGACGATGACCTGGGCGGTTCGTCGGTGTACGCGAAGAACGATCCCAACCTCGACGCGCTGACCGAGGAGCAGCGTCAGCAACTCTTCGCGGTCGAGCGTCTGGTGTTCTTCTACTTCCCGCGCATCTGCAACCACTGCCTCAATCCCGGCTGCGTGGCGGCATGTCCCTCGGGTGCCCTGTACAAGCGGGGTGAAGACGGCATCGTGCTCATCGACCAGAAGGTCTGTCGCGGCTGGCGCGCCTGCGTGGCTGCATGTCCCTACAAGAAGACCTTCTTCAACTGGAGCACCGGGAAATCGGAAAAGTGCATCCTCTGCTACCCGCGTCTCGAAACCGGTCAGGCGCCGGCCTGTTTCCATTCCTGCGTCGGTCGCATCCGTTATCTGGGCGTGCTGCTCTACGATGCCTCGCGCATCGCCGAGGTCGCCGCGCTGCCCGACGACCAGCTCATCGACGGCCATCGTTCGCTCGTGCTCGATCCGAACGACCCCGATGTGATCGAGGGTGCGTTGCGCAATGGGATCCACGAAAGCGTGATCGAATCGGCGCAGCAGAGTCCCGTCTACCGCTTCGTCAAGGAGTGGAAGATCGCCCTGCCGCCGCACATAGAGTACCGCACGCTTCCCATGCTCTTCTACGTGCCGCCGATGAGTCCCGTCATGGGCGTGCAACTCGAGAACGGCGTGGCCGCATCGAGCGACGACTTCTTCCACGACATCGATCAGGCCCGCGTCCCCCTGCAGTATCTGGCCCAGCTCTTCGGTGCGGGCCATGAGGGCAAGGTCGCCTACGCTCTCAGGAAGCAGAAGGCCGTGCGCACCTGGCGCCGTGCCGTGACCGTCGGCGACATTTCGAAGGAAGACGCCGCCCGCATGCTCACTGCGGCGGATTGCAGCGTCGAGGAGGCGGAGGACATCTACAGGCTGACCTCGCTCTGCACGTTCGAAGACAGATTCGTCATTCCCCCGATGCACCGTGAGGAAGCCATCGAGATGATGGAGGACGTTCATGCCCACAAGGCATCGGTGGGCTTCGGGTTCACCGATGCACCGAAGCGGGGGCTGTGATGCAGCGCGCACTTCTCTTCGACACCCTCGCCGACGTCCTCGCCTATCCGGGTGTGGAGTACCGCGTGCACATGGCCCGCGCTGTTGCACTGTTGCGCACGCTGCATGCGCACCCCTTTGCCGATGCGCAGGTGCGCATCGAAGGTGCGGATCTCGACGAGGCCGTGGCCTCGCTCGAACGCTTCGCAGCGGCGACGGCCGATCTGACGACCTCCGGTTTCGAGGAACTGTACACCCGCACCTTCGACATCAATCCCGCCTGCGCACTCGAACTTGGGTGGCACCTGCATGGCGAGAGCTACGACCGCGGCGCGTTTCTCGTGCGCATGCGTTCGCTCCTTGCGCGCTTCGAGCTGGCGGAGAGCGGTGAACTGCCCGATCACATCTGTCATGCCCTCGCGGTGTTCGGCCGCATGCCCGACGACGAGGCACGCGTGTTCGCGCGCGAGACACTGCGTCCCGCAATCACTCCCATGCGCGAAGCCCTCGGCACGGTCGACAATCCCTACGACAACGTGCTCGCCGCCGTCGAGGCGACGCTGCACACCTGGTGCACACACCCGGCAGGAGTCTCGATCCCATGAATCCCGCTCTGCTTCTCGACACCTTCCTACTGGTCATTCTGCCCTATGCCGCCGTGATCGTCTTCCTGATCGGAAGCATCGCACGCTACCGCCGGCTGCCCTATTCGGTCTCGAGCTACTCCACGCAGTTCCTCGAGGGATCGCAGCAGTTCTGGGCTGTCGCGCCGTTCCACATCGGCATCATCGTCGTGCTCGTCGGACATCTGATCGCCCTGCTCGTGCCGCGCTGGATCCTCGCATGGAACAGCGTGCCGCTGCGGCTCTACATCCTTGAAGGCGCATCGCTCGTCTGCGGCATGCTGGCGCTGGTCGGCATCATCGCGATCGTGCTGCGCCGGCGAAGCGCGAGGCGCGTGCGCAGCGTCACCACGGCGATGGACATCGCCGTCTATGCACTGCTCTTCGTGCAGGTGCTGGCCGGTGTGTACATCGCCGTGTTCAACGGGTGGGGCACCTCGTGGTTCGCCGCGCTCGCCGCGCCCTACCTGACCTCGCTTGCCTTCTTCCAGCCCGACATCGCGATGCTCGAGGCCGCACCCTTCATGGTGAAGCTGCACATCGTCGGTGCCTTCGTGCTGCTCGGGCTGACGCCGTTCTCACGCATGATGCACGTGCTTGTCATGCCGTGGCACTATCTCGTGCGCAGAACCCAGGTCGTGCGGTGGTACGGCATCCGTCGCGGCGTTCGCACGGCGGCGGGCACGGCTTCCCCACGGATCGCACGCAGCACACGGGGCTGACCATGACCGGCGCGCGATCCCCCTGGATGATCCTCACCGCCAACACCCTTGCGTTCACGGTCTGCTTCGCGTCGTGGACCCTCAACGGCGTGCTCGTCACCTACCTGGTCGAGCGCGGCATCATGAAGTGGGATCTGGCCGAGGCCGGCTGGCTCATCGGGATCCCCGTACTGACCGGTTCGCTCTTCCGTCTGCCCGCAGGCATGCTCACCGACCGCTACGGCGGACGTGTGGTGTTCACGGCTCTGTTGCTGATCGCGGCCGTGCCGATGTATCTGCTCGGGGAGGCGCAGGGGTACTGGGAGTACATGCTCGCCAGTGCGGGCTTCGGGCTCGCGGGCGCGTCCTTCTCGGTCGGCATCGCCTACACCTCGATCGTATTCTCCCGCCAGCGGCAGGGACTCGCGCTCGGCATCTTCGGTGCCGGCAATGCCGGTGCCGCACTGACGAGCATTGCGGCGCCTGCGCTGCTCCTCTGGTTCGGCACGTCCGGCGACGCGATGGAGAGCTGGCGCATGTTGCCGCGTGTGTATGCCGGCATGCTCGCCGCGACCGCGGTCATCTTCCTCGTCATCACCGAACATCGCGTGGTTGAACATGCGAAGACGCTGACCCTGCGCCAGCGCCTGGCTCCGCTCGCGAGCATCCGCGTCTGGCGCTTCGGGCTGTATTACTTCGTTGTGTTCGGTGGATTCGTCGCCCTCGCACAGTGGCTGATTCCCTACTACGTCAGTGCCTACTCGATGAGCCTGGCTACGGCCGGCCTCATGGCCGCCATCTTCAGCTTCCCCTCGGGGGTGATACGAGCACTGGGCGGCTGGCTGTCGGACCGCTTCGGCGGACGTGCCGTCATGTACTGGGTGTTCGGGGGATCCCTCGTTTGCTACGTGCTGCTCTGCGTGCCCCGCATGGAGATCGACTCCCCGGGCGAGGGCGTCCTCGCCGCTCGCGCCGGCACGGTCAGCGCCGTGACCCCCGAGGCCATCCACATCGACGGCATCGTCTATCCCCTCAAGCACGACCCCCATCCCTCGGCGGATGTCGGCGACTCGCACGTGCTCGTACTGCCGACCTTCGCGTTCGCGCAGGAGCCCGTCGTGCGTGTCGGCGATCGCGTCACCAAACGCCAGCTGCTCGCGAGCGGCACCACGCACATCTTCTTCCAGGCCAATGTCTGGATCTTCACCGGGCTCGTCTTCATTATCGGCATCCTCATGGGCATCGGCAAGGCAGGGGTCTACAAGTTCATCCCCGACTACTATCCCGACGCCGTCGGCGCCGTGGGAGGAATCGTCGGTGTGATCGGCGGACTCGGCGGCTTCTTCTGCCCGATCATCTTCGGATGGCTGCTCGGCGGCACGGGCATCTGGACGACGGCGTGGATGTTCCTCTTCGTCGTCACGCTCGTCTGCCATCTGTGGATGCACCGCACCGTGCGCACGCTCATGAAGCGCGGTGCCCCGGCGCTCGCGCAGCGCATCGACGAGCGCGACGGCGAAGGCGGCGAGGATCACTCCGCGCGTCTCGCCTACAGCACGAAGAATGGAGGACATGCTCAGGATGTGACGAAACACGGAGGCCTGCGCCCATGAGCATCGTCGTGCGCAACAGTGCGGAAGTCTCGCAGCGCGGAACGTGGATCGCCGAATGGCGACCCGACGATCCCGCCTTCGCAGACAGTTCCGGCATGCGCCTGGCATGGCGCACCCTTGTGATCACCACGACATCGCTCGTGTTCTCGTTCGCGACGTGGTTCGTGATGAGCGCCGTCGTCGTGCGGCTTCCCGCAGCTGGATTCGCCTTCGACACGACGCAGCTCTTCTGGCTGGCGGCCATGCCGGGTCTTGCCGGAGGCACGTTGCGGATCGCACACACCTTCCTCATCCCGCTCTTCGGCACACGTCACGTCGTGACCATCGCCAACGCCCTCAAGCTGCTGCCGATGATCGCCCTCGCTCTCGCGGTCACCGAACCCACGACGCCCTGGTGGATGTTCATGGTCATCGCGACCGCAGCAGGATTCGGTGGCGGCGACTTCTCCTCGTTCATGCCGAGCACCAGCCTCTTCTTTCCGCGCCGCATGCAGGGCACCGCCCTCGGGCTGCAGGCCGGCATCGGCAACATGGGTGTGAGCATCGCGCAGATCGCAACCCCGCTCGTGATCGGCGCCGGCATCTTCGGCACGCTCGGCGGGGCACCCCAGCTCTTCCAGCAGGCCGACGGCAGCCAGGCCGTGTGGCTGCAGAATGCAGCGCTCATCTACATCGTGCCACTCGCGCTCGTGACTGTGCTTGCGTGGTGGGCACTTCGCAGTGTGCCGGTGCGCGCACCCCTGCGCGAACAGTTCGACATCTTCAGGTCGAAGCACACCTGGTTCTGCACCGTCACCTACCTGATGACCTTCGGGTCCTTCTCCGGCTTCTCCGCTGCATTCCCCCTGCTCATCAAAACCCTGTACGGCGGTTTTCCCGGCGCCCCCGATCCGCTCACCTATGCGTTTCTCGGTCCCCTCGTCGGGTCACTCGTGCGCGCGGCTGCAGGTCCCCTCACCGACCGCACCGGCGGCGCAATCATCACCCACGTGGCAGGCATCGGCATGATCCTCGTCGTCACGGCGATGCTCCTGAGCGGCGTGCTCGCGCCGACCTCGGCCGCGGAGTTTCCGCTCTTCCTCACGCTCATGCTGCTGCTCTTCTTCTTCAGCGGTGCCGGCAACGCCTCCACCTTCCGCCAGTATCCGGTGATCTTCTCCCATTCCCCCCGTCAAGGCGCGGGTGTGCTCGGGTGGACGGCCGCCGTCGCAGCCTACGGACCCTTCCTCGTTGCGGCCCTGCTCGGTCTTGCGCTCGCGCAGACCGGTTCGGTCGCTCCGTTCTTCATCGGTGCCATCTGCTTCTACGCCCTTGCCACTGCGATCAACTGGTTCCATTACACGAGAAAAGGATGCGAAACTCCGTGTTGAACGTGCGTACGATCCTCTCGAGCCGTGTCACGACCGCCGTGCTTGTCGCGGTCTTCGCCCTCGCCGGTGCGCAGCTCGTCGCCTCCCTCCAGACCAGCGTCTTCCTGCCGGGCAACAACACCGGCTACGAACCCGTACAGCCGATCGCCTATTCCCATCGCCTTCACGCGGGCGAACTCGGCATCCCCTGCCTCTACTGTCACACCGGTGCAGAAAAGGGACGCCACGCAGGCATCCCTCCCGCTGCAACCTGCATGAACTGCCATCGCACGGTGACGACCTCGTACGCCGCCATGCGGGCCGAGGACGAACGCGCGACCAGGGAGCAGCGGCGTGCCCGCAGAATCACCTCCCCTGAACTCGCCACGCTCTACGCAGCCCTCGCGCTTTCCGACAGCATGCAGCGCGATCCCGCCCGCGCGCTCGATCCCATCGCGTGGATCCGGATCCACCGTGTGCCCGACTTCGTCGCCTTCGATCACTCCGCACACATCGCGGCAAGCGTGGCATGCCAGACCTGCCATGGCGACGTGCAAACGATGGAACGCGTGCGCCAGGTGTCGGATCTCACGATGGGATGGTGCGTCAACTGCCACCGTGCGGAGAACGCAACAGGCCGCAGCATCGGGGGGAAGCGGCGCGTGAACGCACCGACCGACTGCTCGGCATGCCATCACTGACCGGCCTCTCATGTCTCACCGAATCTCGGACACACCCACGATGAACAGCTCGGAACACACCGACCACAGGCACGACCATGAAAAGGGAGTGCTGGGTCCGATATCCCGACGGAGCTTCCTGGCAGCCTCGGGCTTCTCGCTGGCGGGACTCCTCGCCGCCGGCTGCGAACGCCCGCCCGTGCAGAAGGCCATCCCGCATCTGGATCAACCCGAGGGCGCCACTCCCGGCGTCGCCGACTGGTATGCCTCGGTGTGCGAAGGGTGCAGTGCGGGCTGTGGAACGCTCGTCAAGGTGCGCGACGGAAGGCCGATCAAGATCGAAGGACTCCCAAGCCATCCGATTTCGCATGGCGGACTCTGCGCCATCGGTCAGGCGCTTCCGATCGGACTCTACGACAGCAGGCGTCCGCGTGCACCACGTCTGAGCGGCGCGGCCTCGAGCTGGCAGGCCGTCGACGCGCGCGTGATATCCGAGCTCGATGCCATCCGCGCGCGCGGCGGACGCATGGTGATGCTGACCGGCACGGTGACGAGTCCCTCGCTGCAGCGCGCTATCGACGGCTTCCTCGCGCGGTTTGCGGAGGGCCGCCACATCGTGCTCGAGAGCCGCTCGCATGCCGCACTGCTCGACGCACATGCCGACATGTTCGGCATCCGCACCATCCCCCGCTACCAGTTCGACCATGCCGATGTCGTCGCATCGTTCGAGGCAGACCTGCTCGGGACGTGGATCTCTCCAGTCGAGTACACGAAGGGCTGCACGGCGGCACGCACGCCCGATGCCGATCCGCCGCGCATGTCGCATCTCGCGCAGATCGAGTCGGTGCTTTCGATCACAGGCGGCCGCGCGGATGCGCGCCTCTGTGCCGCGCCGCATGACGTGCATGCCGCGCTGCGTGCGCTGCACGCCGCCATCGCCGGACGGGCCGGTCACACCGTGTCCGCACCCGTGCTCGCGTCTGATGCACGGCGCTTCATCGACACACTGGCCGACCGTCTCTGGAACGCACGCGGCGGGGCGCTCGTCGTCTGCGGGCGCAACGATCCGGACATGCAGCACGCCACCTGTGCGATCAATGCGTTGCTGGGCGCGGTCGGAACGACACTGCATCTCGACGCGCCATCACGACAGGCGATGGCGGGCGATGCCGACCGCGCATGGCTGGTCGACGCGCTGCGCGCACGACGCATCGACGCGCTGGTCGTGCACAACTGCAACCCCGTGCACACGCTGGCCGAGGGCAGGGAGGTGGCCGGGCTGCTCAAGGGGATTCCGCTCGTGGTGTCGCTGTCGACCGACGACGACGAAACCACTGCCTGTGCGGGTGTGCACTGCCCCGACCACCATCCCCTCGAACACTGGTCCGATGCGGAAGCCGTGCACGGCGTTTATGCAGTCGCACAACCTGCCATCATGCCGCTCGGCAGGACGCGCTCGGTGCTCGAGACGCTCAGCGCCTGGTCGGGCGCACCGGTCGATGCGCGCAGCTTCGTGCAGGAGACCTGCCGGATGCACGTCCATCCGCACGCGGGCAACGGTCAATCATTCGACACGTTCTGGGAACAGCTGCTCGCGGCGGGATTCGTCAGCTATGCACCCGCACCGCCATCGCGCACCGCAGCACGCATCGATCCGGCCACGTGGTCGCCGAAGACCGCGCCCCGCGCCGCGGCACGCACGGGCGATGCGTTCGACCTCGTGCTCATCGACACCGTCGCCATGCGCGAAGCACGCCACGCGCACAATCCGTGGCTGCACGAACTGCCCGATCCCGTCACGAAGATCACATGGGACAATGTCGCGTTGCTCGCCCCCGCCACGGCGCGCACGCTCGGTGTGGCCGACGGCGACATCGTGCGCATCAGCCGCAGCAACGCAGGAGAGGCAACTGTCGAAGTCCCCGCCCTCGTGCTGCCCGGCATGGCGGAACGTGTCGTTGCGGTGGCGCTCGGATATGGAAGAAGAGGAACCGACCGCTTCGCGGATGTGGGACCCCGCTGGTTCGAGTCCCGGCCCACCGTGGCACGCGGGGCCACCGTCGGAAGCAACGCCGCGCCGCTCACCATGTGGCACGAGGGCTATGTCTCGTACGTCGTGCCGGTTGCCGTCGCGCGCACCGGACGCCGCTCGGATCTTGGCCGCACGCAGGAGCAGACGGCGCTGACCGCTCCCGCCGATCGCGGACATCTCGTGCATGAAACCACGCTCGCCGCACTGCTGTCGGGAGCGGCCGCCTCGCACGATACCGCCGGGACGGCTCATGCGCAGCCTCCTGCCCGTCGCGACATGGCGCCGGGACCTCCGCCCGAACAGCCGAGCATGTGGCCCGAGCGGGATACGTCGCGCGGACACCGCTGGGCGATGGCCATCGATCTGACGGCCTGCACGGGGTGTTCTGCCTGCGTCGTCGCCTGTCAGGTTGAAAACAACATCCCGGTGGTGGGACGCGACGAAGTGCGCCGCAACCGTGAAATGCACTGGATTCGCATCGACCGCTACATCGACGGAGAGGGAAGTGCGGCACGCATGTCGATGATGCCCATGATGTGCCAGCAGTGCGGCAATGCACCCTGCGAAACCGTCTGCCCCGTGCTCGCGACCGTCCACAGCGAGGAGGGGCTCAACCAGCAGGTGTACAACCGCTGCGTGGGGACCCGCTATTGCGCCAACAACTGTCCCTACAAGATGCGCCGCTTCAACTGGTTCGATTATGCGCATGCCGACGTGATGGCGAACCTCGTCCTCAACCCGGATGTGACCGTGCGCGAACGCGGTGTGATGGAGAAGTGCACCTTCTGCGTGCAGCGCATCGAGGCCGGAAAAATCGACGCGACGCGACGTGGGACCGCGCTTGCCGACGGAGACATCCGCACGGCATGCGAGCAGTCGTGTCCCGCCGACGCGATCGTGTTCGGCGATATCAACGACGCCACGGGGCGTGTGGCCGCACATGCGGCACGCCCGCGGTCATGGCGCGTGCTCGAGGAATTGAACGTGCGACCGTCGGTGCATTACGCCGCCCTGGTACGCAACAGCAACGAGGAGCCCTCGCATGAGTAATGTCTTTTCCGCCCTTCGCGTCCCGCTCGTGCTCGGGAATCGCACCCCCGCCGATGTCACGCGCGAGGTCTGCGCACCGCTCGACGGCAGGCCGGGTACGGCATGGTGGCTCGGCTTCACCGTGTCGCTCTCGTTCCTCTGCCTCGGCTTCGTTGCGGTCACGTATGAAATCATGACGGGCATCGGGACGTGGGGACTCAACAACACGGTCGGCTGGGCCTTCGACATCACGAACTTCGTGTTCTGGGTCGGTATCGGCCATGCAGGAACGCTCATCAGCGCGATCCTCTTCCTGTTCCGCCAGAAGTGGCGCACGTCGGTGAACCGATCGGCAGAGGCCATGACCATCTTCGCCGTCATCTGTGCAGGCATCTTCCCGATCATTCACATGGGCCGCCCGTGGTTGGCCATGTGGGTGCTGCCTTACCCGAATACACGCGGTCCGCTCTGGGTGAACTTCCGTTCACCGCTCGTGTGGGACATGTTCGCCATCGGCACCTACTTCACGATCTCGCTCGTCTTCTGGTACATCGGTCTCATCCCCGATCTCGCCACCCTGCGCGACCGCGCGAAGACGAAGCTGCGCCGGCGCCTTGCGGGATTCTTCAGCCTCGGGTGGAACGGCTCGAACCGCACCTGGTCACGCTATGAAATCGTGTACCTCCTGCTGGCCGGTCTCGCCACGCCGCTCGTCGTGTCGGTGCACACCATCGTCAGCTGGGACTTCGCGACCTCGGTCATTCCCGGCTGGCATGCCACCATCTTTCCACCCTACTTCGTTGCCGGCGCCATCTTCTCGGGCTTCGCGATGGTGCTCACCCTGATGATCGTCGCGCGCAGCGTGCTGCACTTCGAAGCATACATCACACTGCACCACATCGAAAACATGTGCAAGGTCGTGATTGCCACCGGCGGCATCGTCGGTCTCGCCTACGCCACCGAATTCTTCATCGCCTGGTACAGCGGCAACGAGTACGAGCGCTTCACGTTCATCAACCGCGCCTTCGGTCCCTATGCCTGGGCATACTGGATCATGGTCTCCTGCAATGTCCTCGTCCCGCAGGTGTTGTGGATCCGCCGGTTCCGGCGCAACGTCGTGCTCGTTTTCATTCTCTCCCTGCTCGTGAATGTCGGGATGTGGTTCGAGCGCTTCGTGATCATCACCACGTCGCTGACGCGGGATTACCTCCCGGCAAGCTGGGCCGAATACACGCCGTCTCTGATCGAGATCGCAACCCTTCTCGGAAGCTTCGGTCTGTTCTTCACCCTGTTTCTGCTCTTCACCCGCTTCCTGCCGATGATTTCGATCGGCGAAGTCAAATCGGTGCTCGCGCATGGCAAGGCGGAGGATCACGCATGAACACGCGCCTCTTCATTGCCTGGTTCGAACGCGAACACGACATCCTCGCAGCCGTGCGCGCAGCACGCGCGCGGGGCTGGCGCATCCGAGATACCTACACACCGTACGCGGTGCACGGACTCGATCGTGCCAGCGGACTCCGCCGCTCGCGTCTCCCCTACATCTGCCTCGCCTTCGCGCTGCTCGGCGCGACCGCAAAACTGTGGTTCCAGATCTGGACTTCTGCCGGAGACTGGCCGGTGAACGTCGGCGGCAAACCCTTCGCCTCCGTGCCGGCCTTCGTGCCGGTGACTTTCGAAATCACCGTGCTGTTTGCAGGACTCGGTACCGTGCTTGCGTTTCTGATCCGATCGAAGTTGCGTCCGGGTGCCGCCCCGCGTCTGATGCCCGAACGTGTGACGGACGACCGCTTCGCCATCGTCGTCGATCAGCACGATGCACGCTTCGACGCCCGCGAGGCTGATCGCTTCTTCCGTTCCCTGCATGCGGTCGACACGGCAGAACACGTCCCGAATGCGACACCACCCGGCTCGCCGCGGCAGGGGAATCTCGCACTCAACATCGTGCTGCTCGTTGTGGGAGTCGCTGCAGTCGTAAGCGTGCTCGCATTGCGCGCACGTCCCGAGGAACGTGCCCTCGAGTTCCTGCCGGGCATGTACGCGACAGTCCCGGCCGACGCCTACGATCCGTCGACCATCTTCGCCGACGGCAAGACGCTGCAACCGCTTCCGACCGGCACGGTGCGCTACGGCGACTCCCGTCCGCACTACGCATCCACGACCGACGATGCATTGCGTGCGGGCACCGAGCTCGTCAATCCCTTCCCGTCCACCGACCTCGCAGCATTGCGCCGCGGTGCGGAAGTCTTCGCAACCTTCTGCGCCGTGTGCCACGGTGGGGAGGGACTCGGCGACGGCGTCGCGGCGCAGCGTGGCGCACCACGTCCTCCATCTCTGACAGGTGACCGTGCCCTGGCCATGCGCGACGGACAGCTGTTCCACATCATCACCTACGGACAGAATCTCATGGCATCCTATGCGGTGCAGATCCCGCCTGCAGATCGCTGGAAGGCCGTGCTCCACATCCGAAGCCTGCAGGCGAAGGCGGCAGCACTCGCGGCGAGCATACCCGCGGCGGCATCCGCAACACCGGCACAGGCCGCACACACGTCCGCACCCGCAGAACCCGGAGGTGACCGATGATTCCGCTCGCTCGTCATTTCATCGCGTCCGCAGTCACGCAGCGCCGCCTCCTCGTGCTGACGCTCGCCGGAGCTGCAGCGATCAGCACCGGACTCTTTTTCTCTCCCGAGCGCATCTGGCCGGGACTGCTCGTCTCGGTCTGGTTCTTCCTCGGGCTCGGTCTCGCCGGGGTCTGCTTCCTCGCACTCACGTCCGTGATCAACGCGGGCTGGAGCGCGGCGATCAAGCGCGTGCCCGAGGCGATGGGTGCGACCCTGATTGCAGGCGTGCCGATGCTGCTCCTGCTTGCCTTCGGCATCCACACGCTCTACGAGTGGAGCCACGAGCACGTCGTCGCCACAGACGCACTGCTGCTCGAGAAATCCGCCTGGCTCAACGTCACCGGTGTCGTCGCGCGCGGCGTGGCGATCGTCGCGGTCTGGGCCGGCTTCGCGGCGCTGCTCCGCCGTACCTCACGCAGACAGGACGACGATCACGACCTGCGACACAGCCACGTCACGATGCGTCTCTCCGCCATCTTCCTCATCGTGGCGGCAGTCACCTACAGCCTCGCCTCCTTCGACTGGATCATGTCGCTCGAGCCGCACTGGTACAGCACCATCTACGGACTCACCCACATCGCAGGCATGTTCGAGAGCGGTCTGGCCGCCATCGCGCTGCTCGTCATCCTCCTCCGGCGTGCAGGCGCCTTCGGCACCGCCGTCACCGATGCACACATCGCCGACCTCGCACGCCTCCTCTTCGCCTTCGCCACCTTCTGGATGTACCTCTGGTTCTGCCAGTACCTGCTGGTCTGGTACGCGAACATTCCCGAAGAAACCACATGGTATCTCCGCCGCGAACAGGGCGGATGGCTCACCACCACCGTGCTCGTCGTCGTCTTCAACTGGCTCATCCCCTTCGTGGCGCTCATGTCGCAGACGACCAAGCGCAACGAAGGACTCGTGCTCCGCATCGCCATCGTCGTGCTCATCGGCCGCTGGCTCGACCTTGCGTGGATGATCTTCCCACCGAGCGCGCCCGACGGTATCCGCCTCGGCCTCTGGGAACTCGGTCCCTGGCTCGCAGCCATCGGTCTCTTCGGCCTCCTCTTCCTGCGCAGCTTCGCACGCGCGTACACACTGCCCGTCGGCGACCCCATGCTCGTCGAGAGCCTGCACCACGGTGCGGACGATGAGGCAGATGCAGGAAGCGCTGCGCGGGATGTCGTGCCCGACGCGGGCGCCGTCGACGACTGGGCCGCCACTCCCGATGGTGTCGTGCGCCCCATGCGGAAGCCGTCATGAACCGAGGCAGCACACCGGTCCCACTCGTCGACGGCTTCGGCCGCGTGCACAGCTATCTGCGCATCGCCGTCACCGACCGCTGCAACCTCCGCTGCATGTACTGCATGCCGGCCGAGGGGATCACGCCCATGCCCGGCGGCGCCCTGCTCACCGACGAGGAGATCCTGCGCATCACCGGCTTCCTCGCCGCGCGGGGCGTCACCCGCGTGCGATTGACGGGTGGCGAGCCGCTGGCACGTCGCGGATTGCCCGCACTGGTGGCCGGACTGTCCGCCATCCCCGGCATCACGTCACTGGGACTCACCACCAACGGTACGTTGCTGTCCCAGCACGTCACCGCGCTGCGTGCGGCGGGGCTCGACCGCATCAACATCAGTCTCGACACGCTGCGCGAGGAGCGCTTTGCGCGCATCACGCTGCGCGAGCGGTACGCGGGCGTGCGCGATGGCATCGAGCGCGCGCTCGCCGCGGGGTTCGAACGCGTCAAGATCAACATGGTCGTGATGAAGGGCGTCAACGACGACGAACTCTGCGACTTCGTCGAGTTTGCGCGCGACCGCGACCTGACCGTGCGCTTCATCGAGTACATGCCCTTCGCCTCGAACGGATGGCACAGCGCCGACTGCATGCCCTTCGCCGACATGCGCGCGCGCATCACGGCGCGCTACGACATCGCGCCCGTCGCCAATGCGGTGCCGGGAGACGTGGCGAAGGAATACACCGTGGCCGGCATGCGCGGTCGGATCGGCTTCATCACCTCGATGTCCGATCACTTCTGCGGAAGCTGCAACCGCCTGCGACTGACCGCGGACGGCGCGCTCAAGAGCTGCCTGTTCCATCCCGCCGAGGGAGACCTGCGCACCTTGCTGCGCGCTGGTGCCGACGACGCGACGCTCTCCGCGCGCATCGACGCCGCATTGCGTCAGAAGCCGTGGGCGCATGCGGAGGCGGAGGTCCTGACCGAACGGCACGACAGAAGCATGATTCACATCGGAGGTTGACATGATCGACATTTCCCGCAAAGACACCACGCTGCGCAGCGCCGTCGCCCGGGCCACGCTCCTGCTTGCACCCGAAACCGCCGCGCGCATCCGCGCCGCCGATCTGCCCAAGGGCGATCCGCTGCCCGTCGCACGCGTTGCCGCGGTGCAGGCGGTGAAGGATACGTCCCGCCTCATTCCGTACTGCCATCCCGTGCCGATCGACTGGGTCGCCGTCGACTTCGACATCGACGACGAGCGGATCACCGCAACCGTCGTCGTGCGCGCCGTCGCGAAAACCGGCCTCGAGATGGAAGCCCTCACCGGTGCATCCGTCGCCGCGCTGACCATCTACGACATGTGCAAGATGATCGATGAACACATGCAGATCCGCGAGGTCGTGCTCGTCGAGAAAAAGGGCGGCAAGTCCGATTATCGCCACGCGCTCGACCGCCCCCTGCGCGCCGCCGTGCTCGTGCTCAGCGATTCGGTTGCCGCAGGACTCAAGCAGGACTCCTCCGGCCGTGCGATCGCCGACCGGCTCGTTGCGGAAGGTGTCGAGGTCGTCGATTTCACAATCCTTCCCGACGATGCCGACCGCATCGAGACACTGCTCTGCGCGTACGCCGACGAGCTCCGTCTCGATCTCGTCGTGACGACGGGCGGCACCGGGTTCAGTCCCCGCGACTGCACACCTGAGGCCATGGCCCGCGTCATCGAGCGCGACATCCCGGGCATCCCCGAGGCCATCCGCGCACACGGCGTGGCACGCACACCCTACGCCATGCTGTCGCGTGCCCGCGCCGGCATTCGCGGCGGCACCATCATCGTCAACCTTCCCGGCTCGCGTCGCGGCGTTGCCGAATCCCTCGACGCACTCTTCCCCGCGATCATCCATGCCTTTCCCATGTTGTGGATGGAAGGAAGCTGGGGCGAGTCCCCCGCGTCGCGCACGACGATGCAGACAGCGGAAGTCCCCGTGCCGTGCAACGGGCGGTCGCACCCGCAGGACCGGTGATGATCAGCGCCGACGAGGCCCTCGCGCGCGTCCTCGCGCACGCCCGTGCACTGCCCGCGCACACGGTCGCGCTGCGCGCGGCAACGGGACGCACGCTCGCACGCGACATCCGTGCTCCGCACGACATGCCGCTGTTTACCTCGTCGGCGGTGGACGGTTACGCACTCCGTGCCGGCGACACGGCTGCGGCGAGCGACGACACATCGGTGCGCATGAAGCTTCGTGGAGAGATGCGGGCCGGAGATGCTGCGCTCCGTCCGACCGTGCCCGACGCGACCACATCCACATCCCACACACGTCGTACGGCCATCCGCATCTTCACCGGCGCACCCGTTCCACGCGGCGTCGACGCCGTCGTGATGCAGGAGGATGTCACGCTTCACCCGCAGGGTATCAGCGTCGTGCACCCAGTGGCATCGGGTGCAAACATCCGTCCGCGGGGAGCCGAATACCACGCAGGCGACCTCGTGCTGGCCGCCGGCACGCGCATCACGCCGCCCGTCGTCGCCCTGCTCGCCGCGATGGGATGCGCCCGCGTGCCCGTGCATGCGCAGCCGCGCGTGGCGATTCTCGCGACCGGCAATGAACTCCGCACCGTCGGTGCTGCGCTGCTCCCGGGCGAGATCCGCGACAGCAACACGCCCATGCTCGTGGCTGCGCTTGCCGCCCTCGGCATCACCGACGTGCGCACACGCACCGTGCGCGACGAACAGCACCTCGTGCGTCGCGCGTTGGCCTCGCTGCTCGCCGATGCCGACATCGTCCTGACAAGCGGCGGGATTTCGGTGGGCGAGTACGACCACGTGCGCGAAGCCGCCGGACACTGCGGTGTCACCGAACAGTTCTGGAAGGTTGCGATCAAGCCGGGCAAGCCCCTGTATTTCGGGACGCGCTCCGCGCACGCCGCGCGCCGTGTGACTGCACCTGCGCGCGATGGCGCATCACCCCGCGGAAGCCGTGCACGCACCCCGCGTAATACGTTGCTCTTCGCCCTCCCGGGCAATCCCGTTGCGGCGCTGGTCGGCTTCCACTGGTTCGTGCGTCCCGCACTGGAAGCGCTGGCGGGCTGCACGGCTTCCCCCGCACCGCGCATCAGCGCGCGACTCACGACGGCGCTCACAAAGAAGTCCGGCCGCATGGAGTACGTGCGCATGATCGTGTCGCAGAACGGAGGCGACATGCCCGAGGCGCGGCCCGCCCGCGGGCAGGAGTCGCACATGCTCGGCGGCATCGCGGCCGCGAATGCGGTGTACAGATTTCCCGCCGATGCAGAGCGCGTCGAGGCGGGCGCCCTCATTTCTCTCGACATCCTGCACTGGAGTCTTCCATGAATACGACAGCAACGAACGATGCAGCGCTGCCGCGCATCCACGCCGTGGCGGTCAGCACGCGCAAGGGCATTCCGAAGACGCTCAAGCCGAGCGTCGTGCTGCGCGAGAACTGGGGCATCGAAGGGGACGTGCACGCAGGTGCATGGCACAGGCAGATCAGCTTGCTCGCGCTCGAGAGCATCGAGAAGATGCGGGCGAAGGGACTCAAGGTCCGCGCCGGCGCCTTCGCCGAGAACATCACCACCGAGGGCATCACCCTCACCGATCTCGTGCCGGGCGACCGGCTCCGCATCGGCGGTGTCACGCTCGAAATCACGCAGATCGGCAAGGAGTGCCACACGCTCTGCGCGATCGCGATCAAGGCGGGCGACTGCGTCATGCCGCGCGAGGGCATCTTCGCGCGCGTGCTCGCGGGTGGCGAGATCGCTCCCGGTGCCGCGATCGAGGCGATCCGCAGTGCGGACCATCGGGGCACCGCACCGCTGCATGCCGAGCCTGCCGGCACTGCGTTGCACGAGGCGGCCTGAGGCCGACATGTTCGGCGATTCCCTTGTCATCGCCCTCGTCGCACTCGTGGCCTGCGCCTACGCGTCGGTGGGGCACGGCGGCGCCTCCGGATACCTCGCGGTCTTCACGCTGCTCGGCGGCGTGTTACGCGAGGTCGTGCCCGTCGCACTGCTGCTGAACATCGTCGTCGCCTCGATCGCCACCGTGCACTTCGTGCGCAGCGGCGCCTTCGACCGGCGCCTCCTGCTTCCCTTCGTGCTCGCGTCCGTTCCCGCCGCCTGGCTCGGCGGTCGCATGCACGTGCCGCAGGAGGTCTTCCACCTCCTGCTCGCCACGGCGCTCACCGCCGCCGCACTGCGCCTCGTGCTCGTGCGCGGCCGTGCGCGCGCGCTGCGCGTGCCGAGCGATCGTTCGCGCTGGGCGACGGGACTCCCCCTTGGCGCCGGCCTCGGATTTCTTGCTGGACTCACCGGCATCGGCGGCGGCGTGTTTCTCTCGCCGCTGCTGCTCCTGATGCGGTGGACCGACGCGCGAGGCGCCTCCGCCGTCGCGGCCGTGTTCATCGTCTGCAATTCCGCTGCGGGACTCGCCGGCAACCTCGCGCGTCTCGACAGTCTCGATGCCGGGCAGCTTCCGCTGTTCGCGGCGGCCCTCGCCGGCGGAGCGATCGGCTCCCGCCTCGGATCATCCATCCTTCCTCTCCGCACACTCGAGCGCGTGCTCGCCGGCGTGCTCGTTTTCGCCGCCGTCAAGCTCGTGCTCACGATCGGGGCATGATGGACGCGCGTTATCATCCGATCGGCGCACACACCGATCTGAGCGGTGCCGTGCTCGCCGGGGGACGCTCCTCGCGCATGGGACGCGACAAGCCGCTGATCGTCTTCGACGGCCTGACCCTCTACGAACGTGCCTGCCGTGCCCTCGCGCCGCATGTGCGCGAAGTGATCGTCGCCTGCGGCACGCGCGCACTGCCCCCGCTGCCGGGCACGCGTGCCATCGAAGATGAGGAGGAGGGGAGGGGCCCGCTGTCGGGCCTCTGTGCCGTGCTCGCACACGCACGCACCACGCATGTGCTCTGTCTGCCTACCGACCTGCCGATGGTGACGGCTGACGCCGTCGCCGCCTTCCGTGCGGAAGCCTCTCATGCCGCGACTGCGGTGCTCGTGCATGAGGGACGCCTGCAGCCGCTGGTGGGTATCTATCCCGTTGCGGCGCTGGCAGCGGTGCGTGCGCTGCGCGCAGCGGGGGAGGAACGCATGGGGGCATTTGCCGCGCACATCGGCGCCGTGCCGATCGACGCCGCGCGGCTGGGACGCGTGCATGCCGACGCACTGACACGAGATGTCGACACCCCGGAGGAGTGGCGGTGTATGACCGGAGCGCGTCCGCCCGCGTCCGCAACCCACTGACCTTGCGTCAATGATGGATCTCAATGGATGGGCAGCGTCTCGCCGCCGTTACACTGAACATCCGTCAATGACGGACGAGGGCGTCCGTCCTCCCGTTGGTGCACCTACTCCCAATCGCCGGTACCGGTTGCGTGCGCCAGCGCTTTCGGTGTACATTGGTTCGATACCATGACAAGAACCACCTCGCATACACTCCTTCTCGCACTCTGCACGTGCGCGCTGCTCATCGCCACCATGCCTGCGCGCACGACTGCGCAGGTCGTCGACGAGCTCAACACCTTCCGCCTCGCGCAGACCTATGAGCAGGCAGGCAACATCGAGAACGCCCTTCGCTTCTATTCGGATCTGCATGCGTACCGTCCATCGAATGCGGGATATTTCGATGGCATGCGCCGTTGCCTGACTGCGCTGAAACGCTATGACGAGGTGATCGCGCTCATCACGCAGCGTATGGATGCGGGACTCCGCGAGCCCTCGCTGCTCGTGCAGCGCGGCAGTGCCTGGCATCGCAAGGGCGACGAGGCGAAGGCACGGTCCGACTGGGACGCCGCCATCGCACTTGCCCCCCGCAATCCCCAGATCTACATGGCCATCGCAGACGAAGCCATCGACAACCGGCTCTACGGAGTCGCGACCGCGACACTGGTCAGAGGCCGTGAAGCCCTCGGCACGCCGACGCTCTTCGTCTTCGAGCTCGCGCGCGCCTACACGATGGACATGCGCTTCGACGAGGCGATGGACGAGTACCTGCGCTATCTGATCGCGGAGCCAGGCGCCCAGTGGCAGGTGCAGCAACACATCATGCAGTTTGCGGAAATCCCCCAGGCACTCGAGAGCGCCTTGCGCACGACCGTGCGCGTGGCCGCGCGCAATGAGCGGAATCTGACCGTGCAGCAACTGCTTGCATGGCTGTACATGGAGCGGAAGGATTATGTCGGCGCCTCTGCGGTCTACCGCACGATCGACGATCTGCGCAAGAGCAACGGACAGGAACTGCTCGCATTCGCGCAGCGCGCCTACAGCGACACCCAGTTCCTCGTCGCGCGCGATGTCTACCGCGATCTGCTCGCGAAGTACCCTGCCTCGAACCTCGCGCCGGAATGCGAATTCCACGTCGCGCGCTGCACCGAAGCGCTGGCCGAACAGGCGGCCCTGCCCGGCGCGCTCGAGCCTGCCCGCGCGCGGGATGAAAACACCTTCGACCGAGCGCTGACACTGTATCGCGCGGTGGCGGCGAAATACGCACAGCATCCCGTCGGCTATGAGAGCCGCTACCGCATCGGGTGGATTCTCTTCACCCGGCACAATGACCCCGATGCCGCGCTCGAGATCCTGCAGGAGGTCGCGCCGCTGCGGCGTTCCGCACAGGGACGCCTCGACGCCGACATCCTCATCGGTGATGTGCTGCTCGCAAGAGGGCGCACGGATGAGGCGCTTGGCCAGTATCAGCAGATTCTTGCGCGTCCCGGAGCCAACGGCCGCGAACGCGGCGAGATCGCCTTCAAGATTGCGGAAATCCATTACTTCCAGGGTAAGTTCGAGTCGGCGCTCGCCGAGCTCGAGCCGCTCGGTGACAACAGCGCCGCAGACATCGCCAACGACGCGCTCGCGCTCTCGTCGTTCATTGCGCGCTTCACTGCCCCGACCGACGTCCCGCTGCGCGCCTTCGCGGCGGCGAAGCTCCTGGTGCGGCAGCGCCGGACGGACGAGGCCATCGCCGCCCTGCGCAGCATGCTCGCCGCCTACGACGCGATGCCCATCGCAGAGCAGGCCTACATCCTGCTCGGTGAAACCCTGCGCGCGAGTGATCGCGCCGCGGAGGCGGTTGCCGTGTGGGAGGAGTTTCTCGTCAAGATTCCCGACGCCGCCGATCGCGATGTGGCCATGTTCGGCCTTGCGTCCATCTACGAGACACTGCCGGGCCAGCGCACAAAGGCCATCGACATGTATCAGCGCATCCTCAGCGAAGTGCCTGCATCACTCTATGTGGCGCGCGCGCGCGAACGCATCCTCATCCTTCGGAAAAGCAGTTCATGAAGCGTCTCCTTCTTGTCGTGTGTCTCGCGATCGTGCTCGCGCCGACCCTGCGCGCACAGCAGCAGATCCTGATTCCCATGGATCTGCGGCAGACCGATCATCTCAAGGCATACGGGCTCGTCTTCTGGACCCTCGGTCGCGGCGTTGATGTCGATTGGCTGCTCAATTATCGAGGCGGCAGCTTCCTGATCGCAGCGCAGCCGACCGTGGTCGCCGAATGCCGCGTGCGCGGCATCTTCATCGAGACACTCGATGGGGCCTCGGCCGCGCGCATCTACGCCGAGGTGCAGAGCGCCGACAACAACATGGATGTCGTGCGCCTGGAGAAGGCGCCGAAGATCGCCGTCTACGTGCCACCCAATTTCCAGCCGTGGGATGATGCCGTGACGCTCGCGCTCGAGTATGCGGAAGTCCCCTACGACAAGGTGTGGGACGAGGAGGTGATCAAGGGCAAGCTTTCCGAGTACGACTGGCTGCACCTGCATCATGAGGACTTCACCGGCCAATACGGCAAGTTCTATGCGCAGTTCTCCACCTATCCCTGGTACATGCAGCAGGTGGCCATCAACGAGGCGATGGCGAAGCAGCTCGGCTTCCGCAAGGTGGCCGAGTTGAAGAAGGCTGTCGCGCGCACGATCAAGGAATACGTGGGCGGCGGCGGCTTCCTCTTCTCCATGTGCTCGGCGACGGATACCTACGACATCGCGCTGGCAGCAGAGCATACCGACATGTGCGACGTGATGTTCGACGGCGATCCGGCCGACCCCGACTGCCAGGAGCAGCTCGACTTCACGAAGACCTTCGCATTCACGGATTTCAAGCTTGTGAAGAATCCCCTCGAATACGAGTACAGCGACATCGACATGACGCCCGCGCTCGGGGGGCGTCCCGATCAGGACTACTTCACCCTCTTCGAGTTTTCCGCCAAGTACGATCCCGTGCCGACGATGCTCACGCAGAATCACGTCAACGTGATCCCAGGGTTTCTCGGCCAGACTACTGCGTTCCGCAAGCGGCTGATCCGCAAGAGCGTCGTGGTGATGGGCCAGAAGGAGAATACCGAGGAGGTCAAGTACCTGCACGGCAACTTCGGCCGCGGCACCTTCACCTTCTATGGCGGGCACGACCCCGAAGACTACCAGCACCAGGTGGGGGATCCCCCGACCGACCTGGCCCTGCACAAGACCTCGCCGGGCTACCGCCTCATCCTCAACAACATCCTCTTTCCCGCCGCAAAGAAGAAGCAGCAGAAGACCTGACGCCCGGGCGCAGCCGGTCGACGCTGTTTCACAGTAGGGGATCTCATTCTCCTCATTGCGAGCTTTCGATTCATTTCGTATGTTTACGAAATACGAAACGAACGGAAGCCTCTGCACATGTATACATCGGATCTCGACCTCGACACCACCGTGCTGACCCGCCAGCAGCAGGAGCTTGCGCTGCTGATGAAGGCGCTCTCGCATCCCGTGCGCGTATACATCCTCGAACTGCTCAACCGGCAGTCCTGCTGCTACAGCGGTGATCTGGCCGAGGAACTGCCCATCGCGCGCAGCACGCTCTCGCAGCATCTGAAGGAACTCAAGAAGGCGGGGTTGATTCAGGGAGAGATCAATCCACCGAAAATCAAGTACTGCATCAACCGCGCGCGATGGATGGAGATGGAACAGCTCATGCTGCGCTTCCTCTCCGCACCTGCCCTCGTGCGCACGCCCCTCGACATTTCCGTCATCTCCCACTGTCAATAGGAAGCATCATGGACATCAAGGTACTCGGACCCGGTTGCGCCAAGTGTGTCAAGCTCGAGCAGAGCGTGCGCGACGTTGTCGCGCGTCTGGCCCTCGACGCCACCGTCACGAAGGTCGACGACATCATGGACATCATGGCCTACGGCGTCATGACAACCCCCGCTCTCGTGGTAGACGGCACGGTCGTGGTCAAGGGCCGCGTGCCCGACGCAAAGGAAATCGAGCAGTTCCTGACATAATTCAACGGAAGACTCCATGACACCCCTCTCACTCCTCCTCGCTGTGCTTCTGCCGCTGTTCGTACAGCAGCCGACAGCGCAAGACAAGCCCGCTGCAAAAAAACAATCGGTCGCCACCGAATCCATCACCGTCTACTACTTCCACAGCTCACGCCGTTGCAAGACCTGCCTCGGCATTGAAGATGTCGCCAAGAGTCTGGTCAAGGAGCAATACGGCTCCGACAAGGCAATTGTATTCAAGAGCCTGAATATCGAGGAAGACAAGAATGCTCCCCTCGTCGAACGCTTCCAGGTGGCGGGCTCGTCGCTGATCGTGGCACGCGGTGCGAAGAGCGAAGACCTGACCACCGACGCCTTCCAATACGCATTACGGGATCCCGGCAAGCTGCAACGCCTGCTGATAACCACGATCGAAGCGATGCGCAAGGGCTGAGATGGACTTCCTCCAGTCGCTGCTCGACGCAACGGATCTGCCCGTGCTGTCGGCGTTTCTACTCGGACTCATGACGGCGATCAGTCCCTGCCCGCTGGCTACGAACATCACCGCCATCGGCTACATCGGCCGCGACATCGAGCAGCGGCGATCGGTATTCACCAACGGACTGCTCTACACGCTGGGGCGCGTGATCTCGTACACGGCACTGGGTCTCGCGATCTACTTCGGCGCGAGCACCTTCGATGTCTCGCGTCTCTTCCAAGGATGGGGTGAGAAGCTGCTCGGTCCCCTCATGGTCGTAATAGGCATCCTCATGCTCGACCTGATCCCCCTGCGATTCGGTCTCCTCGACCGCCTCACATCGAGCGCGGGAGAACGCACGGGATCGGGCGCGTGGGGGTCGCTCGCGCTCGGAATGCTCTTTGCATTGGCCTTCTGCCCATACAGCGGCGTGCTCTACTTCATGATGCTCATTCCCATGACGGTGGCCAGCGCCGACGGACTCTACCTCCCGGTCGTCTTCGCCATCGCAACCGCCCTGCCCGTCATCATCGCGGCGTGGCTCATCGCCTTCACCGTCGCCGGGGTCGGGTCGTTCTACAAGCGCATCAAGTCGTTCGAACGCTGGTTCCGCCGCGTCGTCGCGGTACTCTTCATCGGGGCCGGTGCTTATCTCATGTGGCAGCTCTGGTTCACCTGACCTGTGGATACGAAAAGAGAACTCACCATCCTTGCATGGATCGCGGCTTTCTTTCTGGCCGTGTGGTTCATGCCCGTCGGCACGCCGAGCTTCGACACCGCCGTGCTCGAAGCCCTCGAACTCGCGCGCTGGTATGCGCATGAACACGTCCTGCTCTGTCTCGTCCCTGCCTTCTTCATTGCTGGGGTCATCGCAGTCTTCGTCGGGCAGGCCTCGGTGATCAAATACTTCGGCGCCAATGCGGTCAAGTGGAAATCCTACCTCATCGCATCGGTGTCGGGCACGGTGCTCGCCGTGTGCTCGTGCACGATCCTGCCGCTCTTTTCGAGCATTCACAAGCGGGGAGCGGGGCTTGGTCCGGCGATCGCGTTTCTCTACTCCGGCCCCGCAATCAACATCCTCGCCATCATCCTGACCGCGCGCATCCTCGGTGTCGAACTCGGGGTGGCGCGTGTTGTCGGTGCAGTCTCGTTCAGCATCGTCATCGGTCTGGCAATGGCCTTCCTCTTCCGACGTGAAGAACGCGAGAAGGCGGCCGCACAACTTGCCCTCCCGCAGATCGACGACGGGCGTCCCTTCTGGCATGTCGCCCTGCACTTCTTCGCACTCGTCGGCGTGCTCGTGTTCGCGAACTGGGGATCCCCCGGCGACGATGCGGGCTTCTTTTCCCTCGTGCATGCATGGAAGTGGCCCATCACCGCCGCCTTCGCCGCACTCGTCGGCTTCACGCTCGTGCGCGTGCTCGGCATGCGCTCGGGCCACGTCTTCATCGCGGCCGCGCCCGTCATCGGTCTCGCCATCGCCTTCCCGACCCAGCCCCTGTACGCCTTCGTCGCCGGTGTCGCGGCACTGAGCATCCTGACCGCCCGTGCGCCGGGCGAACCGCGCGAATGGCTCATCTCGAGCTGGGATTTCGCAAAGCAGATTCTTCCGCTGCTCGCGGCCGGTGTGCTCGTGGCCGGACTCCTGCTCGGTTCCGCAGGGGGACAGGGACTCATCCCCAACGAATGGATCCACGCCCTGGTCGGCGGCAACTCCATCGGCGCGAACCTCTTCGCGTCGGTGTTCGGCGCGTTCATGTACTTCGCCACGCTCACCGAGGTGCCGATCGTGCAGGGACTCCTCGCCAGCGGCATGGGCAAGGGTCCCGCGCTCGCACTGCTGCTTGCCGGTCCCGCCCTCTCCCTGCCGAACATGCTCGTGATCCGCAGCGTGATGGGCACGAAGAAGACTATCGTGTTCGTGTCACTCGTCATCGTCATGGCCACGATCAGCGGCATGCTCTTCGGCGCCCTGTAGCATCCGCATTCACCACGGAGCATCGCATCACGCCCACCCCAGGCCATCGCATCCGAAGCTTCCCCCGACACATGCGTCGTCGCACCCTGCATATCCTGCTCCTCGCGCCCATCCTCTTCCTCCATGCATGTGGAGGAGGGGAGGAGGGGAAGCCGCCGCCCGCATCCGCGCAGGGGGCACACCGCGGCAGCACGGCGGAAGCCACCGTCGACACCGCGCGGGTGCGCGACGCACGCGTACTCGATCTGGACTCGACAACCATCGACGTGTTCCGCGCGGGTACGGGAGTCGTCGTGCTCGAGTTCGGCGGCAGGCGCTGCATCGCGTGCAACGAGATGCGGAACAATCTGACCGAACTTCAGACGAAGCGATCCGATATTCGTGTCGGATTCGTGTACTGGGAGGAATCCCCCGAACTCTTCGATCGATGGAAGATCGGACTTATCCCCGCCCAGGTCGTGTTCGACGGTGCGGGAGATGAGCGCCTGCGCCATCAAGGGGTCTGGGAAACCGACAGCATGCTCACTGCCCTGCAGGATCTGCGATGACTCGGCACCCGTGCTCCCTCCGCCGTGACGCCGGTGCAAGGATCACGTTCGTGCTCGTCATGTTCGTGACACTCGCACCGCGCCTGCATGCCCAGTGCACCTGCATGGGCGGTGCGGCAGTCGGCGGCATCAGTCCCATCGCCGGTACTGCAAACGTGGGCCTGCTCGAACCGGCAGCCTGGCGCATCGTCGGCGCATACCGCTTCGGCTCCGGTGAGGGGTACATGCGCGGAGACGCGCGGGCCGAGCCGGGACCTGTCCGCTACTACCGAATGCACTACACCAGTCTGACTGCAGCCCATGGGGTCAGCGATGATCTGACACTCGAGGCGGAACTTGGCGCGTATCCCAGCAAGTCGCAGGATTTCGGGACCATGATCGTGACGGGTGGTGGTCTGTCGCATGTCATGCTCGGTGCGAAGTACGGTGTGTGGCGAGACGATGCACGTGATGTCGAATGCACCGTCGGCACGGGAGTTCGCATGCCACTCACCGCGGGATCCGCCAACCTGCCGCAGCACATCCTGCCCTCCACCGGGGCGTGGGGTGGCAGCGCACAGCTGCTGCTGCGCCGGGGCTTCCCTGCCCATCAGGCGCAGTTCGTGTTCGTGCACCGCAGCGATGTACATGCGCGCAACGCGTCAGCATACCGGTACGGACCCGGCTTTCTCACATCCCTGTTCGGAGTCGCAGCAGTGAACAATGCAATCACCGGTGTGGTCGAACTGCGCCACGAATACCGGATGCGCGATCGCTTCCACGATCTGTCCATCGCTGACTCCGGAGGCCACCTGCTGGTCTTCTCGCCGCAGCTCGGGATTGCGTTTGGCTCCCTCGCCTTCGGGTTCAACGTCGACCTGCCCGTGCTGCGCTACTACAACGGCCATCAGCTTGCACAGGATGTCGCGGCCGGCTGCACGATCACCTGGCAGCCAACCGGCGGGAGTCACTGACATGCCGATGTCAGCCATGTTGCGCTACGCGACCGCCCTCGCCCCGGCCTGCATCCGGCCGCTCGTCGTCGCACTCGCAGCGCTCGTCGCCTCCTGCACCGAGCAACCACCCGCATCCCCGCCACTTGTTGTGCAGTCCCGCGTCACCTTCATCGAACTCGGTTCCGAACACTGCGTGCCCTGCCAGGAGATGCGCGTGATCATGCGCTCGCTCGAAGGGAAATACGGCAGCGACCAGCTCACCCTCGTCTTCTACGACCTCATGAAGGATCCGTCACGGGGGGAGGTGTACAACGTGCGCGTCATGCCCACGCAGGTATTCCTCGACCACGAGGGCCGCGAATTCCATCGCCACGAGGGTTTCTATGCGGAAGCCTCCATTGATTCTCTTCTCGCGGTGCAGGGACTCCGCATCCTTCCCGGCCGGTAACCCGGCTGCCTGATCGGTGCAGTTCGTCAAGCGCACGTGATTGAATGTGGCTCGCGGTTTCCTCATCTTGCGCGCATGCTCAAACTCAAAAGCGACACATCCCCCGCGTGGGTCGCAGCCGCCCTTGGCGACCTCGACACGATACTCATCGACCACGTGCACTGCGAGAAGAAGGCCGCTGCCACGGCGCTCGCCCTCATCAACCGCTATCCCCAGCACACGGCGCTCGTGCGGCAGATGGCCGCCCTCGCCACCGAGGAACTCGAGCATGTCACGCGCGTGCTCGATCAGGTCGAGCGGCGGGGACGCAGGCTCACGCGTGATGCGGGTGATGCCTACGTGCAGCAGCTGCTCGCGCATGTGCGTCGCGACGAACCGCAGCGCATGCTCGACACGCTCATCTGTGCGGCACTGGTCGAGGCCCGCAGCTGCGAACGCTTCACCCTGCTGGCAGACGCGCTGCCCGAGGGCGACGTGAAGCGGATGTACGCCGACCTCGTTGCGAGCGAGGCCGGACACTACACCATGTTCCTTGCCCTCGCCCGCGACCACTTCCCCCGGGAGGTCGTCGATACCCGCTTCGACGCACTGGCCGCCGTCGAAGCCGACATCCTCTCAACACTTCCCAACGCCCCGCGCATGCACGGCTGAGGTCGCCCCGACCACCATGTGCATGTGAGCGCGTGGTGTCGTATGTTCGCCCCACACCGACATACTCTTCAGGAGACTCCATGAACATCGTCGATACAGCCATCGCGACGCAGGTTGCGAACATCCAGAAACGAACCGGCAAGTCACTCGAGGAACTCTTCGCGCTGTTGCGCGCGAGTGGACTCGTCAAACACGGGGAGCTGCGCGACATGCTCAAGCGTGACCACGGCATGGGACATGGCGACGCGAACACGCTCGTGCATGTGTACGTCCAGTCGCAGCAGCCTGCCGCGGAAACGCCGCAGGGCGAGGGGGATGTGCTCGATGCGTTATATGCAGGTCCGAAGGCCGCCCTTCGTCCGATCCATGACGTCCTCATGGAAGCTGTGCACGGTTTCGGCGACTTCGAGATCGCTCCGAAGAAGACCTACGTGAGCCTCCGCAGGAAGAAGCAGTTTGCGATGATCGGTCCCGCCACGAAGACACGGGTCGAAGTGGGGTTGAACATGAAGGGACTCGACGGCACTGCGCGCCTGCTCGCTCAGCCGGCGGGAGGCATGTGCCAGTACAAGGTGCACCTGACGGATCCCGCAGAGGTCGATGCCGAGCTGATCGGCTGGTTGCGCACGGCCTTCGATGCAGCAGGCTGAGCGGTCGGGGAGAGCAGTCGGTCGTCACGGTTGGCGTGATGAGATCCGCATTGTCGTATTTCGCAATTGGAATACGAATGCGTAGATTAGGAGGATTTCGCATTTTCCACGCAACCGGAGATTGGTCATGAGCATTCTCGTCGACAGGAAGAGTCGCGTGCTGGTACAGGGTATCACGGGCTCGGAAGGGACGTTTCACGCTACACAGATGATGGAGTACGGCACAAAGGTCGTCGGCGGTGTCACGCCCGGCAAGGGCGGCACGACGCATATCGGCGTACCCGTGTTCAACACGGTGGTCGAAGCTGTCGCGAAGACGAAGGCGAACGTGTCGCTCATCTTCGTCCCGCCCGCATTCGCCGCGGATGCAATCATGGAAGCCGCCGAAGCACGCGTGCCGCTGATCGTGTGCATCACCGAAGGCATCCCGACGAAGGACATGATTCGCGCTTTTGATTTCGTCAAGAAGCAGGGTGTGCGCCTGATCGGTCCGAACTGTCCGGGCATCATCTCACCGGGCCTTGCCAAAATCGGTATCATGCCCGGTTTCATCCACAAGAAGGGCAACATCGGTGTCGTATCGCGCAGCGGAACGCTCACTTATGAGGCGGTCAAGCAGTTGACCGATCTCGGTCTCGGCCAGTCCACATGCATCGGCATCGGCGGCGATCCCGTGATCGGTACGCAGTTCATCGATGCGCTGCGCCTCTTCAATGAGGATTCCGGCACGGATGCAGTCGTGATGATCGGTGAGATCGGTGGCACGGCGGAGGAAGAGGGCGCTGCCTATGTGAAGAAGAGCATGACCAAGCCGGTCGTCGGCTTCATCGCGGGTCGCACGGCGCCTCCTGGACGCCGCATGGGCCATGCCGGTGCGATCATCGCCGGGGGCAAGGGCACTGCAGCGGAGAAGATGAAGGCGATGCGTCGTGCCGGAATCCACGTGGTGGAGAATCCCGCCATGATCGGCATGACGGTCTGCAAGGCTCTCGGTCTTGAAGTGCAGGGTCAGTCTCGTCCCGAAACAAAGAAGGCCGCCGCTCCTGCGAAGAAGGCCGCCGCTCCTGCAAAGAAGGCTGCACCCGCGAAGAAGGCCGCCGCTCCTGCAAAGAAGGCCGCACCAGCCAAGAAGCGCACCCCCAACGCAGCCTTCATG
>JAEYUG010000094.1 GCA_023432805.1 Bacteroidota bacterium | reverse complement strand
GGTACATGAAAACCTGTTCCGCCTCTTCCGTGTATTCCGTGGTCGTCTTCTTGGGCGATGCGTCAGACGACGCGATGCGCGGGTTCGCGCCCCTCGAGCACGTCGATGAGGTTGCGGGCGGCCATTTCGGCCATACGCGCGCGGGTGGTGTACGACGCACTGCCGATGTGCGGCAGCACGACCACATTGTCGAGCGCGAGCAGCTCACCCGGCACGTGGGGCTCCTGTTCGTAGACGTCGAGTCCCGCCGCGAAGATGCGTCGCGCCGCGAGCGCCTCGACGAGGGCCGTTTCGTCGACGACGGGTCCGCGTGACGTGTTGACCAGCACGGCGTGCGGTTTCATTTCCGCAAACTGTGCACGACCGATCATGTGGTGCGTGTCCGGTGTGAGGGGCACGTGCAGGGAAATGTAGTCTGCTTCGCGCACGAGCCGCTCGACGCTGACGAATTCCGCATCCATCTCCTGTTCGAGATCCTCATTGCGGCGCCTGCCGTGGTAGAGGATCCGCATCCCGTACGCGCCGCGGCAGCGCTGCGCGACGGCCCTGCCGATACGTCCCGCACCCACGATGCCGAGCGTGGCGCCAGCGAGATCGAGACCGAGCATCTGCATGGGACTCCACCCGTCGAAGGTGTGCGTACGCATCCAGCGGTCACCCTCGGCGATGCGACGGGCGCAAGCCAGCAGCAGCGCGAAGGCGATGTCTGCGGTTGCGTCGGTCAGCACGCCTGGCGTGTTGGTCACGACGATCCCACGCCGACGTGCCGCTTCGACATCGATGTTGTTGTACCCGACCGCATTGCTCGAGATCACACACAGACGCGGCGCAGCATCGATCACATCGGCGTCGACGGGATCGGTCAGCATGCAGAGGAGTCCCTCGACCTCGCGCACGGCGCGCAGCAGTTCCTCCTTGCGGATGACGCGGTCGTGGGGCGAGACATCGAGATGGCAGCGCGTGCGCAGCAGTTCCATCCCGTTCTCCGGGATGACGCGCGTGAGGTAGACGGGCGGAAGCGGGGTCGTGGTCATGGCAGTATGTCGTTCCGATCTGGTCGCATTATTTCATCAGGACCATCTTCTTCTGCTGCATTGTGCCATCGACGTTGATCTGGTAGATGTACGTGCCGCTCGGGAGCGACGATGCATCGAAGGTGACGTTGTGCACGCCCGGCTCGCGCGATTCGTTGACGAACTGCGCGACCTGCTCACCCATCTGATTGAAGATCTTCAGGGTCACGAAGCCGGCGTCACGAAGGGTGAAGCCGATCGTGGTGTTCGGGTTGAAGGGATTCGGGTGATTCTGGTGCAGCATGAATCCGTTCGTCGCCAGCGAGGCATCGAGCTGCACCTCGACGATGTGCGAGGTCGACTGCGTGCCGTCGGCATCCTGCTGCACGATGCGGTAGGCGGCGCTTCCGATGGCGTGGTGCGTGCTCGTGAGGGCGTCGCGGTACGTGTAGGTTGCGCGCTCCTGTGTGGATCCGCGTCCCGCAACGAAGCTGAGATCCTCCCAGCGGAATCCTCCGTCGAAGCTGCGCTGCACATGCCAGCCGGTATTGTTCGTCTCCGAGGCGACCATCCAAGAGAGCAGGACCTCTCCGCCTTCGAGCGCGGCGGTGAAGGATTCGAGCTGGACGGGTTTCCACATGCGCGAACGGAAGGCCGCGATGCCGTTGTTCGACTGCAGCACGAAGATGATCAGCTGTGGATCGTACTCGCTGCTGACGGTGTCGATCTTGATGTCGACATCGGCGATGTAGTTGTTCGTGCCCGAGACGCTGTGCTGATTTTGCAGTCCGAACAAGGGTGTGTTGCCTGCGCCGATCACGCGATATTCCTGCCCGATGATGCTCACATCCATGACGCGCGCACGGGTTCTGGTGTTGACTGCGGTCGGATTGGAGGGGTTGTCGGGCTGCGCGTCGCAGACGGCAAGCAGGTGCTCGCCAAAGAAATTCGCATAGGCGAGCGGTCCCGATGCCCCCGTTCCGGTGACGGGATCCGACGACAGCGTGTGATTGCGGGTCATCGCAAAGGTCTGCGGAAAGGGTGCGGATGTCTGCGCCTGGTCGTTGAGCGCCACCAGATCGGTCGCCCCGTTCGTGTCGTGCCAGAGGGGGGAAAGGGAGGAGGATCCCGTGACCGCGATGCCGTGTGCACTACGCACGCGCAGGGTGTTCGGTGCGATGCCGTTCACGAGCTTGACGCCCAGGCGGTAGGGAAGCTTCCGCCCGAGGCCGTCGGAGACGCGCTGCTGCTCGGGTCGGTCTTCACCGATGATGACGTTGATCTCGTCGTTCTCGTGTGCAGGCAGCGTCGATCCCGTCCAATGCCCGCCCGACGTGTAGATGCGCACACTGTCGACGGTGACGGGTTGGCCGTTCTGCAGCACGGTGCGCGGACCCCCGACGACCTCGAGCACGTCGCCCCATCGCGTCCACTTCATCTCGGTGTCGGTCGACGAGCCGCTGCTGGTGGTGTGCGCGGCGTTCAGGGTGCTGTACACGAGTCGCGGAGTCGATGACGGCGTATCCCATCGGTAGATGCGGTAGGGACCCTGTGCCTGCTTGTCGGCATCGCAGTTGGGGGGAGGTCCCGGATAGCAGGTGCCCCAAACCGGACTGACGAGATTGGAGGCGAAGATGCGTCCCGCCTCGTCGACATCGATCTTGTAGACCGAATAGCGGCCGCGTCCGTACCCGGCATGAGACGTGCCCGGCCACCCTGTCGTGGGGTAGATGCGCATTGTGTCGGGCGGCATCGGCAGTTCGCCGCCTGCACCGAGCGCGGTGCGGCCGAGCGTGGTCTTGGGATTACCGGTCTTCGCATCCCAGATGTGGATGCGGGGTGCGCCGACCACCTGGGTGCCGCTGGAGTCGAGCGCGGGATTGACGATGTAGAGCACATCGCGGATCGGATCGTAGGCGAGTCCGGTATACGACGCCATCCCGGCCATCCATTTCCAGTGCTCGGTCGAGGTCGGCAGTGGCTGCGGACGTTCCCAGATCAATTCCCAGTCGATGTTGCCGGTCTGTGCACACAACGGCCGTGTCAAGCCGACGAGCAGGAGAAGCCAGAGGAGACAGTGCGTGCGGAGGCGCATGAGGTTACTCCAGTGTCGATGGATGAAAAAGAAAAGCCCCCCGCCCGAAGGCGGGGGGCTGTGCCGTCTTCCATGCGGAAGCAGGTTACTTCATCAAGACCATCTTCTTCTTCTGCATCTTGCCATCGACGTTGATCTGGTAGATGTACGTGCCACTCGGGAGCGACGATGCATCGAAGGTGACGTTGTGCACGCCCGGCTCGCGCGATTCGTTGACGAGCTGCGCGACTTCCTCGCCCATCTGATTGAAGATCTTCAGGGTCACGAAGCCGGCGTCACGAAGGTTGAAGCCGATTGTGGTGACGGGGTTGAACGGATTGGGATAGTTCTGATGGAGCTGGAAGCCGCCAGGAGCAGCTTCACCATCCATGTACACTTCGACAGCATGCGAGAAGGTCTTCTTGCCATCGGTATCCATCTGCACGAGACGGTACTTGGCCGAACCGAGCACCGTGTGCGTCTCGGTGACGGGATCGCTGTACGCGTAGGTCTGACCCTGCTGCGTTGTGCCGCGGCCCTTGACGAAGCTCAGGTCTTCCCATGCATTGCCGCCGTCGAAGCTGCGCTGCACGCTCCAACCGCTGTTGTTCGTTTCACTGGCGACCTTCCAGAGCAGATCGATGGTGCGGCCGTTGACCTGTGCCGTGAGGGACTGCATCTCGACAGGGATGAAGCGCTTGCGCGTACGGAATGCCGCGATGCCATTGTTGGACTGGAGAATGAACAGCACGATGTGGTAACCACCACTGTCCAGATCGGGATCGATCTTGTAATCGATGTCGGCGATGTAGTTGTTGACGCCGGAATTCGAATGCTGGTTCTTGCGGCCGAAGAACGGCGTGTCGCCGGCGCCGGGCTCCCGCTGTTCCTGACCAAGCGTGGTCACGTTCATGACGCGTGCCCGCGTGTTCGGGTTGTCAGCCGTCACGTCGTTGATGTCCTGCGGCTGACCGTCACAGACCATGAGGAACTGCACGCCGAAATCCGAGAAGAAGGCCATGGGTCCGGTGGGACCGGTTCCCGTACCAGGATCCGACGACAGCACGTGGTTGCGCGTCATCGAATGAGTCTGCGGGAAGGCTGCGGTGGTCTGGGCCTGATTGTTCAGAACGGCGAGTTCGTTGCTGCCGTTCGTATCATGCCAGATCTGCGAGAAGATCGTCGTACCGGTCACTGCGATGCCGTGCGCATGGCGCAGGCGCAGCGTGTTCGGCGGGATACCGTTGAGAAGCTTGATCGCGAGACGGTAGGGCAGCCTGCGCCCGAGACCGTCGGAAATCCGTGACTGCTCGGGACGATCCTCCGCGAGAAACACGTTGATTTCATCGTTTTCATGTGCAGGCGTTGTCGAACCCGTCCAGTAACCACCGGAGGTGAAAATGCGCGCGCTGTCGACCAGTACGGGCTGATTGTCGACGATGACGGTCTTCTGACCGCCAACGACATCGAGCACGTCACCCCAGCGGGTCCACTTCATTTCTGTGTTGGTCGGCGTGCCGGGCGTACCGGTGTGCGCAGCGTTGAGGGTCGCATACACGCGACGCGGTGTCGATGCGGGCGTGTCCCACCGGTAAATGCGGAAGGGACCCTGGATCAGCTTGTCGGGGTCGCAATTGGGGGGCGGACCGGGATAGCAGAGTCCCCAGACAGGACTGACGACGTTGCAGGCGAAAATGCGGCCGTCGTCGTCGACGTCGATCTTGTAGAGCGGAAACTGGCCCTGCGAAAAACTGCTGTATGTGCCGCCGGGCCAGCCTGTGAAGGGATAGCCGGGGATCGTGTCCTGCGGGACCGGGACTTCCCCACCCGTGCCAAGGTTCGTACGGCCAACCGTCATCTTCGGGTTGCCCGTGTTCGCATCCCACACATGGATCTTTGTGTTGCCGTAGGTCTGTGTGCCGATCGTCTGGAGCCCGGGATTGACGATGTACACCACATCACGGGTATGATCGTAGGCAAGTCCCGTATACGTGCGCAGACCTGCCATCCACTTCCAATGATCCTGAACATTCGGACTGATCGGCTGCTGGCGAACCCAGAGCTCCTCCCAGTCGATGTTCTCAAATTGAGCGTGCAGCGACGGAGTCAGCATCGCCAGCCATGCAACTGCAAACAATGCAGTCAGGAGCAGTCTCTTCATACGGGGAACCTCCGGAAAATATGGGGTGAACACATCTAGGATGATCGCTGTGGGAATACAATATGCCGCGAGTGGTACGGATCAACTTAATGTACCGAAAAGACGGTGCACTGTCAAGGAAGAGTGGCGTTCCACGCGGGCGATGTGAACCACTCCTTGCATACTGGAATGACACATGAATCCGCCGGTTGTTACAGCGGGTCTATTGGGTAATGACAAGCGAACGGGTGCGTACCTGACCAGCTCCGCGCAACAACACCGTATAGGTGCCGGACGGCAGCGATCCGGTGTCGAATGCGACCACATGTCGACCGACGGACCATGCCGAATCCACCGGTGTGGCGACCGTGCGACCCAGCATGTCGCATACGTCGATGCGCACGTGTCCGGGACGGTCGAGACGAAAGGGAATCCACGCTGTCGCATGATGGGTTCCGTCGGAAGGATGCGGATAGCTGGGTTCCAGCAGCACACCCTCCGATGGTGCGGGCAGGGTCTCCGCATTCACGGTACCGTACTGCACGCGCTTGAGCACGAGGTTGTACGGGTCGAACACCATCTTCGACAGCGTCGAAGCCATCACACCGGGGAAGGGTACGACCTCCTGATCGCGCGCAGCGTCTGTCATCACCCTGGTGCGCAGCGTGTCACCAGCCTTCGTGACAGCCCAGATCTCGATCGGCATGCGAATCAACGGGAAACGCGTCGTGTCCTGACCCTGCGTGAGGTAGAAGCTGAAGGGACGGTCCTCCGTATCATAGATCGTCGTCACCCGGTACGTCGGATACCCCGGCCGAAACACCCACGGCGTGAAGAACCAGTCGAGCGATGCCCCATACTGCTGCTCCATCGACGCCTGAAATTCACGCGTGGTCGCGTTGCCGTAGCGGTACCGCGCCTGATGCGCGCGCATACCGGCGAAGA
This sequence comes from Bacteroidota bacterium, assembly GCA_023432805.1. Lineage (GTDB taxonomy): Bacteria > Bacteroidota > Ignavibacteria > SZUA-365 > SZUA-365 > JAEYUG01. Next base: position 6,605 of record JAEYUG010000094.1, on the reverse strand, counting down.
ACAGCGAATCGCCCATTACCTCGCGCAGCATCACCAGCACCGCCGCGCCTTTCTGGTAGATGGTGGAGGGATAGTTCGACGATGGCGACGAACGCGGGAAATCATACAGCGCGAACGTGCCCTCGGCCATTTCCACCTGGGACCGGTACGTCGAGGCGAAGCGCGCCGCAGTGCGCAGATACTCCGCACGCCCCCTGACATGCTCGGCCCACACCGCCTCCGAATACGTCGCGAACCCCTCGCTCAACCACGCCTCGCGGAAATCCGCCGGCGTCACGCAGTCGCCCCACCACATGTGCGCGAGCTCGTGCGCGGCCACGGTCGAGGCGGGTGCGGAGCCGAACAGCGACGCATCGTAGCTGATCATCGTCTGATGCTCCATCGAGCCGATCGGCGTGATGCAGTAGCCCACCTTGTCGAAGGGATAGGGCCCGTACGCGGCCGTGAACGCATCGAGCATGGACGGCACTGTGGCGAAGTGCGCCACCCCGCGCGCCGAATCCGCGCGCGGCACGTAATACTCCAGCGGAAGCCCCCGCCACGCATCCTTCACCACCGCGTAGCGGTCGATCGCATACGTGACCAGATAAGTCGCGGTGGGATGCGGTTCGATCCAGCGGTACTGCGCGGACCCGTTCCCATAGCTCACCGAGGCGAGCGTGCCCGTACCCGCCGCCACGTACCCTTCGGGCACGATGTAGGTCAGATCGAACGAGGCCTTGTCCCACGGCACGTCGTGCGAGGGCATCCAGTGCCGCAGCATCGACACGTAGGGCGCGCGGAATCCCACACCCATCGCGAAGGTCGGCTCGCCCCAGAAGCAGCCGCCCCAGGCGAAGCCACCCTCGTCGGTGGCCTTGCCGCCATAGACGATCGAAAGCATCGTGCTGTCGCCCGGTGCGAGCGCGGCGTCGAGCGCGATCAGAAGCTCGCCGCCGGCCTGCGCGTGCGCAAGCGGCTGCGTCGTGCGATGCACCGACGAGACGGCGAGATCGCGCAGATGCAGACGCACGGTGTCCATCGGCTGTGCGCCGGCGTTGCGCAGGTGCACGTACACCTCGCCGTTCAGTTCTTCGCGTCCGAGGTCGAATCCCACATGCGCCTCATAATGCGTGACGTCGAGATCCGACGGTTCGGGCACGTACTGCGCGGCGAGCGGTGCGGCGCCGAGTGCGAACGCAGCGCACAGCAGTACGATGCGGACGGGAGCGGATGTCATTTCGCAGCCTCCTTGAACAGGGAATCGGGAATGCCCTTGTTGACGCGGTAGTTCGAATAGGTGACCACGATGGTTGCGGGACCCTTCTCGATCTTCCGGCCGGGCTTCTGCATCGGGTTGGCCACCGAGGCATCGCCCGCCTCGAGCCGCAGCACGATGCGCGCAGGCAGTTCATGCACCCCGTCGACCTTCACGTACGTGAAACGCACATCCGCAGGCGTGCCCTTGTCGGGATCACTCGCCATGCGCAGGATCGACCCGCCCTCCTTGCCGACATACAGCATCATGCGTTGAATGCGCATCGTATCGCTCGTCGCCAGGAGCTTCAGCTTCCAGCATGGCACACCATCGACCACCTCCTCGCCCTGCACGACCATGTCGAAGTTCCGCTCCGAAAGGATCGAGGGATTGAACAGCACCACGTCGCGGGGCAGCATCGCGAATCCCTTCGCGTCGAGCTTCACCTTGTCGGGCTGCTTGAAGTGCATGGTCGCCTTCATCGCCGGAGCCTTGACTCCGGGCATGTCGATGCGCGCCTCGAGATCGACCGCATAGTCGCGGATGCGCGCGAACCGTTCCTGAATCACCCCGATGATCGCGGCAGCGGAAGGCTTCCCCCCGTCGGTGGCGGCGCGCATGGATGTGCCGCGCTGCTGCGCGGATGCACCGTCGTGCGCGGTCAGCAGGAGGAGGAACAGCAGCGGCAGCATCCCCACCGACATGGAGACGTGCATACCGCACCAGGCATGGGGAAGCGTCTGCGGACGCATCGTGGGTACGTGTGTCATGAGAGGATGTCCTTGCGGCGGAAGAAGGTCCAGGTGATGCCTGTCAGTCCGAAGAAGTACAGGCCGAGGTAGAAGATCTCTTTTGCGATGCGGCTCCAGTCGACGGGATCGCCGAACGCCTGCATCCACACCGAGAAGTAGGTGGTGAAGAACCAGGGACGCAGGTTTTCGAAGAAGGCGAAGGGCAGGTTGCCGAGCACGAGGAAGAGGATGACGATTGCCAGGGTGCCGATGATGGGACCGACGGCGTTCTCGACGAGCGAGCTGAGCAGCATGGCAAGCGCGGCCACGGTGCACATGCCCCAGGCGCCGAGGGCATAGGCGAGGATGAAGCGCCAGAGGATGTCGCCCTCGGCGAAGATGGTGACGCCGGCCTCGCCGTAGCTGAGCAGGCTGCCGCCGCCGAACCAGAACGCACCGAGTGTCAGCGTGAAGAAGCCGAGGAAGGCGACGAGCGAGACGACGTAGATGACGGTGCTGAGCGCCTTGACGAGAAAGATGCGCGATCGGGAGGGGGGACGTGTGAGAAGAATGCGGAAGGTGCCGCCGGTGGCTTCGCCCGCGAACACGTCGCCCGCGACAAGGGCGATGAGGAAGGGGATCTGCACGAAAAGGGTGTTCATCACGAGATGCCCGACGAACCAGCCGTTGAACAGGCTGCCGACGAAGACGAAGTCCTTCTGCAGGCCGCGTGTCATGCCGTTGACCATGTCGTCGCCGCCGACGGAGAGTCCCCAGTAGATGATCGGCGTGATCACCGCGATCAGGCCGAAGCCGATGTAGGTGCGCATCTTGCGGTACGTCTTCAACAGCTCGTACCGGATCAGGGTCAACATGCTTTCACCTCGCTGTGGGTGGAACAACTTCTACGGGAGCGTGACGCCCCGCAGCGCGCGCTCGAGCGCGACGATCTCGTCGATCTGATGCAGGAACCACGGATCGATGCCTGTGATGCGTGCGATCTCGTCGACACCCACCCCCACGAGCAGCGCCAGTCGCAGGTCGAAGATGCGGTCGGGCAGGGGAGTGGATAATCGGGCCCGAATATCCTGTGCCGCCTCGCGCTGCTCGGTGTCGCTCATCGTGAAGGGGTCGAAGCGATCGCGGCCGTCGGCGCCGAGTCCCGCCCGCCCGGTCTCGAGCGAGCGCAGCGCCTTCTGCAGGCTCTCCTTGAAGGTGCGGCCGATGGCCATCACCTCGCCGACACTCTTCATCTGGATGCCCAGCGTGCTGTCGGCGCCGGGGAACTTCGCGAAATCCCACCGCGGCACCTTGGTCACCACATAGTCGATCGTCGGTTCAAAGCAGGCAGGTGTCACGCGGGTGATGTCGTTCGGAATCTCGTCGAGGGTGTACCCGACCGCGAGCCGCGCGGCGATCTTCGCGATCGGAAAGCCTGTCGCCTTCGAGGCGAGCGCCGAACTGCGTGAGACGCGGGGATTCATCTCGATCACGGTCATGCGACCCGTCGAGGGCTGTACGGCGAATTGGACGTTTGAACCGCCGGTCTCGACGCCGATCTCGCGCATGATCGCGATCGCGGCATCGCGCATGCGCTGATACTCCTTGTCGGTCAGCGTCTGTGCGGGCGCGACTGTGACCGAATCTCCTGTGTGCACGCCGATGGGATCGAGGTTCTCGATCGAACAGACGATCACGACATTGTCCTTCGTGTCGCGCATCACCTCGAGTTCGTACTCCTTCCACCCGAGAATGGACTCCTCGACGAGCACCTGGTGGATGGGGCTGAGATTGAGTCCCAGCGTGACGCGTGTGAGGAATTCCTCGACATTGTAGGCCACACCGCCGCCCGACCCGCCAAGGGTGAACGAAGGTCGGATGATGATCGGATATCCGATGCGTTCTGCGGCCGCCTGCGCCTCCTCGAGCGTGCGGCAGAATTCACCGTGCGGCATCTCGAGCCCGATGCGCCGCATCGCCGCGAGAAACTCCTCGCGGTCTTCGGCCATACGGATCGCCGAGAGGGATGCCCCGATCAGCTCGACACCGTATCGTGCCAGCACACCGCTCTCGGCCAGCGCCACGGCGGTATTCAGCGCCGTCTGTCCACCCATCGTCGGCAGCAGCGCATCGGGACGCTCGCGCGCGATCACCTTCTCGACATACTCCGGTGTGATCGGCTCCACGTAGGTCGCATCGGCGAACTCGGGGTCGGTCATGATCGTGGCGGGATTGCTGTTGATCAACACGACCCGGTACCCCTCGCTCTTGAGCACCTGCACGGCCTGCGTGCCCGAATAGTCGAATTCGCAGGCCTGCCCGATGATGATCGGACCCGAGCCCAGAACAAGGATGGAGCGGATGTCGCTGCGACGTGGCATGCGGCTCTCTAACGGGATGGAGTGGTGTTTTTCTTGATCAGTTTCCGGATGGCGCGGACCTCGTCTTCCTCGAGGAAGCGCCAGCCGCCGCGACGGAGTCCGTCGGTCGTCAGACCGGCGTATTCGACACGGTCGAGCTTCTTGACGACATAGCCGAGGGATTCGAACATGCGGTGCACCTGACGGTTGCGGCCTTCGTGAATCGCGATCGCAATGTGGGTGTTCTGCGGGGGATCCGCAGCATAGGCCTCGCAGGGCGCCGTACGTCCGTCTTCGAGTTCGATGCCCGCGCGCAGCATGCCGAGATGCCTCGGGTCGATGCCCCGATCGAGCACGGCACCGTAGATCTTGCGCGCAAGAAAGGACGGATGCATCAGCGCATGCGCCAGATCACCGTCGTTGGTCAGCAGCAGCGCCCCGGTCGTGTTGCGGTCGAGGCGTCCGACGGGAAAGAGCCGTGCGGGAAACTGCACAAGGTCCATCACCGTGGTGCGCCCGCGTTCGTCGTCGGTCGTGGTGATGCAGTCCTTCGGCTTGTTGAGAAGGATGTAGACGAGACGGGGACTGATGGTCACCACCACATTGCGCACGCGCACTTCGTCGCGTGAGGGAACGACCTTCGTGGCGAGATTCGTCACCACCACGCCGTTCACCTTCACGACGCCCTCGGCGATGAGTTCCTCCGCCTTGCGGCGCGACTCGACGCCGGCCTCGGCCAGGAAGCGGTTGATGCGCAGCTCGCGATCGGTGTCGCGCACCTCCGACGTGGCGCGGCCGCCGTAGCGCTTCGGGGCCTGCTGGCGCATCGATTCAGTGCGCGGACCCTCCTCGCGCGGTCCATGCGAGGTTCGATGCGGTTTGTTGTACCCCTGCTGCGGTCTGTCGGTCGAGTGATGCCGCTGATCGGACGCGCCGTGAGGCTTGTCTGAACGATGCGGCTTGTCTGCACGGAACGGCTTGTCCGAACGATGCGGCTTGTCTGCACGGAACGGCTTGTCTGAACGATCAGGTCTGTCGGACCTGTTCGGCCTGTCAGCGCGATCCCAGGTCCGGGTCGATGGACGCCGCGATTCCGGGCGCGTTGCCCGTGTCATCGACTTGCGCGGTGCCGACCCGTCCTCCGTCCTCGTCGTCGAGTCCGTCTTCGTCCAGGTCTTCCTCGTCGGTTTCGTCGTCGTCGAGTCCGTCTTCGTCCATGACTTCTTCGTTGGTCGTGTCGTGTGCGTCTTCCGCGTCGGCTTCATCGTCATCCTCGTCTGCAAGCTCGTCTTCAAAATCAATGGGTTCCTCGAGCACGACATCGATTGTCGGCTCGTCACGTTCTTCCTGTGCCCCGGACGTATCCGCTGCGTGTCCGCTCTTGTGGCCCTCGGTCTGCGGCACTGCGCGTGCGCCAAGGTCGACTTCCACATCGAGGGCGATGTCGAGGCCGTCGACCTCCGCAGGCGGATTCTCCGAGACGTCAACAGGCTCTCCGTCGAGCATCACACCTTCAGCGCGCACCGTATCGAAGATGCTCACACTCTCTCCGTCCGTCAGTGCCGGCAGGTCGTCGCGTTCCTCGATGGATCGCGCGGCAAGTTCATTCTCCTCCGCAAGCAGATCCGCGATCTCTCGCGGCTTGGGCAGATCCTCGAGACTGTTGAGCCCGAAGTGCTTCAGGAAGGTCTTCGTCGTGCCATACAGCAGCGGGCGTCCGACGGAATTGTCGCGCCCGACGATCGCGATCAGATTGCGATCGAGCAGGCTCTTGAGCACGTAGTCGGCATTCACGCCGCGAATCGCCTCGATCGCAGGCTTCGAGATCGGCTGCCGGAAACTGATGATCGCCAGCGTCTCGAGCGCGCTCTGCGTCAGGCGCCGCTTCGTACGCTCGGCGAACATGCGACCGACATAGCCGCCGACCGATCCCGTCGTCTGGAACGTGAATCCTCCGGCGATCTCTGTGATGCGGAACGCCCGCCCCCCGCTCGCATACTGTGCATTGAGTGCGGTGATCTGCGCCTGCAGCCGGTTGACCGTGAACGCCTTGCGGCCCGAAATCGCAGGTCGGCGCGGCGCGGGAGCTTCCCCCGCTTCCATCGCGGCATCGCGCTCGGCGTCGATCGCCGCGGCTTCGGCATCGACGGCGGACTCCTCCTCCCCTGAAGGATAGAGGATGTCCCGGATCTGCTTGAAGGGGATGGGTTCGTCGCTCGCGAAGATGAGTCCCTCGATGATCATGCGTTCGTCTTCATCGAGATCCAGCACCACTTC
>JAEYUG010000027.1 GCA_023432805.1 Bacteroidota bacterium | reverse complement strand
TCAACTACCTGCGCACGCATGGTGGGTGGACCCCGAAGCAGGACGACCACGTCATCGCCGGCAGCTTCGGCATGACGCAGAACTACCCGAATCCCTTCAATCCCTCGACCACGCTGCAGTACAGCGTGCCCGAGAAGAGCACGGTGAAAATCGTCGTGACCGACATGATCGGTCGCACGGTTGCCACGCTCGTGGATGGGACGATGGATGCCGGTGTGCGCACCGTGACCTTCGATGCCTCGGCACTGGAGAGCGGCGTGTACATGGCACGCTACGAGGCGACAGGCCTTGCATCGGGCATCACCTCGTCGCTCATCGTGAAGATGACGATGTCCAAATAATGATGGGATGGGGGTGAAACGCCCCATTCCGTGATTCGCAGCAATTCCGCACCACACAGCGGAAGACAGGCAGGCCGATGGTCTGCCTGTCTTCTTTTCTTCCGGTTTCTCATCACCGTTTGCGTTTGCTGGAACTTTATCGGATACTTGCGCGATTCATAATTCAAATGTCCTCACGTCCCCGCGCCCTGTTGCACCCAGGGAGGCAATACGTGACAACCACTTCCACAGAAGGAGCTTCACCATGAACGCTGGTTCACGTGGTGCACACCGCACGGCGCTTCGGTTGCCGATGCGTGCGTTTGTCTGCTGTTTCCTGATGACCCTCACTCCTGCCCTGGCTCAGTTGTCAGGAACATATACAATCGGCGGAGCTGCCCCCAGCTACGCCACGTTCAGTGCTGCAGCGACTGCACTCGCTGCTGGAGTGACGGGACCTGTCACCTTCAATGTGCGTGCCGGCACCTACACCGGAGCAATCAGTCTCGCCGCCATCCCGGGTGCATCAGCCGCAAATACGATCACCTTCCAGTCCGAGACCGGAGTCAATACTTCTGTCACGCTCTCAGCGGCAGGCACGTCGACCGACAACTACGTCGTGCAGATGAATGGTACGTCATGGATCCACTTCCGCAACATGACCCTCGTCAACACGAACACGACCTACGGAACCGTGTTCCGGTTCAACACGACGGCCGCTTCCACCAACAACATCGTCGAGGGCTGCGTGCTGCAGGGTCCCGTCGTGACAACCACGGGTGAGCCCCTCGCGCTCGTCTGGGGCACGACGGTGAACCACGCCAACAACACCTTCCGCAACAACAGGTTTGTCAACGGTTCGCGCGGCATCCACTTCAGCGGCACGGGCTCGCTGCGTCACGCCAACATGCTGATCGAAGGCAACACGATCCTCAATCAGAGCGAGGCGGGCATCTGGCTGAACGTCGTCGACAATCCGACCATACGCGGCAACGTGATCACGATGTCGACCACCGCGACCGTGCAACAGTACGGTCTCTACCTGAACACGCTGTATCTCGGCTTCCTCATCGAGAAGAACAAGATCAGCCTGCTCGGCGCCAGCGGCGCAAAGCGCGGCATTCAGTTCTGGAACTCGAGCATCCTGCCGATGGGCTTCATCCGCAACAACTTCATCACTGTGAACGGCGGTGCCTCGACCTCGTACTGCTTCTATGTGTCGACCTCCGGCGGCAAGAAGCTGTACAACAACACGATGCTGATGATCGGCACATCGTCATCCAGCCGCACGGTGTATATCAACCTGCCGCGGGCCGAAGGACTCGAATCGATCAACAACCTCTACATCAACACGGGACCTGGTTACTCGTTCTATGCCGCCTCCGTCACAGCCCGCATCTTCGCCAGCGACTACAATGTCTACTACGGCCCGTTGTTCTGGGATGTCGCGGTGACCGGTGTAACGGGACTCCGCACGCAGAACGGCATGGATCAGAACTCGATCGACCGTGCCGTGACCTTCATGAGCCCGAGCACGGGCGACCTGCACCTCGGCGGCGCCTCGCAGAACGACATGCTTCTGACCGGCACGCAGCTCGCCACCGTTCCCGACGACATCGACGGCGATGCCCGCGTCGTACCCTACCGCGGTGCCGACGAGGCCTGCTTCCTCACACCCTCATGGGTCGACTATTCGATCACGGATCTCAATGGCCAGCCAGCCACCTACGTCACTTCGCCGGGACAGGTCAACATCGATTACTCGGTCACACAGCCTGTGGACGATGCCACCGTATCGGTCACCGTCAATTTCTACAGCGTCACTACCAATCAACTCGCCTATACCACGACCTTCGCAGGCAACAAGCTCGCCGGTCAGCCGCTCATCGGACGCGAGACCATCAGCCTTCCGGGAACGCTCCCCTACGGCTTCTACCGCATCGAGGCGGTCTTCACATCGAAGAACTCCTGCGGATTCTATCTGACCTTCACCCACTCGAAAAGCTTCAGCATCCTGCTCTTCGCCCCGGGCATGGATCCCTGCATCGTCTGGCCGGGTGATGTGAACAACGACGGCATCGTCAACTACGGCGACCGCACATCGCTCAACAAGTACATCTTCGATGCGAACCTGCGTCCCTCGTGGCTCACCGGTCCCGCCCGCTTCCGCGCCGACTACGCCACCAATCCCATGACGTACCTCACCTGGGAAGCGCAGGTCAGTGCTCCGTGGCAGACACCGCAGGGTTGCTTCATGGATGCCGACGGCAACGGTGTGGTCAACAACTTCGACCTCCTCGGCGTGAAGACCAACTTCCTCAAGTATCACGGTCCGATCACACCAAAGGCCACCGCGACCGTCCAGCCTGGCACCTTCGACATCGGAGCCAACTATCCGAATCCCTTCAATCCCTCGACCACATTGCAGTTCGCCGTGGCCGAACGGAGCACCGTCTCGCTCGTCGTCACCGACCTGCTCGGCCGCACCGTCGCCACGCTTGTGGCCGGCGAGGTCGAGTCCGGCGTGCACACCGCCATCTTCGATGCGTCGACCCTCGAGAGCGGTACGTACATGGCGCGCTACGAGGCGACCGGACTCACGTCCGGACTGACCTTCTCGCGCACCATCAAGATGACGCTCGGCAAGTGATGTCATGAGGATGGGGGTGGCCCGCGCCACCTCCGCGCCACCCGTCGTCCCGAACATGCGAAGCGGAAGCCAATGGCTTCCGCTTCGTCGTTTCGGGATGACGTGCACCCTGAGGGTGCACGCAGATCAGGTCGCCGATCAGTGCCATCCCCATGCATGCAGGGCAGACAGCACCGCGGTCGCGATCAGCAACCGCCGATCGCGCGCTTGAGCTTCTTCTTGACGGGACCGGTGGAAGCGCTCGCCGCCATGAGCACGGGCAGCACGTCGCGCGCCCGCGTGCGAAACCGCTGCGTATCCGGGGGAAGCGACCGCGACGCCGGCGCCTCGGGATTGAAACCGAGAATCTCCGTGGCAAACCCCGCAAAGCCACCCGCGAGCACCTTGATCGAATGGAAGCCGAGCTCCACCGCCGCGGCAGCCATGCTGCGCGCGGTCGCCTCGTCGTCGGCGACGAACACGTAGGTCTTCTTCCGCACATCGAGCAGTGCAGCTGGCTCCTTCTCGAAGAGATTCGCGTAGGTGAATGCGGTCGACTGCGGAAGACGCCTACCTTCCGACTGCCTGGTGCTGCGGAAATCCACGACCACGAGCCGAGGATCCTTGTCCATGAGACGATACGCGAATTCATCGACCGTCATGGTGGGAATTGCGGCCGCGGCCACGACCACGGGATCCGCCACGTCACGGGCGATCGACTCGCGCCGATCGGGAAGCAGGAATCCCGACAGTGCGATCACCAAACCAAAGCCGGCCACAAGCACCGGTACACCGCGTGTCACGAAGAGCACCGGCTTCCGACCGTTTACACGCGCCTCGACGATCGATACCGCCCAGAAGGCACCGAGCGCCACGAGCGTGAGCAGCAGGGCGAACACACCACGCGACACGCCGAGCGTCTCGAAGAGTTGCGGACTCCCCCAGTTGCCGGCCTTGTAGAGTTCCTCGAAGAGGGGATATCCTTCGGCGAAGACGAGCACGCCGAGGAAGGATCCGCCCACGAAGAGCATCGCGTCGATCTTGCCGATCGCTGCTGCACAGACACTCGTGCCGGGACAGTAGCCGCCGATCACGAAACCGAGTCCCATCACAACGCCGCCGACAAGGGCTGACCAGATGAAGGTGGGATTGATGTAGATGAGCTGGATGTCGAGGATGCCGAAGTGATCGAACACGATCACGCCGCCCATCGCCGTCACACCTGCGGTGAAGAAGACGCGCAGCACCGTGAAGTCGTATCCATAGAACAGACCGACCAGCTTCTTCGACGTCGAGAATCCCGCCTGCTCGAGGATGGCACCGAAACCGATGCCGATCAGGATGGCGATGATGAAGTTCAGGTTGTTGCTGATGACATCAGGAACTAAAGGACCCATGGCTGCACCTCACGTCCACAATTTTCTGAAGAAATACGCGAACGCATACGCGCCGCCGAAAATGGCCATCATCGTGATGATGCCGCCGGTCGACATGACTGCCATGCCGCTCAATGCCGAGCCGCTCGTGCACCCGCGGCCAAGCTGCGCACCGAAACCGAAGAGCGCCCCGCCGAGCACCGCACCCGCGATGCGCATGCGCGACGTCGTGCGCGGACCGTGCTCGAGTTTCAGACTCAGACGTCCGGAAAGAAGTCCCGAGAGGAAGGCGCCGATCACCACGCCTACCACTTCGAACACGAGCCAGTTCTTGAGGGGATTCCCCTCATGTTCGTGCATGTACTCGCTGTAGAATTTCGTGGACGCCACATGCGCGGGAGCCACCGCCTCGACCGCCGCCACCGTACCGCTCTTGACGGCACCGCTGGCACCGAGTCCGCGACCCGTGATATAGATTGTCGCAAGCAGCAGCAGGCCGAGCAACACGCCCGCCGCGTAGGGATTCATGTATGGTTTGGGATTCATGACTTCCCCTCCAGGGAATGATGCGATGTGGGAACCGCCTCGGGTGCGTCGCGCTGGTCGATGTGAAGTTCCTCCCATCCGGTCAGCATCGCCTTGAGATTGCTGAACACCGAGTCGCCGGTCGTGATCAGATACAGATGCGCGATGAGGAAGGCGAGCAACAGATAGGCGCCGATCGTGTGCAGCACGGCCACCGTCTCCAATGTCTGGATGTTCAACGCCTCGACGCCACCGCTCTGCGGAAATCGATACAGCATGTAGACGAGTCCCGTCGTCAGAATCACGGGAATCAGGAAGATCTTCAGCCCGAAGTACACGATGCGCTGCAGGGGATTGAGCTTGGTCAGCACGGTCTTCTTCACCGGATGCGGCGCGCCGCGGAAGATCCCGAACAGGTAGTAGTTCGCCTGGGCGGTGATGAAAGCGCGGGTCGGGATGTAGTGTTTCCATTCGCCCGTGGTGAGGTGCCAGAAGATCGCGAAGACGATCAGCACGATCAGGGCCCATGCCGCATTCGAATGGTACTCGACCGCCTGCTCGAATCCGAAGAACGCGAGCGAGCCGTGAATCTCGAATCCCGTCAGGGCGAGGAACAACACGAGCACGGCCTGTGCCCAGTGCCAGAAGCGCTCGAAGGCGCGATAGACATAGACGCGACGTTTCATGCTGCACCTCCCGTCCGGTGGCGGCGTGCGATGACGATGCGCAGCGCGCCGTGCACCAGCACACCGAGCAGCGTCAGAAGCAGCAAGGTGGCGCCGATCGTCTCCACCAGCGGCTCGGAATCCCGCCCCGGCATGTAGAAGTCTGTCAGCCCGGCCAGCCGGCCGTTCTCACGCGTGTGGCATTCCACACACTGCACGGCCTCCTCCTTTGGGGCCACCTGATGATTCACAGGCCAGTTCATGGATGTGCGGGCAAAGGCGACTTCCCCGCTGAAGGGGAGTCCAGCATGTTCCATGCCCACCTTCGACGCCAGCGTCCAATCGAAATCCTTCCAGAATCCTCCCTCACCTTCCCTGTCTGCATGCAGCTTGGGCATGATCAGCACCTGCGTGCCGGGATCGTAGGGCTGGCGGGCGCGGTGCACCTTGACGGGAATGATTTTCGAATCCTCGTCGTCGTAGGAACCGTGCAGCGTGTTGAGCACGATCGTCTGTGTGGTGTCGGCCACCTTGTCGCCAAGCAGGTAGTGCGAGGCCGTGCCGTTGAACCAGGCGTACTCGGGCGTGAGATTGCGTCCCCACTCAAAGCTGCCCTTGATCGACAGGTAGGTGTGATTGCCGAGGCTGTCGTCCTCCTCGTACGGCTTGCCGTCGCGCAGTCTGCCGGCGGTGGACCAGTCCCAAAACATCTTGGTCGCATTCGCCTTGGCATAGCGCGGGATGTGGCAGGTCTGGCAGGCGACCTTGAGGGAATGCTCGTTGAGCACGTCGCTGGCATGCGGCGTTCCGGTGTGGCACTGGTCGCAGCTGATGCGGTTGCGGTTCATCGACGACAGCGAGTAGAGCTTGCCACCGATCATGTGGCGCTCGGTCGTGTGACAGTCGACGCATGTCATGTTCGCACCCTCGACCGCCATGTGCACATCGAGCGCGCGATCGGGTTCGAACATCGCCATGTCGAGATCGCCGTGCTTGACATTGTTGCCGCCACCACCATAGAAGTGACACACGCCGCAGTTCGACCGCGTCGGGCGCCCCACGCTCTGCGCAACCTTGCGCAGGTCGACCTCCGAGGCAGGTGCGCCGCCGAGATTGTTGGCCTTCGCGTAGGTCTCTGACTGGTCGTGGCAGATCAGACAGTCGATGTTCGTCGCGTCGGTCACGCGCAATCCCGCCTCCGTCACCCCGAACCCGATGTGGCACTTGGCGCAGCTCAGTTCGTTGCCCATCGCGCCGATGCAGAAATTGTTGATCGCGTTCCTCTTGCCGATGTAGATCACCCCGCGACCCTCGACATACTCTTCGCGTTCCCAGTTCCAGTGATTCGATTGCATGACTTCGATGTGCCGCTGATTGTGGCACGTGATGCAGGAGGCCGTCACCTCCTGTGGAGTGGCAAAGCTCCGCTGCAGCTGCGGAAACAGTGAGTGGTCGACGCGGCGCGCCTCCGTACGGGAGTATTTCGCGCGCAAGACCTCGAGCTGCGACTGATCTCTGCCGCCCGGCAGCAGTACCGCCAGGGCGACCACGATGGTCAGCGCAGCCGTCGCGAGAATCAGGACGATGCGTTTCATGAGGGAAGAGGATGGATGGATGCCGCCGTGGCGGCTGTGTGTGGCGAGAGGTTCGTGATTGTGCGTCCCATGCGGGAGCCGATGTGCGTTGTCGAAACATCCGGCGGAAGCCGGCCATGAATTCAGATCACACGTAAGATGCGGGAATCGGAAAGAAGATTCAGAGATCCGAAGGTCTTTTTTTTCGATGCCTCGCTTGCACCGTATTCCATTAATCCATATAATAGTAGGTTAGTCCTCATTCCGCATGTGGCTCGCACCAGCCCGGCGACTATCTACGTTCTTCGTCGATGACGTCCCACCTGTCCGAGCCACCTTTGCATGCACCGGCCGCCCCCCTCTCTGTCAGGGGTGCGGCTGTTTCGTTGCAGGGTCTCGAACGACATTCTCCGATCACCCCTACAGGAGTCTTCATGTCACCTTCGACACCCGTTTTGCGAGGTTCCGCTCTTGTGCGGACCGCGCTCCTCGCGGCAGCTCTGACGCTCGCCGCCCTCGCACCATCCGCACCCGCAGTGGCGCAGACCCTCCTCCCCATCCCCGCCTATACGAGCGCGTATTCCGGCTCCATCCGCGGCTACTGGTTCCAGGCACCGGTCAGCTTCATGATCACCGGCGTGCGTGTACCGACCGACATCGGAACCGCAGCGCAGTCGATCCAGATCGTCAAGCTCGCTGCTCCCCCTCCGGCCTACGCCGCGTCGACGACAAACTACATCACACTCGGACTGTGGACGAACGTCGCCACGACCACCGTCATCCCCTGTCAGATCCTCATCAACTCGGGTGACATCATCGCAATCTTCGGTGTGCGCGGTACGAACACGAATTCGTATGCGACACCGACGGGACCCTTCGTCTCGAATGTGCTCGGTGTGCCCATGACGCTGACACGCATCCTCTACCAGGGCGCGTCGATCCCCGTCATCGACATTTCTGAGGAAGTCTCCGGCAACATCGCACGCGTGGAGATTTACTACACCGCACCGTACTCGGGTCCCAACGACGCCGGCATCTTCTCGATCGATGCGCCGAAGGACTTTTGCGCCGGCAACCATGACGTGCGTGTCACGCTCATGAACTACGGCGTCAACGCCCTCACATCTGCAACCATCAACTGGAAGATCAATGGGGTGACGCAGACCCCGGTCGCATGGAGCGGCTTTCTCGACACGCTCAATCAGACCACCCGTACAACTTCGGTCACACTCGGGAACCGCACCTTCGCCGCCGGCACGCCCTACACCATGCAGGTGTGGACCACAATGCCCAATGGCGTGGCAGATACCGTCAACAGAAACGATACGACGACCGTCACACGTCAGGCCGCGTTGAGCGGAACCTTCACCGTCGGTGGCGCTGCCCCCAATTTCACCACGATCTCCGCAGCCGCTGCGGCGCTCACCGCCAATGGCGTGTGCGGACCGGTGGTGCTGAACGTGCGCAACGGTGTGTACAACGAGCAGGTGACCTTCGGCCAGATCCAGGGAGCCTCCGCGACCAATACCATCACCCTGCAGTCGGAGAGCGGCGACAAGAGCCTCGTCACGCTGTCGGCTGCCGGTTCGTCAACTGCGTATCATACGCTGCTGCTTGACGGTACGGACTGGATGCGCGTGCGCAACATGACCATTGCAGGTACGAACGTCTCCTATGGACGCATCGTCACCCTGTCGAATGGTGCGAACAACAACGTCATCGAGAACAACAACATTTCCTGTGCCCCCGGTTCGACTTCAAGCAACTGCACGCCGATCTACATGTACACCGGGCTGAACAACGAAAACACATTCCAGAACAACGATCTGCGCTGGGGCTACTACGGCTCCTACATCTACGGATCGTCGACAACATCGCTGGCCACCGGCACGAAGTACCTGAACAACAGGATTTCGGACATGTACTACTATGGCCTGCTCATGTACTATCAGGATGCTCCGGTTGTTTCGGGCAACACCCTGGTGACGGCGAACACGACGATGTACTACGGCATGTACCTGGCCTACTGCCAGAACGCCCTGCGCGTCGTCGGCAATTCGATCAGCGCAACCGCGACCAGCGGTACGTTCTACGCCATGTACGTCTACTACTGCACAGCGACGTCGGGCAATGAAGGCCGCGTCGCCAACAACTTCATCCACGCCGCCCGCGGTTCGAGTACGGCCTACGGCATGTACGTCTACTACTCGAATTATCAGAACATCGACTTCAACACGATTAACCTGACCAACACCTATTCGCTCAGCTCGCCGTTGTATTCCTATTACGGAAGCAACCACCGCTATCAGAACAACATCTTCACCAACACCGGTGGCGGTCTGGCGGCGAACTACTACAACACCTCGCCCTACCGCGGCATCAACTACAACGTGTATTACACATCCGGTGCCACGCTCGCGCAGTGGAACGGCACGAATCAGACCGGTCTTGCAAATCTGCAGACAGCGAGCGCAATGAACGTGAACTCGATCGTGCGGCCGATCACCTATCGCGACATGCCGAACGGCGATCTGCATCTGGCAGGCGCGTCGCAGAATGACGTGGCGCTCACCGGAATCCTGCAGTCCGACGTCACGACCGACATCGACAACGACCCGCGTGTGCTTCCGTACCGCGGTGCCGACGAGGCCTGCTACATCCTCCCGAACACCGTCACGTACCGCTTCGTCGATGGCGAAAATCAGGACGTGTCGTTCGCCAACATTCCCGGCACGATCAACGTGAACCTGAACGTGGCCTTCCCCGACATGGGCTTCCCCATTACCGCCACAGTCAACTTCTACACCGTGCCCGGCAATGTGCTCGCGTATTCGACCAGCTTCAACGCGACCAAGCTCCCGGGTCAGACGCTCAATGGCACCTACCTTGTCAGCGTGCCGCCGACGCTCACACCGGGGTACTACCGGATGAACGTCGTGCTCGCCACGCAGAACTCCTGCGGCGACTACATCAACTACGTACCGGGCGACAAGGGACTGCTCCTCGTCGGCCAGGGTCAGGAGCCCTGCATCGTATGGCCGGGCGACGTCAACAACGATGGCATCGCCAACTATGCCGACCGTGCCGCACTCAACAAGTACATCTTCGATGCGAACCTGCGTCCCAGCTGGCTCAACGGTCCCGCCCGCTACCGCGCCGACTACCTGACCAATCCCATGACCTACTACACGTGGGAGGCCCAGGCCAGCGCACCGTGGTCGACTCCTGTTGGTTGCTACATGGATGCAGACGGCAACGGCATCGTGAACAACTACGATCTGCTGCCCGTCAAAGCCAACTATCTGCGCACGCATGGTGGGTGGACCCCGAAGCAGGACGACAACGCCATCGCCGGCACCTTCGGCATGATGCAGAACTACCCGAATCCCTTCAATCCCTCGACCACGCTGCAGTACAGCGTGCCCGAGAAGAGCACGGTGAAGATCGTCGTGACCGACCTTGTCGGCCGCACAGTTGCCACGCTCGTGGATGGAACGATGGATGCCGGTGTGCGCACCGTGACCTTCGACGCTTCGGCATTGGAGAGCGGCGTGTACATGGCACGCTATGAGGCGACCGGCATTGCGTCGGGCATCACCTCGTCGCGCATCGTCAAGATGACGCTCGGCAAGTAATCCCCAGCGTCCCGACAGAAAAAAGGTGGAGCTTCGGCTCCACCTTTTTCATTTCCGCGCTGCATCAGGCTACTGCGTGCACAGCATCTCAGGCCGGTACTCGAAGTGCATCGTGTCGTAGTGGTACCAGCGCCCCCCCCAGATGAATCCGTGTTTTTCGAACACGCGCACGATCTCGAGCGGAAGCCGGTTCGCATAGCGCACCTCTCCCGTCTTCCCCCCTTTCCAGAGCCAGTAGTCCGAATACTTCGTGTTCAGGTCGATGGCGATCCCATAGGCATGTGCGCTGCGGCGCGTGCTGCCTCGCACGGCGCGGTAGTTGAACGTCCCACCGATGGGTCCGCAGTACGCGTGAAACCGTTTCGGCAGTGCGGCCAGCTCGCGCGACACCGCCTCCAGTTTCTTGTGCACATCGTTGACCGACGTGATCTGCACGCGGTGATCGAACACCCCCGGCATCCACGTGATCGTCGTGAGCTTCGCGCGCACCTGTGCGGCTGAGGCACCGTACATCATGGCGAACAAGGCCTCGTTGCGCAGGCGGCCGGGATCCCAGTTGCGACGCGTTCCGAGATAGGTCGTGTCGTACAACACCCCGGTCTGCAGTTGCAGCATCAGCGATCCCCTCTCGAGCATCTTCTCGTACTCCACCCGCGACATCGCAGCAACATCCGGCAGAACCGTCGTATCTGCCGCATGCAGCACACGCCCATCGGCAAGTTTCACCCCTCCCTCCGCGCGGGTCACGAAGGCGGGATACGCCTGCACGAGACACTCGAGTGCGCGGGGCAGCACGGTGGACCTCGACTCCCGCTGTGATCCATCCCTTGACGCAGACGCACGGCCCGCAACAGACTTCGGTCCCTCGCCCGCATTCCCGTTCGAACACGAACCGTGCAAAAGGCAGGAAGCCAGCAACAGACCGGCAATGACATTCAGATGGCGCATGCAGACTCCTCGGCGCTGAGTGGGAATGGGAGATCCATCGGAGGATGGATTCAATACAGAAGCATTACGGCAGGAATTGCCCGGTGCTGAATTCCTGACACTCAGACCATATCGTGGGTGACTTCCTCACAGGCCATCGGAAGCCACAACTCGAAGCGCGATCCCTCACCGTGCCGGCTCTGCACCTGCACGCTTCCCCCATTCATTTCTGCATACAACTTCACCAGCGAGAGACCGAGACCGATGCCCTCATAGGGACGGGTATATCCGGTGTGCTCTTGCGAAAATGCCTCGAAAATCTGCGGCATGTATTCGTCAGAGATCCCGATGCCTGTGTCCTCCACCGCAATGACAACAAAGCTCTCCCTCCACGTCACCTCGACCGTGACACCACCGACGCGCGTGAACTTGATCGCGTTGTCGAGCAGGTTTGCGATCGCCTGCTCGATCGTGTAGCGGTCGCAGACTACGTGGGGGATGGCTACATTCGCAACGTAGGTCAGCGTGAGACCGCTCTGCGCTGCGAGCTGTTCGAACTGCCGGCAGCTGTACTCGGCGAGCATGCACACATCGGTGCGCTTGAGCACTGGCTGATAGGCACCTGCCGAGACGCTCGAAAAACTCAGCACGAGATCGACCGTGCGCATGAGTCGATTGCCGGCCTGTGTGATACTCGTCGTCATCTGCTCGGAAAGATCCCGGCGATTCGGATCGATCACGTCATCGAGCAGACCCGTGTATCCGATGATGATGTTGAGCGGCGTGCGGATCTCATGCGACATGTTCGCGATGAACTGGTCCTTCAGCCGATCTGCCCGTTCGGCCCGGTCGAGGGCGCCGATGAGTTCGCCCTCCATCTGCCTGCGCGCCGTGATGTCATGCACGATCGACAACAGCAGTGTGCGATTATCGGTGAAGACGGGACCGCTGAACACTTCCACATCGCGCACCTGGCCGTCGGCCAGACGGTGCCGGAAATGAAAATGATGTCGACCATCCCGCCTCGCGCTGTCCATCTCCCTGCGCAGCTGCTCGCGGGGCAGGATGTTGATGTCGCCCACCTGCATCCCGCGCATCGCCATGCGGTCGTAGCCATAGTACGACGTGGCGGCGGGGTTCGCGTCCACCACGAGGGCGGAATCGGGATCGACCAGCAGCATCACCGCATGAGTGTTCTCGAACATCGAGCGGTAACGCTCCTCGCTGTCGGCGAGCCGATGCAGCATTGCCAGACGTTCCTCCTGCTCGAGAAACAGGCGTGCGACCAGTACAGTGCCGAGCGGAAAGAGCAACAACACGGGAAGCGCGATCTGGTGGAAGACCAGGTATGACTCGCGCGCCGGCAGCAGCATCTGCAGCAGAAGCATGATGACGTGCACGAGCATACCGAACACCCACAGCGGAAACATCCGCATGACGTCCGCATTCCGGCGCCGCAGGTAGTACATCGCGACCCCGAGCACCGTGGCTTCGGCGATCGTGCCGATACCTACCCACATGCCCATGCCACCGAGAGATATGCGGTAAATCGTACACATCGTGGCGGAAATGAGTCCGGCTATGGGACCCCCGAACATGCCTGCCGTCGACAGCATGATCGAACGGCTGTCGTAGAACACTCCGGGTGTGAGCGTGATCGGCGTCATCATGCCGATGATGCCCAGCATACCGAAGAGGAGCCCCGACAACATCGCGTAGACCGGCGACGATGGCTGCCACCTTCGCAACACGAACTGGTGCACAACGGTGAGTGCGACAAGTAGCGCAATGTTCTGGGTCAGATCGAGAATGATCATCAACATCTCGTGTGTGGGATTCCCGCAACAGAGAAAGATGGCTGACATGCAGCGGTGCACGGAAAATACGATCTCCCGCCCAAAAACGCATCCTCGAATACGCGGTTCTGCATGCAAATCCTGCAACGTCGAGTGTCACCTTCATCCCAGCTTCTGCGCGGAGAAGATTCCCACTTTCCGATTGCATTTCGGATAATATGCTCGTAAGTTCTTTCATTCAGAAACAATTCACCTTCCCGCTCGCCGGACTGTGCTTCCCCGGTGGTGTTCACCGCCGACAATTGCGGGTATACTGCATGTCGCCGTTTCACATCTGTCATCCACGCGTGATGAAGATGCTGATCTTCACAGCATGCTTCCTTGCGCTGCACTCCACGCATGCGCAGGATCTCGAACGTCTCGGCGCTGTCGAACCCCTGCACATGAACGGCGCCGTCGGTGCCACCCTGACGTCCAACAGCATGTCGGGCATGGACCGCAGACAGCAGCCCTTCTCCTGGCTGGTCAGCGGTGCCTCCACTGCCGATCTCTATGGCGTGTCGATTCCCTTCTCGTTCACCATCTCCGAACGCGACCGGTCGTATCAGCAGCCATTCAGCGAGTTCGGACTCTCCCCCACCTACAAATGGGCCACGTTGCACCTCGGCTGGCGGTCGATGTCATGGTCGCGCTACACGAATGCGGGCATCCGCTTCCTCGGTGCAGGCGTGGAATTGCAGCCGAAGGATTTCGTGTGCGCCGCCATGTACGGACGTCTGCAGCGCGCAGTCGCAGACGATTCGACCAACCGCTATGCCATCCCTGCCTACCGGCGTACAGGCGGAGGAGTCATGCTCCTGTTCGGCAACGATCAGGGCAATGCCCGCACCAGCTTCTTCATGGCAGGCGACGATACGACATCCCTCGCGCACGCGCCGGCCGGCGTGCTGCCGCAGCAGAACGCCGTGCTCGGGGCGGGATTCCTGTTCCAGATCATCGATGGTGTCTCGCTCGACATGGACATCGGGGGAAGCCTCTTCACGCGCAATCTGTATAGTCCCTCGCTCGAGAAGGGCGGCATCGCAGGCGGACTCCAGGCTCGGCGCGCCACGCAGCTGCGCGACTACTACAGCGTGCTCAGCTCCACCACGCTTGCCTTCGCGGGACGCGCATCCCTCGCGGCCGCGTTGCCGCAGGGCGGCGTGCAGCTCACCGCAGAACTCATCGAACCAGACTACATGAGTCTCGGCGCCTACACCTTCGAGTCCGACGTGTTCAATCTCACCGTCGCACCCACGTGGATGTTTCTCGACGGACGCCTCCGCACTGCGGCCTCGCTCGGCATGCAACGCGACAACATCGCGCGCGAGAAGACGGCCACGACCACACGATGGATCGGCTCGATCATGGCGAACATCGATCCCGCACCCGAGTACGGTTTCGGGATCAATTACTCGAACTACGCGTCCGGACAAACTGGCGCGCGCATGCCGCTGAACGATTCGATCCGCGTACGCAACGTCAACGAATCGTTCGGGGTGAGCGGACGCACCATGCTCTCGAGTGCCATGCTGCGTCACATGTTCATCGTCACTGCACAACACATGGCCTTCACAGACCTTAACGCCTACACAAGCATGTACACCGGTACGCGAAGCACGATGGCCCTGCTCTCGTACACGCTCGCACATGCACAGCTCCCGCGCAGCATCACCGGATCGTTCTCGCATGCAAACACGCACACGACCGTGGGAACCATGCGCGTGACGACCGTGAGCACCGGTGGCGCCACCACGTTTCTCGACGACAAGCTCCAGGCCTCGCTCATGCTCGGATACTCACGCGTCGCAGGTGATGCGTATGGATCGTCGCAGGTGATCACCGAGGGCATGTCGCTCACGTGGGCGACACCTGACGGTGATCACATCTCCCTGTCCATCACCGGCAACCAGAACAGAGGCGGGACCCGCGAGAATCCACAGTTCCAGGAACTCACCTCCACCCTGTCATACCAGCGCGGCTTCAGCTGGCACCCGTTCGCACCGCAGCGTCCCTGACGGCCACTGCACCCTGCGCCGCAGCACATGCTGCCGTGGCGTTGTACCATGCATCGATGCACAGACAGCAGTTCGGAGACCACGACATGCAACACTCACCTTCCCCCATCGCTCCGGTATCGGCACCTGCAGGCTGTTGGATGCTGCATCACACTGTCGTCAGCGTCTCCCTGCTCGTCCTTGCACTCGCATGCGTGGCACCGCACACGTCCGTCCATGCCCAGCAGTACCCCCTCATTGTGACGATGACGGTCGAGCCGCCGTACAGTCCGTATCTCGACGACTGGCGCGCACATCCCGAGCGCATCCACCTGCTCGTGCAGAACACCGATGCACAACGCTCGTATGTGTTCAGATTGTCGGGATCGCTCACGACGCAGGACAACTCGATCAGCATCGTCACAAAAGACGACGTCCCTGCGCTGCAGCTGAGCATCGCCCCCGGCGGCGTGGTCACGCTCAACGGCACGCAGTACGCGCTCTTCGATCAGAACATGGTGACGGCCACCGGCGTCGACCGCAACGCCATCGCACGATCCGGCCGACTGCCCGAAGGCACAGCCACCATCTGTGTGCGTGCCCTCGATTACACAACACGCGCACCGCTCTCGGCCGCGAGTCCGATGGGCTGTACAACCGTGCCCATCCAGTATGCCGAGGCGCCGCGCATCATCGTCCCAGCCTGCGGCATGCAGGTCGCACCCCCACTCTCGCAGCCCTTGCTTCTGCAATGGACTCCCTGCCTCGTGGGCGTCCCCCCTGCAGAACTCGCATCGCTGCGCTACGAGCTGACCATCGTACCCGTGCCCGCGGGACGCACACCCGAAACTGCGATTGCCACACCGGGGCAGCCGCCGTTCTTCATCAAGGACGGGCTCCTGATCGGGCAGTATGTCTACACGGCTGCGGATCCCGTGCTCGACACGGGCAAGACCTACGCATGGCAGGTACGCGTGTACCATACCGGCAACCGCGTCGCGTTCCGTGATGGAGGGAAGAGTCCCGTCTGTTCGTTCCGCATCGCAACCACTTCCGCGTTCTGCTTCTCCCTCTCACCCTACGAGCCCACGAGCGACGCGTTCATCGCGTGGTCGAACACGCCGGGATTCAAGCTGCGCACGACGCAGCGCCTCGATCAAGCAAAGGTGACCGGCGGTCGCTTCCGCGTCTGGAAGCTTCTGAACCAGAACGAGAATCTCGCGACCGCCATGACCCGCACACCGACGCTCTCGCGCGACTTCACCGGGAACGCCGCGTCGATGATCGTGATCGACACGCTCGAGGAGGGCGGTTCACAAGTGCGCCTCCCCTGCGTGTATGCCACCGACAGCACGAAGTTCGAGGCGGAGGATGGCGCGTGGTATGTATGGAGCTTCCTGCTGCGCCATTCGACCTCGATCCTGAAGAGCGGCGTGCAGTGCATCCGCACCGAGACACAGAGCAGCACTGCAACCTTCGGCTACGAAGCCTGCTTCGCCATGTCGCCGCTCCAACCGGCGGGCGAGAAATCGTTCCGCATGGATACCATCCCGAAGTTCAGCATTACGGCGAAACCCCGCATCCGACCTGCGGGCATCAACCGCACCGTGCTCGACATCTTCGAGGTGAGCGCGGAGAACACCGCCCCCGCACCTGGTGCGGTGCCGGTGGCTTCCTTTACCAATGGCATCACCAACATCGTGGGTGCGTACTCGGGACTTGCATGGCCCGACACGGCACGTCCCGATTCCGTACTCAATGTGCTCGTGGTGAATCATCCCGAGATCCTGAAGTCCGACAGCACGATGTGGCGTCCGAAGAAGAACCAGTGGTATGCCTGGCGCGTCTCGGTCTCCATGCTGCCATCGCGCACACTGCTCGTCGACAGCACCGCATGCTCGCTGCTGTCGAACAGGAGCAGCTTCGGATACTGCACGTTCACGAGCACCGATACGATCAGCGCCAGCACGTGTCTGCGCATCACGCCGCAGTCACCGGCCGACAAGGCGAAGGTGCAGGACAGTACGCGCCGACCCTCTTTTTCGGTGAAGGTGCAGCCGGGCATCGTGCAGTCTGCGATAAAGGGAGGCACGTTCTCGATCTGGGAGGTGAGCTCGATGTGGGAGGACACCTCCCAGGTGCTCAGGCGTGCGCCGCGCTGCACGCGCACGTTCACCGGTGCAGACACGCTCAAGATCAAGGTGTTGCCGGGCGGCGCCGACTCGTCGACGGTCAACCTGCTCTTTGCGACTGCTCGCTCGACGGGTACGCGCGATGCGCTCGATTCCGCGCTCGCGCAGAAGAAATCCTACATGTGGCGTTTCACCCTCACCTACGACACCGCGCGCATCAGGCGGGACTCGGTCTGCTGCCACGTGGCCTCGGTGACCTCGGCCATAGGCGCCTTCACCGTCGACACGACGAAGGCGCTCAGTGACTGCCTCGATCTGTGTTCGGTAAAGGCCCCCACGCTGCAGACCCCGACCCAACGCGCGTTCAAGACAGGCGACTCGCTGAAGGTCGGAGCCTTCACGCTCTCGCTGCTCACGGTAACAGGCGGTGGATCGAATCTCGGCGGCACGGGTACGATTCCCGTGAAGTTCCTCGGCAACGTGCGCATTGCCGTCGAGTTCTCGAATCTCAAGGTCAACGACAGCGCCCAGGTCTACGACGGCGAACTCACCGCACAGCAGATCGAGGATGCGGGTATTTCCAAGGATCTCGCCAACGGTCTCGGCGCCGCACTCAACCTGTCGAACAACCAGGTCTCGACCATCTACAACGCGGCGACGAACACGGCGCGCATGCTCTCGTATTTCGCGGGCACGCCGGCGAAAATGCCCTTCGGATGGGACAATGAGATCATGGGCCGCAAGACCACGCTCGCCATCATGGGCATGGTGTTCCGCCCGACCGCAGCGTACTTGAACGTCGTCGCCTCGGTCGCGATGCCCGAACTCGGGCAGAACATCGCCATCGGACTCGGCGCCCGCAGGGTCTGCTTCAACACCACGACCCTCGGTGGCGACGGCATCCGCCAGCTCTACCTGCCGGCCGATCTCGGCTTCATGCCCGACAGCGGATCGTGGGGATTCAAGTTCCTCGCCCCGAGTTCGTCTGACTCGGGATGCTACATCACCTTCGACTGCCACGGCTTCCGCGACGCACGCCTCTCACTGCAGGTCGAGTTTCCGCGCATGTGGCTGCTGCCCTTCCCGACCGACGACGGACGCGCGCGTGTGAAGGCGAGATTCTCGGCGTCATTCGCACGCGGATGGAACTGGCTCGCGGCCGCCTCGCTCGACCGCTGCGAATTCACCGACCTGCGCGGCTTCGTGCTCGAAGTGCAGTCCATGACCTTCGACCAGTCCGTCGTCAACAATCCCGCCGGCATGCAGTTCCCGCCCGGCTACCGCGGCGACAACACGAACGGGTGGACCGGCTTCTACATCAAGCGCGCATCAGTTTCGCTGCCCTCCGCCCTGCGCACCTTCGCATCCGACCGGCCTCCGCAGATCGCCGTGCAGGATCTGATCATCTCGAAGGCCGGCATCTGCGGTACCTTCCGCGCCGAGAACGTCTTCCAGTACCCGAGCGGCAACCTCGGTGGCTGGGGCGGCAGCCTCGACACGATCAGCGTCAGCGTGCTCAACAGTTCGTTGCAGTCGGGCTCGCTGATGGGGCGCGTGCACTTCCCGCTCGTGACCAGCGCCCTCGGCTACAGCGCGACCATCTCACGTCCCCTGCCCGCCGACACATCGAAGAAACTCCGCTACGCCTTCGTCGTGCGCCCCGATTCGATCATGGACATCAACATCTACCAGGGTCGCATCAGCCTCTTCCGCAACACGAGCATCACAATCGGCAACGACAATTCGCAGGCCCAGTGGCGCGCGGTCGCGAACCTCAACGGCTCGATCGGCATCCAGAAGACCATCGGCGGCATCCCCGATGTGAGCCTGCCCGGCATCACCTTCCAGAACTGGCGGGTGCAAACCATCAAGCCCTACTTCACTGCCGGCACCTTCGGATTCGCAAGTCCGCAGAAGGGCATTGCAGGCTTCCCCGTCTCGATCACCAACATCGGCTTTGTCGAACAGAGCGGAGGAACGACGGGGGATCTGAGCGGCCTCTCGTTCACGCTCAATGTGAACTTCACCAACGGCACCGGCGGCGTGGGCGGCGGCGCCACCCTCATCATCTGGGGGAAGCTCCAGAATCCGACCAGCGATCCCTCGTTCGTCTACAACAGCATCAGTCTCAGTTCAATAAACATTCACGCCGACATCGGCGTGGTGAAGTTCGACGGCACCTTCTCGCTCTTCAACCGCGACGCCGTCTACGGCACGGGCTTCCGCGGCACCGTGAGCGCGGAGGTCGTCAAGCTCTTTCGGCTGAGCATGACCGCACAGTACGGACGCGTGGACACGACCATCGCGGGCACGATCACCACCTACAAGTACTTCTTCTTCGATGCGAACGTGCTCTTCCCCGCGGGCATCGCGCTCGGCACTTCCCCGGTCGGGTTCTACGGCTTCGGCGGCGGCTTCTGGATCAACATGGACCGCAGCACGCCGCTGGGGACGGGACGCATCGATCCCGGCAAGATGGTCGAGCAGTTCCGCTTCACACCGAAGTACAATTCCTACGGACTCCGTGCGCAGATCACGCTCGGCACCTATCCCAGCTCGGCCGCCTTCAACGCCGATCTCGCCGTTGAGGTCGGCCTCATCCGCGACGCCAACGACAACGTCTCCATCAGCCGCATCACCCTGCAGGGCAACGGCTACGGCATGGCCGACGTGACCCAGCGCGCGAATGCCAAGGTCCGGATGTTCTGCGACATCACCTACACCTTCACGACCAACGTGATGCACGGCGTCTTCGCGGCCGCCATCACCGCACCGCCCGTGCAGGGCGGCGGTCAGGCCGTCTTCCACATCGGATCCCCCTGGTACTTCAAGATCGGCGAGCCGGCCTCGCCCTTCCGGCTCTCGATCGCATCGTGGCTTCCGCAGGTCAGTGCGTATGTGATGATGGGCCAGAACCTGCCGGGTCCTGCCCCCCTCCCCACCACCATTACAAACGTACTCGGCCTCCCGCCGCAGACACGCAGTACGAGCCTGTCGAACGGCTCCGGCGTCGCCCTCGGCGTACTGCTGTCATGGAACACCGGACGCAAGACCTTCGGTCCCTTCTACGCGGTGCTCGACGTCTACGGCGGCTTCGACATCATGCTGATGAAGCAGACCAAATGCGCGGGCATCAACGGATGGCAGGCCCAGGGCAGGCTCTACGGCTATGTGTACGGGGCGGTCGGACTCTACGTCGACATCGGCTTCTGCCTCGGCTATCCCTGCTTCAAGGGCTGGCGTCTGCGATGGTGCACCTGCTGCTGCTGGGGCTACAAGGGCTACTTCGACATCCTCGCCGTCAGCGCCGCCATGCTCCTCGAAATGGGCGCGCCCAATCCCATGTGGGTCAACGGCACGGTGCACGGCAGCTATAGTATCCTCGGCGGACTCGTCAAGGGTACGTGCAACTTCAAGTTCAGTTCGGGAACGGAGTGCAGGCTATGAGACCTCCCCAGACGCAGTGCCCCTCATCCGCCCGTCGTAGCGCAACTCCCGGCGGAAGCCACCCGGCCCGCACCACAGCTGGTCGCACCGCCCTATTGTGCGCGCTCGTGCTCGGCTTCCTCATGCTGCCGGCGGCAGCGCAGCAGCGGACGGTGACACCGGCCACCGCACCGCATGCACGCGTCGTCGTGCTGGCCCGGGCATCCGCAGATTCCATCGTACTGCGCTGGGCCCCCGATGCCGCGCATGCCTGGCGCCTCGGCAACCGCATCGGATGGCGCGTCGAACGCCTGAGCGCAGACGGCGAACGCGTCGTGCTCACACCAGTGCCCCTGATGGCGGCGAATCCTGAAACCGTCGATACGCGCCTGCAGAACGGCGAACAGAATCGCTTCCTCGCCATCGCGATGCTTGTCGCGTGGGGCGACTCCACGCTCGCGGGCGAACCCGACAGCCTCGGACTCGACACCCTCGCAGCCAACAGCGACCGCAATACCCAGCTGTACGGCTACGGACTCTTCGCGGCTGATAACGATCCCGATGTAGCCGCGCTGCTCGGACTGCGCTTCGTGGACCGCGCCGTGCAGACCGGCGTCACCTACACCTACACCGTCTCGCTCGCGGAGGAGCGCGACTACCGCGTCGCACCGGGCGAGGTCACGATCACGGCGGGAGCAGCGCCGCCCGTACTGCCGCCGCCGCGCGACCTCGTGGCCGAAGGACTCGACGGACGCATCGACCTGCGCTGGCTCGCACCCGCTGGACCCGCCTACACCGGCTGGCACGTGCTGCGCTCCGACGACGGTGGCCGCAGCTTCACGCAGCTCACCGATGTGCCGCGCGTGATACTCGAACCCGACAGCACACCCGTTGAGCCTCACGGCGCCTACATCGACACGACCATCGTGAACGGACGCACCTACCGCTACCGCGTCGTGGGCATCGACGCCTTCGCGATGCGCGGGGCGCATGAGGAGGTCGAGGCCCGGGGCGTCGACCGCACGCCGCCGCCCGCACCGATCGTGTGCAATCCCGAGCAGCTCGGCCTCGACCGCATCCGCCTCACATGGGAGATGGAATACCTGCCGAAGGATCTGGCGGGATTCCACATCCTGCGCAGCGCCGCGTCCGACACCGGCTACACGCGCATCACGCGCGAGCCGCTCGCCACGACCGTGCGCAGCTACGACGACACACGGCCTGACGATGCCGAGCCATTCTACATCGTCGCTGCGCTGGATGCCGCGGGAAACGAATCCCGTTCGCTGCCGCTCTACGGCCTCATCATCGACACCACGCGGCCCGAGCCGCCTCGCAATCTCGCGGGAAGCATCGACACCGCGGGCATCGTGCGTCTGCACTGGACGCCGGTAGCCGGTCGCAATGTGCTGGGCTATCGCGTGCTGCGTGCGAATGCCGCCGAGCACGAGTACGCGCAGATGACCGGAGAGGTGTTGCGCGACACGACATTCACCGACACCGTCGAGGTGCGCACGCTCACGCGTTCAGTGTACTACATGCTGGCGACCGTGAGCAGAACCTATCGCAACTCCCTGCCGACCGCGCCGCTCGAGCTGCGCCGTCCCGACCTTGTACCGCCATCGCCGCCCGTGTTCACGACCGTGCGTGTGGATGAAGGCATGGTGCGTCTGGCATGGGCCCCCAGCTCGAGCGAGGATGTCGCCTCGCAGGTGCTGCTGCGCTCGAGCGAGGTCGACACCGTCTGGCGCGAAATCGCGCGCCTGGCGCCCGCGGAGGAGCGCTGGCTCGACAGCACCGGCGTGCCCGGCACCGCGTACTTCTATCACCTCGAGGCTGTTGATGCGGCGGGACTCCGTGCGCGCACCGACGTGGCCGTGCATGCGCGCCCCTTCGACAGCGGCGTGCGTCCTGCCGTCGAGTCCCTGCGTGCCGAGTACGACAGCGCCACGGCGGCGATCACGGTCTCGTGGTCATACACACCGCGCAACGGCGAGGCCCATCACTTCGTGATCTACCGCGAGGCCGGAGGCTACGACCTCTCCGCGGTCGCGACCGTGCCTGGCGGCGGGACCCGCTACGTCGACACCTCCCTGCGTGCAGACGGACCCTATCTCTACCGCGTGAAAGTCCAGGCCACCGGCGGCGCCGAGTCCCCACTCAGCCCCCCTGTCTGGATCATCCTCCAGCGCTGATCATGCTCCGAACCGCAGCCTGTGCGCCGCGCGGATCTTCGCGCTAAAGGCTGGATGCCGGTTGATCGACGATCACCGGCAGACATCATACGTCCACCCACGCCCACGGTTTAGACGCCTTCACTGCACGTGAGCCCGTCGCACGTCTCCGAACACGACCCTTCCGCCTCACATGATCCATCGGACCGGGCACGTTTTCAGGAAAAAGCACATCCAGTCGCTCGAGCAGGTCCAAAACACGGCAAATCCGTAGAAATCCAGCAAGTTGGATGTTACCTTGGCCCGTTTCAAAGCGTTCGATTGTCCGCCGGGCGATCCCTGCCTCCTCTGCCAGAGCGGTTTGGGTGAGATTACGACTGATCCTGACTGCAGCTATTCGTTGCCCGAGTTCTTCGATGACAACCCGGTCATTCATTATCCTGGTGATTTTCATGCCTCACCTACGGTGAAGGAATTGACTGGATGAGCGGTAATGCGCCACATATGACTCAATATTACGCAAGATGCTCGTTATCCGCCATCCCTGACGCATTACGGTTGTGATCCTTGCCTCGCGACCCTGTCAACGCCGCTGGATACCGACCCCAGCAGCTATGAAGACAAAAAACGGCGGCGCTCATACGAGTGCCGCCGTTGTCGCGACGTGTGCATCAGTGCCGTTTCAGCGTAGGATTCTGCCCTCCAGATTCATGAAGCCTGCGCGGCCAGCGCTTCGCACGGGAAACCAGCCGTTCCTGTATGGACCGATGTGTTGATATGTGATGGGAATCACCAGACGGCCCTTCCGGTCGATCAGCCCCATCCTGTAGGGCATGGACAACCAGTTGCAGCAGTACTCCACTACCGAAGCGTAACCGTTGGAGTAATCTGTGCTGCCTGATACATACGGGGATTTGAACGCGAGATTGCCCGAAAGATCGATGTATTCATCCCAGAGGGAACCATAACTTCCGAGCATGCGACCGCACATGCCATCATGATAATCTCCCACCGTCCCGGTGTACCACTCCGTGACCCTACGCCCGGACTTGTCGATGAAGGCCCAGGAATTGCCCTTCTTCATGCGCACGGCAGCGCGTCCCTCCGTGAAGGAGCGGCAGTATCCGAGCGAATCCATGGTGAAGACGACGGCGCCTGTCCTGTCGATGTATCTCCACGTGCTGTCAGCCGTGAGCACCGGCGCGAGTCCCTCGGAGAATCTGCCTCCGGCGCGGTACACGGGATCGATCACCATGGTACCGGTCTGATCGATGTATCCATGGTGAAGGGAATCGATCCCAACACAGGCCAGGCCCTCTGAAAAGGACGCTGCACTGACAAAGGTC
Organism: Bacteroidota bacterium; assembly: GCA_023432805.1. Classification (GTDB taxonomy): domain Bacteria; phylum Bacteroidota; class Ignavibacteria; order SZUA-365; family SZUA-365; genus JAEYUG01. The sequence continues at coordinate 12,053 of JAEYUG010000027.1, read as the reverse complement.
GGTTGAATGGCAAACGTGCCGGTCCGATCAACGTACCCGAATGGCCCGCCGCGGCGAAGCTGCGCTACAGCGCGTCCCTCGGAGAAATCATCGAGGTGCGAATACATCGGTGCCACGACCGTCTCGCCATTCCTGTCCAGAAGTCCATACAATGTCGGATCGTGGCAGACCAGCAGTCCCTCGTGATATTCCGAACCAGGATAATCGACAAACAGGTACAAACCGTAGGGTGTCGTAAAGAGAAGCCTTCCTGTCGTGTCGATCACACCGTATCGTAAATCAGGCAGTTGCACCCCGGCCAGCCCTTCTGAGAAGCTTCCCACGGAGAGATACGGGAGACCGAGATCCGGTGTGGTGCATGAAGGATCCGTCACCCAGTCGCATGGATTTGTCCCGTGCGGTTCCTGTTCGCACCCCGGCAGGATCACAGCACACACGACTGCGATCAGGTACGCACCCGCGCATGCCGCAAGGCCTCCGACACAAGGCTGTTTTCTTCGCCCGATCATGACGTCCTCATCGCGTCCGTGCATGGTGATGGTGATGGAGCAGCAAAGTTACCCCCCTTCACGCAAGATGCAACAGCAGGCGATGCGAGCGTCTCCCCCCCGCCACTTCAGACCGGAAGACCTGCATTGTCTGATCCCGCAACGCAGCGGCTGCGCATGTTCCGAGGGATACGGCAGCGTCCCTTGCATCTGATGCGTTTCCGCATAACTTCCTGTTTCATAATCAAGACATAGCAACTCTGAATTCTGCGCCGATGTGGCGCGGGCATCGCGTAGGCGGGCTGCCGCCTCCATCGTCCCTTCGATGGTTGCGATGCCGCGCGTCCATGCCGGAATCACTCACTCATCACATACACAAGGAGTGTGTCATGCATCGTTCATCCATCGGCTCCCCGGCCGGTCGCACGCATCATCATGCGGCAATGCGATGGCGCATCGCGCTCGCGCTCATGCTGGTGCTTCCCCTCGCTTCCACCACGTCGATGCATGCCCAGGCGGGATTCGTCGGTCAGGTGAAGCTGTTTTCAGGCACCTTCGCTCCCCAAGGCTGGCACGACTGCGACGGGTCGCTGCTTTCGATCGCACAGCATCAGGCGCTCTTCTCCCTCATCGGCACGATCTACGGCGGTGACGGGCAGACCACCTTCGCGCTGCCGGATCTGCGCGGACGCGCGGTGGTGGGTGCGGGACAGGGACCCGGACTCTCCTCCTACACAATCGGCGAGAGTTCAGGAGTCGAGAGTGTCACCCTGACACAGACGCAGATTCCCGCACACAGTCATGCACTGCAGGCAGCAGCGACGCTCGGCGCGACGGCTTCACCGGCAGGGGCGGTTCCGGCAGCTTCCCCCGATGGGGTCGGTGCATATACCGCCACGCCCGACGCAGCGATGCATGCCGCGACGCTTGAGAGTGCGGGCGGATCCCAGCCGCATCCCAACATGCAACCCTTCCTCGCCATCCGGTACATCATCTGTCTGGAAGGCATCTATCCCCCGAGGAACTGATCATGACGACTCGCATTGCATCAGACCTCCTGCACGCATCCACGAATTCAGGAACTCCCTTTCCTCACAGGTGTCACATGACGCGCGCATACATGTTTCGCGGAGCCCGGAAACTGCTCCTCCTCGCAGTGATGCTGCTGGCGATGACGGGTGGCGGATCGCCGCTGCGCGCACAGGACGCCAGCCAGCCCTACCTCGGTCAGATCATGCTCGTAGCCTTCGACTTCGTGCCGCGCGGCTGGGCCGAGTGCGCCGGGCAGTTGCTTCCGATCAACCAGAATCAGGCGCTGTTCTCGCTGCTCGGCACCACGTACGGCGGCAACGGTACGACGACCTTTGCGTTGCCCGATCTTCGCGGACGGGTTCCCGTGCAGGCGGGGTCGCCCTCGGGCATCGTGCTCGGCGAACGCAGCGGTCAGGAATCGCACACGCTCAGCGTGGGCGAACTGCCGACGCACACGCACGGGTTCGCGGTCTCGGCGGTCGGGGCCACCGTGCTGTCACCGACGGGTGCGGTGCCGGCCGTGAGCGGTGATCTTTCGAGGAATTTTGCGCCAGTACCTTCGGTCACGATGCATCCCGCGGCCATCGCACCTGCCGGGGGAAGCCAGCCCCACGAGAATCGGATGCCCACGCTCGCGCTGCGCTACATCATCGCCCTTCAGGGCATCTACCCTTCGCAAAACTGAGGACGCCGATCATGCTCGACACAACGAATGCATCGAACATGCACCACGAACGCCTCCACGCGTTCCGCACGCATGCCGGTCACGCGCATGGCACGATGCCGCGCGTCGCCGCACTCTTCCTGCTCGTGACCGCATTGCTCGGCATCTGCGCGCAGACTGCTTCCGCACAGGATGAATACATCGGTACCATCACGCTCGTGCCGTACAATTTCGCGATGCGCGGCTATGCCGACTGCAACGGTCAAATCCTCTCCATCAGCCAGAACACTGCGCTCTTCTCGATTCTCGGCACGACCTACGGCGGCAACGGACAGACGACGTTCGCGCTTCCGAATCTGAACGGTCGCACACCGATCGGGGTGGGGCAGGGACCCGGTCTGACCCCGCGTGTGCTGGGAGAATCTGGCGGGTCGCCGACCGTGACGCTCATGGCGGTGCAGATGCCCGTGCACACACATGCGGTGCAGGCAGGCAGCGGCGCCGGAACCGAATCCTCACCCGCAGGCACGGTCTTAGCCGCGAATGCAGCGGGCGTGCCAGCCTACCAGACCGGCTCGAACGGCGCGAAACTGCTTCCGGCTAGTGTTGCTGCCACCGGAGGCGGTCAACCGCACAACAACATGCAGCCCTACCTCGGACTGAAGTGGGTGATCTGCATCTCCGGCCTCTTTCCGCCGCGCAACTAGACTCCCCCATGCACAATGAAAAAGGACACGACAGTGAAACACGTCATACGGATTACCCTGGCCGTCGTCGCATGGAGTCTGTTGCAGGCACCCGCGGCCCAGGCCCAGCAGATGTTCTGGATCGAAGCGACACACGCGACGCCCCTGCTCAGACGAGCCGCTACGGATGGAAGCGCGGTGACCAGCATCGCGATACCCGCGGGCACGCGTCCGCAGGGAGCGGCACTCGACGACGCCTCCGGCACCATGTATGCCGCTGAGGCCGTGTATTTCAGCGGTGCACCACCAGCTGCACATGTGCAGCGCTGGCCCGCTGCGTTCAACGGTTCAACGGTGTACGATCCCGTGCCGAATGCCGGCGGTGCCTCATCGTTCCGCGGCATGACGGTGGATGCCACCGCGGGTGTCATGTACTGGACCTCCACGCGCGCGGATGAAGGATGCAGAATCCGACGTGCGCATTTCGACGGCTCGGGCGAGCAGGCGATCGTCACCTACCCGGTCGGTGATGCGGCGAATCTGCGCGGCATTGCGGTCGATCACGCGGGCGGGAAAATCTACTGGTGCGACGGCGGACAGGGCGTCATCAGGTCTGCCGGTCTCGACGGCAGTGCGCCTGCGACCGTGCTCACGTCGCACGCATTGAACGGCCTCACTGGCATCGCAATCGATGCAGCCGGCGGTGCCATCTACTGGGTCGAACAGTTTTCGGCCGCGGGTACGGGACCCGGCACGATCCGTCGATGCAATCTTGACGGAAGCGCACCGGTCACGCTCGTCAGCGGACTGGCATCTCCTCTGTGGATCGCACTCGATCTCACGCTGGGCGAGATGTACTGGACCGAGGCCGGAGTACCGGGTCCGGCGAAGATCCAGAAGGCGCAGCTCGACGGCAGCGGCGTGATCGATCTGACACCTGCCATCACCGCGGCGTCCGGATCGCCCGTGCGCAATCCCGCGGGGATCGTCGTGCAGAACTGCCTCGCACCGGTGGTGTCGCTCGATCCCACAGATCAGCTCGCATGTCCCTCGACGAGCGTCTCGTTCACGGCCGATGCGGGCGGCGCACCGGCACCCACGGTGCAGTGGCAGGTGAGTACCGACAACGGCGGTTCATGGAACGACATCCCCGCTGCAACCTCCCCGACACTCACCTTCACGGCGACAACCGGCGACAACGGTCGCATGTACCACGCGGTCTTCAGCAGCAGCTGCGGTTCCACCGCAAGCGCCGCAGCAACGCTCCTTATCGATGACGTCGACGGCGACGGTGTCTGCGGCACGGTGGACAACTGCCCGACGACAGCCAACGCCGATCAGCACGACAGCGATGGTGACGGGATCGGCGATGTGTGCGATCCCGTGTTGGACATCGACGGGCTGGTCACAACAACGGAGACATTCATCCAGAATCTTCCGGTAAGTGGTGGTGTCAGAAACGCGCTCATCACCAAACTCACCGATGCACAGAACAAGTATTGTCGCGGGCAGGTCGTCCCGGCGATGAACATGCTGCAGGCATTCATCAACCAGGTGCAGAGCCTGCTGGCCGGCAGCGTGCTCACCACGGCACAGGCGAATTATCTGATCGCGCAGGCGCAGGCATTGCTCGCGGCGATGAACGCGCAGACGATTCAATGCCCTGTTCCCAAGGCGGGTGCCGAGCAATCTCGCGAGAGCAGCGGTCCGCAGGCGATGACGATCAACGTGCATCCGAATCCATTTCGTGATCACACAACCATCTCCCTCGTCGCGCATGCAGACGGACCCGTATCCCTCGATGTGTTCGACCATCTTGGTCGCCATGTCGGACGCATGTTCGATCAGCATGTAAAGAACGGCCAGACGCACGCGATCACATTCGAAGCAGGCGTGCTGTCCCCTGGCGTGTACTACTACCGGGCAGTTGCCGGCGTCCGCATCGAAACGGGCCGGATGGTGCATCTCCCGCGGTAGCCGCTTTCGCAGCTCCTGCGAATCAATGCATGCGGCACGATCCGACGAATTGCCGTTGGGTCGTGCCGCGCTGCATGCATCCCCGCCGCAGCATGACATGCGTGACTGAAAGCACTCGAGGCATTGCAGCCATGCAGGGAGCATAGACATTTCACTATGCATATTTTGCACGACGCGACAATCTGCATCTTTCCCCGCGAGAACAAATGGGGCATATTGAGAACGATTCGCATGATGCGCGCTTCATGACCCGCAATGGCCGCTCCGGATGCTTCCCCACATCGGAGACCGGGAACCGCCGGCGGAGGTCATGCGCATAACAAAGATGCACTCAAGCCGGTACAGGCCGACATCCCTTGCAGCAGAGAGAAGGCGCCATGCTGACATTTCTCCTCATTGATGATCTCCACTCTGCGCTCAGCAGTACACAATCTGCCGTCAAGGAGATCTATCCCGACGCACAGATCTTCACGGCCATGAGCGGGCAGGCGGGCATCGCCCTCGCACGAGACATCACGCCCGACATCATCCTCCTCGACATCGTCCTGCCGGGCATGGACGGCTTCGAAGTCTGCCGCAGACTCAAGACGGAAGCACTGCTGAAGGATACCCCGGTGGTCTTTTTGAGCAGCAGCGAGCAGCGACGCGAATACCGCCTGCTCGCCCTCGAGGCCGGCGGTGAAGCCTACCTGACCTCGCCGATCGACATGACCGAGTTCACGATCCTCATGCGGATCATGGTGAAGATCCGTCAGTCCAACCTCGAACGCCGCGCGGACCGCGATCGCCTCGAACTTCTCGTCGGAGAACGCACGCGCGAGCTCGCTGACAGTGAAGCACGCTTCCGCACCCTCATCGAACAGGCCGGCGACGCCCTCTTCATCCACGACTACAACGGCCGCTTCTCCGAAGTGAACCGGCGCGCCTGTGAAAGCCTCGGCTACGAACGCGACGAACTCCTGTGCCTCTCCGTGCCCGACATCGACCTCGAGTTCGATCTCGACCAGGCCCAGACAGTCTGGGACTCGACCGAACTGGAGCAACCGAAGACAATCTACGGAACACACCTGCGCAAGGATGGCACGGCCTTTCCCGTCGAAGTGCGGGTGGGCAAGTGCATCATCAATGGGGAAGCCACCTTCGTCACCCTCGCCCGTGATGTCAGCGACCGACGGCGCATGGAAGAGGACTTGCGTGCGGCCAAGGAGCGCGCCGAAGTCAACGACCGCCTGAAGTCTGCCTTCCTCATGAACATGTCGCACGAAATCCGCACCCCTCTCAACGGCATGCTCGGATGCGTCGACCTGCTCGATCTGGTAGAGATCAGAAGCGACGAGCGCGTCGAACTCATCGACATCATCCGTCGCAGCGGCGCCCGCCTGCTCACCACCATCGAGAGCATCCTCGAAATCTCCCGCATCGAATCAGGAGAGGTGTCCGTCACCCCCGCACCGATCGACCTCGAGGAGGTCTACACCTTTCTGTACGACTTCTTCCTCACCCAGGCGCAGGAAAAGCACCTCGCCCTCCGCATCGCCCACTGCGAGCCGGACTGCATCAGGCACATCGTCTCCGACCGGCACATGTTCGAGACCATTTTCATCAACCTGATCCGCAATGCCATCAAGTTCACCCGCGAGGGCGAGGTGGAGTTCGGCTGCAGACGCAACGGCGACGACACCCTCTTCTTCGTGCGCGACACCGGCGAGGGAATCCCCATCGACAAGCTCGACACCATCTTCGAGCGTTTCGTGCAGTCCGACAGCGAAACCAATCGCAACAGACAGTATGAGGGAAGCGGCCTCGGCCTCACCATCGTCCGCTCCTACGTGCTCGCGCTCGGCGGACGCCTCCACGTCGATTCCGAACCCGGCCGGGGAAGCACCTTCACCTTCACCATTTCCCCGGAGCCGCCCTCCCGTCCCCTGCAGCAGCGCCCCCTCACAAATCCTTGATCCGTTCCATCCCGCCGCTCACGTTCTTCCAGCCGTAGAGGTGCATTTCAAAGGGCTGCTCCGATGTCGCCGCCTCGAAGCGTACCGTCATCATACTGTCGGCGAACCACGAGTACCGCGCACGCGTGAACTTGTCCTTCACATTGTGCATTTCGAGAATGGCACCGTGCCGGCGCAGCGCTCCCGTCTCGTCGCGCGTCCAGTACTCGACATTGTAGTTCACGACCGGACCCGCGACGGAATCGGAGGGCTGATATGGTGCGGACTCCACCCACGTCACCGACACCTCGTACTTCTGATGCCCCGTCGTGTCGAGTTCGACGCTGCAGCTCGCCTGCTCGACCGCACCCTCGGTGATGGGCACCTCGCCCGACGGATACTTGGTTCCACAACCCCAGAACGCAGACACGACGATGAACATCCACAGCGATGCAATTCTCACACGTCCTCCGTATTGGAAATGATACATGAAGGTCCATTGCGTCAATCGGACTGAATGCGATCAGTCTGACTGCCGGCAAGGGCGAATTTCAATGAATGTGATCGAGTGCTCGAACATGAAGACTTTGGGACCCGGTCGCGACATGAAGTACATGGTCGTCCTCCCCACCCAGGATTCCAGGTAGCCGTTGGCTCGCAAGATGATGCGCTGACCAAAATCCCTGTACTCTGTCGGAGAGAAGTTCGGAAGGTGTTCCTTGAAGACCGTCTCCTTCCCATGCTCAGCACGAGTATCGATTCGCATGGCCCTCTCATCGTAGTGAAATCCTTCACGGCGATCGAATCTGGAAGGCGCCACATATACTGACCTGGCTTGACATTTTTCGCTTCCTCAATGAATGCCCTTGTGGACTCCGATGGTTCCAGGATCTCCCCGTTCCGGACATGACCCACAGGCGACACCAGGGCGCGAAATTTGTTTTCCCATCCACCTCGAATTCCCTGTTCAAGGCCGTTCGCGTCAAGATCGCCCACGGGGTCAATGTTCTCGTTCGTCATCGTAAACACGAGCAGCATTTCTCCGAGAGAATCGACGGCGACTGTGCAGATGCTGATGGTGCGGGTCTCAAGAAAGCTGTCGCCATGATGATGTTCCAAGGCCGTCTTGTCCACCTGCTTGAATGAGTATGTGTAAACGTACTCCTTCCCGACCTCGAACGCGTAGGAAGGTGCCTTGCGCGTCATGGTGGTCTGTGCAGGCGCAGGTAATGACGCGAAAAACCAGGAAAGGAAGATGGTCGTGTAGAGAACGCTCAGTCGACGCATGCATCCACCCTCTTTGCTGCGGACACCAGCATGATGATGCGTTGATGACAACGAATGCACATGGCTGCATCTCCTTCAGATGGTGAGGGCACATAATACCTCTGACATGACGCAAATGCAAGACTTCCGGAGCCGATACTCCGTATTTATGCAACACCATCCGGGTGTGTCAGTAGCGGGTGACCTTCGTGAACGTGCGGTGGAGTCCGGACTGCGCCATGATGACGTAGCTGCCGCAGGGTTCGCCCGTCAGATCGATCGTGTGCTGCAGCGCGCTGCCGATGGGTACATCATCGACGCGGCGGACGATCCTGCCCGCACTGTTGATCACGAACACGCGTGCGACCCGTGCATCACCGCCATCGAGGCGGATAGTGAGCACACCGTGCGACGGCTTGGGAAACACCTCGATCCGCAGCGCCTCCTGCACGACACCATGCAGCGGCGTGATGCCGGTCAGCAGCGGTGCGCGATACTCTCCCCTGCCGGTTGCATGTCCGCCGCAGACACCGGTCACCGCAAGCTCGACGGGATGAAGTAGGCCATCGGGCTGAGTCGCGCTCGTGAAGGTCGCGACGTACTCATCGCAGCGATAGCGCAGGCGGCGAAGGATGTCGAGGTAGATGGCCGGCAGCGAGTCGGGAACCATCGTTGCGTAGTACGTCCCACCGGTTTGTTCCGCAATCATGCGGAGCTGATCACTCGACCCACCCAGGCCGAGCGCGATCGTAAACACCCTGATCCCATGCCTCGAGGCAAACCGGATGAGATCGTATGGACCATGTTCCGATGCCCCGTCCCCTCCATCGGTGATGGAGATCACCGCGCGCGTCGCATTGCGGCCGTGCGCGAGCACTTCCTGCAGACCCGCCCAGGTGCCGTCGAACACCATCGTCCCCTTGTCTGCGGGTATGGATCCGATGACCGCCTGCATACGCGCCGTGTCGGATGTCATGGGCAGCGTGTCGACGACCGTTGAGTTGAAGAAATGAACGCTCGCCTCATCGTCCGCACCATCAAGTTCCCGGACGAAGCTGCTCCCACCGCGAATCATCCATTGGTTGTATGCGCCGACCATCGAGCCCGATGCATCGAACACAAGCCCGACACTGATCTTCGATGTCCCCGATGGATCGGGTACGTCGAGTGTGTACGACGAAACGACATGACCGCTGTCGACGATGCCGAGCAGCGAATCGGTGAGTGTGACCACCGTTCCACCGTCGCACCAGAACTGGAATCCCACCCTGATCGTGCGCCAGTCTGCAGACACGCGGTTCACGCGCAGCACCGGTTGCGCACACAGGCTGGCATGCAGCAGCACACCCAGCGCACATGCCACCACGTACATCAGACCGCCCCGCGCTCCACGCGAATGCGACATGCCGTTCTCCATCTTCGATCAAAGAAAAGAGACAACCTTGCCCTTTGATTCCTGACCATGAAGCAGCGATGCGTTCGTGGAGAAAAATGCGCCTTCCAACCGCAGGGCACGCACAGCTGTCGCTCTACGGATTCTCCCGATAGGTGATGATCCGCCGGCACATGGTGCCGAAGATCAGAGCGTGGAAGGGCATGACCACATACCAGTACAGGCGGCCCGAGAGGCCGCGGGGACGAAAGGTCGCAGTCTGCCGCAGCAGCGAACGACCACCGCTCGTGACAATGCGGAACTCCAGCCACGCCTCGCCGGGAACCTTCATCTCCGCGAAGAGCAGCAGGCGTTTGTCAGAGCGATCAGCCGCGAGCACGCGCCAGAAGTCGATCGCGTCGCCGGGATGAATCGTCGACCGGTTCGTCCGGCCGCGACGGAGACCGACGCCGCCGACCATCGAATCGAGCATACCGCGCATGTGCCAGAGGAAGTCCGCCGCATACCAGCCGCGCTCCCCGCCGATCGACCAGATGTTGTCGAGCACGCGCTCCTCATCGGCGGGAATCTCCATCTCGCGCAAGTCGCGGTACACGCCGTATTCCGGCACCTCCGTGCCGGCGGGCAGCGTGACGGGTGAGGCGCTCGAACTCAGCGCATCCTTCCAGCTCGAGGGAACGGCGTCCTCCTCCATCACCTGGAAGGCGCGCCTGACAGCGACCTCGTAAGGCGTCCGCTCGATGCCGAGCCGCTCCGCGAGTGACCCATCCCCCGCAAGCACCTCGATCTTCATCGAGTGCACCAGCTGCACGGCCAGCGGATACGAGGTCGACGTGATGAAGTACAGCCAGTACGACGAGAGCCGCGGCGTCATGACCGGTACCGTCATGATCAGCCGGCGCAGGCCGCGCACACGCGCGATCACAAGCAGCATCTGCCTGTAGGTCAGCACCTCCGTGCCGCCGATCGGAAAGATCCCGGGCATGCAGTCGTCCCTGCCGAGCACGCCCGAGAGACAATTCAGCACGTCGCGCACCGCGATGGGCTGATGGCGGATGTCGAGCCAGCGGGGCGTGATCATCACGGGCAGCTTCTCCACCAGATCGCGCATGATCTCGAACGAGGCGCTACCCGAGCCGATGATGATGCCGGCCTGCAGTTCCGTGACCGGCACGCGCGAGGAGCGGAGAATGTCGCCGACCTGCTTGCGCGATGCGAGATGCTGGCTGAGCGCCTTGTCGGGCGTGATGCCGCCGAGGTAGATGATCTGCCGGGCGCTGGTGCGGTCGATGCCGCGCACGAACGCCTCTGCGGACTGCGCTTCGAGCGACGAGAAGTCCGAGCGTCCCGACGTCATGGAGTGGATCAGATAGTACGCCGCGTCGATGTCTTGGGGAATTGCGCCCTCGGACTCCGCCTGCAGAAAGTCGACCTCCACCACCGACACCCGCGCATGATTGCGGAAGCCATCGGGCATCCTGTTCCGATCACGCACGCTGCACACCAAGTGATGCCCCTCGTCCAGCAGCATCGGCAGCAGCCTCTTCCCGATGTATCCCGTCACACCCGTCAGCAGAACCTTCACACACCCTCCTTGTTCATTCCCCCCACAACACCCAGCCCACTGAAAAGATTCATCGCGTCACGATGCCTATGACCCACGGGCTTCGCGGGAGATCACCCGCTGCAGCCGTCGCCCAGCTCCACGTTGATCGGAGATGATGGGATCGAGTCCGCGCCAACTCAGTGTTTCCTGACGACAGCGATCTTACCTGTCTTGACCTCTGTTCCGAGTTGGAGTGTGTAAATGTACACACCGCTTTGTGCATGGCGACCGTCGAGATTGCTCCCATCCCAAGTCACGAACCTCCCGAGCTGGGCATCCTTTCGGATGTCGAGACCGTACCGAGACCGGACGAGCGAACCGGAGAGCGTGTGAATGTATAGGCCGGAACGCGTATGCGGCGAACCTGCGTCCACAGGAATTCGCACAAGACCATCTACTCGCGGATCATATGGATTGGGAAACGGTGCACTCACATAATTTCCAACTGGGATGTCCGCAAACACGGAATGGCAGACGTCACCGGAAGCACTCGAAACGAACGAGTAGGACCAACCATGAGGGAGCCTTGCGTAGTCCTGAATTGATTCCACCATTGCCACAAACTGCTCATCGCTCAACGAGTACCATCTCTCCTGCTGCGATTCGGCAGGCCAGCTCCCACAAATCAGTACCGCAAGGATCAACGCAAGACGTGTTCGACTCGGCAGCATCTGAAAAGGGCGACAGATACAACGGCGTAATTGGGGCAGATCGACGAAGCTACTCGGCGCTACCTCAAGATGCAAGGTGAAGTCGCGGCAATGCAGTTCATCGTCGACCAACTGCGCAGCAGTCCCTTGCCGGGAAAGTCTGGGCGGGATCTTCGTTGGGCTCAGTTCGCGGGGGATGGCACCCTGCTACAACCTGTGATCACGCTCGATCTTGGCATCGGACATGGCAGGATGTGATGAGAGTTCTACAGCGGCGCTACACAGCGCTCCTGACAGCCTGAGTTGGGGGTGGGGGGGGGGGGCGGCCAGCACCGCCGCCCCCCCCACCCACAAACA
>JAEYUG010000093.1 GCA_023432805.1 Bacteroidota bacterium | reverse complement strand
CGCGCCAGGCTCGCCGCGGCACTGGGCGAGCAGGAACTGCCGCCCGTGCCGCCCACCGAAATCTTCGATGCCCGCTTTGTGGCACCCTCGTCGGGCGTTGCGCTCGGCGAGGGATCCGCCATCGACTACCGCTCCTGGCCGGCCACCGGCCAGACGCTGACCGAGAACTACCGCATCCGCTTTCAGGCGGGACGCACCTGGCAGAACGTGGCACTGCGCCTGCCTGCAACGTTCGGCGACAACATCAAATCCCTGCGCATCGACAACCGCTCGGTGCGCGGTGGCGACAGCGTCGTGTCGCTGCTCCCGACCGGAGACATCAACATCGCCGTCGAGTACCTGCTCGATCCCGTGACCTTTACCGCCGCACCGGCGTCGATCGTCTTCGCGATGGGATCGCGCGACAGCGTGCCGCCCGCACCGAAGACCGTGCGCGTCACACCGAGTTCGACCACGGCGTCGTGGAACGCATCGGTCAGCGATTCGTGGATCGAGATCGATCGCACGATGGGGACAGGCGCACAGGACATCCGCATCAGCGTCACGCAGCTCGCCTTCGACGGCGGTCGCACGTCGGGAAGCGTCACGATCCGGCAGTCCTTCTCTTCCCCGCCACTCGTCATTCCCGTGCATGTCGACATGGTGCTCGGCGCGCCTGCAGCCCCTGCTCCCGTCGCATTCAGTGTCGGAGCGGTGTATCCGAATCCAACGGATGCCGCGGGCATCACCGCGAGTCTCGACTACACCCTCGAAACTGCGGCACCCGTCATGGTGACCGTGCATGACCTGCTCGGTCGCACCGTGCGCACGCTCGTCTCCACCGCGATGCAGGCGCCCGGACGTCATGTCGCCATGTGGGATGCACGCAGTGCGAGCGGCGAGCGGCTCGCTGCCGGCGTGTACCGCTTCCGCATTGACGTTGCAGGTCAGACGCGTACGCGTGCGGTTGTCATCAGGTAAGCGTCGACGGTTTCCCCCATCCCCCACCAGCAACAACGTGCGCTGATGTTTGAACGATTCCGCTCTCTCGCACCGTGGACCGTGGCGCTGCTCTGTGCGCTGGCTGCGTCCGCCCACGCCGCCTATCCGGTGATGAACCGCCATGCCGAATTCTCCGGGGCATCGTACATCAGTGTTCCGAACACCGCGGCGCTCAATGCGACGCTCGCGCAGAACGGGGCACTGACGATCGATGCGTGGATCCGACCGGCCTCGTATGCGAATTTCCCGACCATCGTCGGCAATACGTGGAACGTAGGATACTGGCTGGGATTGAATACCGCTGGGTCGCTTCGTTTCTACCCTGGGTCGGGAACGGTGACCGATGGCAACGCCGCAGTGCCGCTGGGTGTGTGGACGCATGTCGCCGTGACGTTTTCCGACAAGGACAATGAAGTGCGATTCTACATCAACGGCGCGCTCGACCGCATCGTCTCGAACATCACCGTGTCGCTCGGCACGTCGAATGCAGATCTGCGCATCGGGGCCGACCGTCAGGGCGCGAGTGCCAGCTATTTCTTCGACGGCGGCATCGATGAGGTGCGCATCTGGGGAACTGCGATCACCATGACGACGGCGTTGGGCTCGCTGCACCGGATTCCGCAGGCATGGCGTGGAGGTCTGTACGGGCAGTCGCTGCTCGCGGCGTGGCGGTTGAATGGCGATGCGGTCGATTCGACGGGCGGGAACACCGGCAGCACGGTCGGTACGGTCAACTGGCTTGCCGGCCCGGCGTCCGCGCACTATGGACGCATCGCCGCGGTGATGCCGAACACCGGGAATACGGGCCTCGACTACTTCTCCATTCCGACACATGCGGCGAATGCGTTCGCAGGCAGTTATTCGCTCGAGCTCTGGGCGTACCTTTCGACTGGTGGTGCGGCGACGGCGTTCCAGACCTTCGTGTGCAAGGGGTCGGCAACGTTCAACAGCTTTTCGTACTGGCTCGGCGTGAACAAGCAGAACGGGCGTCTGCGCTTCGCGCCCAACGGTGTGTGGTCGAACGCAGTCGAGAGCACGGATCCCCTGCCTACCGGACAGTGGGTACATGTGGCAGCCACATGGTCGTACGGAGGGAACAGCGGCACGGCGCGGGTGTACATCAACGGTGTCCCGCGCGGATCGCAGGTATTCAACGGCGCCGCACCCTTCAACCAGTCGCCGCTGCTTGTCGGCGCCGCCGACATGCAGAGTCTGCCGGCTGCGGCATATGCGCTTGCCGGACGCGTCGACGAACTCCGCCTGTGGAATCTCGCGCGGACGGATGCAGAGATCGCCAATACACACCGGCTCGAGTACGAGAGTCCCGTGACCGGCCTCACCGGTGTCTATCACTTCGATGGAGACATCCTCGATGCATCGTTGTCGGCGAATCATGGCAGCAACACGAACCTGATGTCGTCGGGCCTGTACTATCTCGACGCGAGTGCGTTGCCGGCTGTCGCCGCTGTGCAGATGCTCTCGCCCAATGGCGGCGAGAGCTGGCCCATCGGCGCGGGACGCAGTATCACATGGAGCGCAGTCGGTGTCTCGACCGTCCAGATCGAACTCTCGCGCGATGGCGGCGTCACGTGGCCAGAGCTGCTCGCCAGCGCCGTGCCCGCATCGTCCGGTACGTTCGGATGGACGGTGACAGGTCCGGAATCTCCCTCGGTACGGGTTCGCGTACGGACGTCGGTTCTGCCCCAGGTTGCCGACACATGCGATGCGAACATCGCCATCGTGATGCCGCCTCCGGTCCTGTCGGTCGCCCCGGCATCGTTTTCATTCGCGGCCGTGCAGAACGGAGCGACGCCTGCGGCACAGCTGCTGCAAGTCACGAACACGGGCTCGGGTACGCTGACGTGGAATGCCTCGTGGAGCAGTCCGTGGCTCGGCATGACACCAGCATCGGGGACAGGATCAGGTACATCGTCGGTTTCGGTATTGAGCACCGTGTTGCCTCCGGGAATCTATCTCGATACGCTCCTCTTCACGGGAAATGCCTCGAACATGCCGCTGCGTGTGCCTGTCAGCTACACGGTCACCTCCGTTCCCATTCTTGCTGCCGAGCCCGCTGCGCTCGAGTTTGCCGCGCAGACCGGCATCGCTCCGCAGTCTCAGACCGTCCGCCTCCGGAACCTCGGGTCGGGAGGCTTGGCCTGGACCGCCGTGCCCACCGTGCCGTGGTTGAGCATCACCCCGGCATCGGGTGGCGACGGCGATTCCATCGAGGTGAGCGTGAACGTGACCGGGTTTGCGCCGGGCACATACAACGGAAGCCTCAGTCTCGGCGGCAACGCAACGAATGTTCCCTTCGTAATCCCCGTGCAGCTTGTCGTGTCCACCGCCGCACTCCACCCCGTCTCCGGTCTCGTCACCTCGAACGGCACTCCGCTCGCGCATGTGGAAATCCGCATCACGGGCGACAGCGTCCTGACGATCACGACCGGTGCCGATGGCCGCTTCTCCGTGTCCGGCCTGCGCG
Organism: Bacteroidota bacterium; assembly: GCA_023432805.1. Lineage (GTDB taxonomy): Bacteria > Bacteroidota > Ignavibacteria > SZUA-365 > SZUA-365 > JAEYUG01. Next base: position 67,260 of record JAEYUG010000093.1, on the reverse strand, counting down.
AGGGGGCGTACACCGTGACCGCGGTGAGCGCCATGTATGCATTCGCCCCAGTCTCGCATGGCATCGCCGCACTCACAGGTCCCCGAACCGATCTGAACTTTTCAGCCACCCCGACATCCGGCTCGGTGCTGCTCCGTTACCGCGCCGGATGGAATCTCATCTCCCTGCCCGTGGATCCCGCAGACAGACGCATCGCGACCCTGCTTCCCGACGCCGTTTCGGGAAGGGCATTCCGCTACGCCCCTGATACCGGGTACGTCGAGGTCACGTCCCTCGCCTTCGGCGTGGGGTACTGGATCAAATTCACACGCAGCGACAGCGTCCGCATTGACGGACAGCTTCGCGGCGATCTCCGTCTGCGACTGCGTGGTGCGGGTGGCGGATGGAATCTCACCGGCAGCGCATCGGGTCCTGTCACCATCGGAGACATCCGTCAATTCCCGGCCGACGCCCTCATCATCGTCTACCAGTACGACCCGGGCATCGGCTACCGCCTCCCGCCGGACAACCTGTTCGAGCCGGGCCGCGGATATTACATGAAGGTCAGCAGCGACGCCGACCTCTCGCTCACCGCCCCCGCGCTTCGTCCCCCACCCGACGACGCCCTCCCCCGCTGAGTCACCACCTCTGCATGAACAGCCGGCCCGAAGGTCGGCTGTTCCATTTCCACGCGTCACACCTCGTAGACCGACTGCACGAACCCGAAATCCCAGGCACGCGACGACACCAGCCTGAGCGGGACGTCGCCCGGCAGCACACCGAAGAGCGGACGCCCGCTTCCGATCAGCACGGGGATGGTGGTGATCGTCAGATCCGTGATGAGTTCTTCATGAAGGAAGGATTGGATGAGCCTGCCGCCGTCGATGTACAGACGCGCGCAGCCCTCCTGTTCGGCCATCCGGACGACGCCCTGCGGATCCTCCGCCACGAGTCGCACCGTTGCCGGCACTCCCGTCGGGAGCCTCTCGAGCGATCGGCTCACCACCCACACCGGCATCTCCCCATACGGCCATTCCGGAAATGCACGCACCGTCTCGAACGTCTGCCGCCCCATCACCAGCGCATCGACCGTGGCCATGAACGCCGCGTACCCGCAGTCCTCCCCCGCCGGCACCGACCTGTTCGCCCGCTCCAGCCAGTCGATCGCCCCATCCATCCGCGCTATGTATCCGTCAACCGACGTCGCAATGAACACCGAACACCGCATGGGGACTCCTCCTGACGTGTTGGAATTCTCTGAACACCAATAATTCGTGCCGTAGTATACACGATGACGGGATACGGGAACACCCCACCGCATCGTGGCGTAGAATGAGTCATCCGACGCACCTTCCCCTTCCATTGCACCGACAGGTGCGGTCATGCCACCATCATGCCGCACGTGGTGCATGCGACCTTCCATGCACGAAACTGGAGCATGCCATGATACATCGCCATCCGCGCATCGCAGTCGCTGCGATGCTCCTGATTCCCGCAATCCTTGCCGGATGCTCAGAAACCTCGCCGGTCGAACCGGCATCGAACAATCAGCAATACTTCGCACAGGTCGTCCGGGGCGAGGATCTCGACACACGCGACCTCGTCACCAGCGATGTGGATGCACTCGACGAAAGTCCCGCGTTTCTCGGCAAGGCACTCGCCTTCCAGAAGGAAACCTTTGTCTCCGATACGATCACGCCCATCGCCCATGGCAGAAAAATCCTTCGCGTGACCCGCTCCGTCCTACGACCGGCCGCAATGCAGGGCGATTCCATCGCGGTCGTCGGCATGGAGACTGTGATCGAGGGCAACTTCGTGATCAAGGCAATGACACCATCGGGATCCGTCACCTATCGCAAGCCCTTCACCGAGACGCTGCATCGCAACCTGCGCTTCGAACGGAGATGGGATGACGACGATGAAGACGATCACAAGAAGTTCCCGCAATTCTCATGGAGGCTCACAGCCGCATCCATCATCAACGGGGGTACAGTGCCAACGGGACCCGAGATCCTCTCGATCGAACTCATCACACCACGCGATACCTTTCTCGTCACGGATCCCGACGCCTACTTCATGGCGGTGAAGCACCCCTGGAAGATCAAGATGCCGAAGCTGAAGGACGTGCCGATCACGTTGCGCGTGACTGTGGCGGCCACAGGTCCCGACACGGCGATCGTGACGCTGCACCATCTCGAATCGGACAAGGGACTCCGCAAAAAGGAACTTGCTCTCGTCTCCGAGAGCAGCGCGGGCGGACAGTCCGTACGCATCTACGAGCAGACATGGACAAGCAGGATCAAGGCGAAGAAGAAGTACGGACACCTCGTCATCAGCGCGATCCCCGCGTCCGCCGTGCGCAATAGCGACCCCACGCACTACAGCAGCACTATCTGGGGTATCCCTTACCTTCCTGTCTCTTCCACTCCATGATGATCGGCGCAGCGTCGGCAGGAACGCGGCTGGTGAGGACTGCGCGTCTCCACTGATCATCCTGCGCGAGGCGGCAGATGGTTGCGAGTACCGTGAGATGGATGCGAGGCGCATCAGATGGTGAGAGCAACAGGAACATGATGCGCACGCGCTGCCCGGAACTCTGATCGCAGATCCCCTCCTGCGCGAGGCCCAGCGCGACGAGTGGTGTGCTCACACCCGCAAGCTTCGCATGCGGAATCGCGACATCCTCGCCGACGAACGTGACACCCTGTGCCTCACGCTCGAGCAGCGCCCGCCAGGCTGCATCGCGTACGTCATCAGAGAGGCTCACCTCGAGCAACTGTCTCATGGCAGCCTCCTTGTCAATGCTCGTGTTCCATACGCGAATGCGATGGAGGGGAATATCGAGGTCGCCGGCTGGCGCATCGTCCACCACCATCACCGGAACAGCCGTGTCACACACAACCACCGTACTGCCGCGGCATTCCGAGATGAGACGTTCGACCACACCGGTCGCTCCCCACAGGCGACGGATGAACGACGGGCGTTTGCCGGGAGAACCGATGACGATATGACCGACCCTGTACTCCGATGCAAAGCGCAGGATGGTCTTGACGACATCATCCCCCCGGTACGTGAACACCGTGGCACCAAGCTGCTGCGCGAGTGTCAGGGTATTGGCCAGCGCGCGCTGCGTTGCTGCATCGATCACGGCCGGTCGTTCTCGTGACGTCTGCACGTAGACGGCGTACCAGTTCCGGTTGAGTCGACCGGCCAGTCGTGACGCATGACGGAGCAACGCCTCGCTGTTCGGTCCACGCGAACTCAGGCAGACCATCACCTGGTCGGGATGTACACCACGTTCCCTGATCTCCGGGTCCCGACTGCGCGCATCGATCTGCGCTGCAAGTTCGCGGAGCGTGAGTTCGCGCAACTGCCCGAGATTGCTCTCTGTGAAGAAATGCGCAAGCGCGGTTTCGATGCGCTCGCTTGTATAGACCTTCCCTTCCATCAACCGTCGGCGCAGATCCTCCGGTGTGATGTCCACGTTTACGATTGAATCAGCCTCCGCAACGACACGATCAGGGATGCGCTCACGCACACGCACGCCGGTCGCTCTTTCAACGGTCTCGTACAAGCTCTCGAGATGCTGAACATTGAGTGTCGAGATGACGTGAATGCCCGCCGCAAGTATCTCCTCCACGTCCTGCCAACGCTTCGCATTCCTGCTCCCCGGCACGTTCGTGTGCGCGAGTTCGTCGACAAGAACGACATCAGGTTTCCTGGCGAGTACTGCATCGAGATCGAATTCCTCGAGCACGATGCCATGGTGACGCATGTTACGACGTGGGAGCATGGCAAGACCGTCAAGCAGACGCGTTGTCTCACTGCGACCGTGCGTTTCAACGATGCCGACGACGACACTGATGCCGTCGGCGCAGAGCCGGTGCGCTTCCTCCAGCATCTGGTAGGTCTTGCCCACACCTGCTGCATATCCGAGGTAGATTCGAAGACGGCCGCGCTGCGCACGCCGGATCATCCGGAGAAAATTCTCCGCACGTTCACCAGACATGTCCCTCTCCCCTGCCGTCCAGCAGCATGTTGGTGCGTAAGACATGCACCAGTGTGTCGTTCGTTCCAGCAATGAGCGGCAGCTCGAGCGATGCACCCACACAACGCATCACCAGTTCCACGGAGTATCCCCGTGCGGCTGCCACACGTGCGGCCTGATAGCGTGCTGCAGCCAAGGTGATGTGAGGATCGAGGCCACTGCCCGAAGACGTCACGAGATCAAGCGGGATGGGCTGTTCCATCGAAGCACCGTATTGAGTGAGGTTCTGCAGCGCCGATGCCCGCAGCACCGGAGATGTGGGTGAGATGTTGCTGCCACCTGACGCAGCCGCGTTGTATCCACACGACGAAGGCCTGGAGTGGAAGTATCCTGGCGACGTGAAGGACTGGGCAATGAGTTCGCTGCCGACTGCCGACCCGTCGCGCAGGTGGACCAGTGATCCATCCGCACTGCTGGGTGCAAGAACGCGGGCGATTGCGAACACGGCAGCTCCGTAGATGACACAGCAGACGAGCATGGTGGCAGCCGCGACTCTGAGTGAGGATGCGAGTTCGTCGCGGAACTCGCGAGAGGATATGATGCTGTTCATTCGAGCCTCACGTGAAGATACCTGTCAGCGTCAGGACGAGATCGATGATCTTGATGCCGGCAAAGGGGGTGATCATGCCTCCGAGACCATAGATGAGGAGGTTGCGGGCGAGCAGACCGTCGGCAGGCATCGGTCTGTAGCGAACGCCACGCAGGGCGACGGGGATGAGCAGAGGGATGACGAGCGCATTGAAGATCAGCGCGGATAGGATTGCACTCTGCGATGAGGCGAGTGACATGATGTTGAGTGCCGCCAGTTGCGGAAATGCAAGCATGAACATCGCAGGGATGATGGCAAAGTACTTCGCAACATCGTTTGCGAGCGAGAAGGTGGTCAGGGCGCCACGCGTCATCAGGAGCTGTTTCCCGATCTCGATCACCTCGATGAGTTTTGTCGGATCACTGTCAAGATCCACCATGTTCCCTGCCTCCTTTGCTGCCTGCGTCCCGGAATTCATGGCGACACCGATGTCTGCCTGCGCAAGTGCGGGAGCGTCATTCGTCCCATCCCCCATCATCGCAATGAGTCGGCCATTGCGCTGCTCCCGGCGGATGTACGCGAGCTTGTCTTCGGGCCGCGCCTCGGCGATGTAGTCATCGACTCCGGCCTGCGCTGCAATGGCCGCCGCCGTGAGCGGATTGTCTCCTGTCACCATCACCACGCGGAGACCCATCGCACGCAGACGCTCGAAACGGTCACGGATGCCCGGTTTGAGAACGTCGGCAAGGGCTACTACTCCGAGAAGCACGGAATTCTCGGCGACGACGATCGGTGTGCTCCCTTCTCTCGCGACAGCATCTACAATCCGCTGAAGGTGTTCGATGTCCGCCTCGCCGTCAATTGATCCTGCGAGCGCACGGAGTGCATCCATCGCACCCTTGCGATAACTCCGTCCATCAGGAAGGTCGAGACCGCTGAGACGCGTCTGAGCGGAAAACGGGATCACCACGGCATCCTGGGATTCGAGCGGCATGTGCTCGCCGAGCATGCTGGAACCGAGCCGCACGATCGATCGTCCCTCGGGGGTCTGATCGCCGAAGGATGCACAGACCGCTGCTTCCGCAAGCCGCGCAGGGCTCACACCTGCAAGGGGAAGGAACGCGGTCGCCTGGCGATCGCCCATGGTGATCGTCCCGGTCTTGTCGAGCAGCAGCGTGTCGATGTCACCCGCAAGCTCCACCGCCTTTCCGCTCTTGGCTAGCACGTTCGCCGAGAGGGCTCGATCCATCCCTGCAAGACCGATGGCGGACAGCAGGGCACCAATCGTGGTCGGAATAAGGCAGACCATCAATGCGATGAGCGTGGGAATCGGAAGATCGAGATCGAAGTAACGCCCGATGGGCCAGAGTGCTGTCGTCACGATGAGGAAGCCGAGCGTGAGTCCGGCCAGCGTCACGGTGAGCGCGCGTTCATTCGGCGTCTTCTGCCGTTCCGCACCTTCGACGAGCGCGATCATGCGATCGAGATACGAGCCCCCCGCCCCGGTCGAGATGCGGATAATGATGTGGTCCGACAAGACACGCGTCCCACCGGTGACGCCGGAACGGTCGCCACCGGCCTCGCGCACAACGGGAGCGGACTCGCCTGTAATCGCGGACTCATCCACGGACGCAGCACCTTCCACAACCTCGCCGTCGCCGGGTATGATCTCGCCAGTTGCCACGAGAACGAGATCTCCGATGGACAGCTGGTCAGATGGGATACGCTCTTCGCCAGCCTGGGTGATTCTGCATGCAGTTGTCGCCTTCCTCGTGTGCTTGAGTGTGTCTGCCTGCGCCCTGCCGCGCGCCTCGGCCAGGGCTTCGGCAAAATTTGCGAAGAGGACGGTCACCCAGAGAATGACTGTCACCATGGCAGTGTACGCGATCGGTGCGTCGTTGACTGCGTCGTGTACGAGCACCAGCGTACTCAATGCGGCACCGACTGCGGTGACGAACATGACCGGATTGCGTGCCATGCTTCGCGGGTGAAGCATGCTGAACGCGCGGACAACAGCCGTGCGCACGAGCGAGCGTTCGAAGAGTGATGCCTGGCGAGCATGACGACGTGCAAGTTTCGCATGCACATTGTCGGGAGTGGTACTGATCATGTGATTCGGTCCGTGTGGGCGATGAGGTTACATGCCTGCCGTGAGGTGCTCGGCCATGGGCCCGAGTACAGCAACCGGCAGGAACAGCAGGGCACCGATGAACACGACGCATCCCGCAATGATGACGCCGAACAACACCGTGTCGGTACGAAGGGTGCCGGACGTTTCCGGTGTGGACTTCTTCGTTGCCAGCAAGCCGCCAATGGCGAGCGGCAGGAGGATGGGGATGAAGCGGCCCGCCAGCATGATCATGCCGGTCACGACGTTCCACGCCGGTGTCGCATCGGCAAGACCCTCGAAACCGGACCCGTTGTTCGCTGCAGCTGAACTGAACTCGTAGAGAATCTCCGTGAATCCGTGCGCCCCTGGATTGTGAATTGCGCTCCCGCCCCAGCCGGTTACAGCGAAGAGCGCCGTTCCACCGAGAATCAGGAACGGATGAAGAAGCAACGTCAACACGGCGAGCTTCATCTCCGGAGTCTCCACTCTGCGGTTGAAATACTCCGGCGTGCGTCCGACCATCATGCCGCTGATGAAGACACCGATGATGATGTAGATGAACATGTTCAGGAAGCCCACACCCACTCCGCCGAATGCGACGTTCATCCACATGCCGGAAAGGGTCACGAGCGAGGTGAGGGGATTGAAACTGTCGTGCATGCTGTTGACGGACCCGTTGCTGGTCGCGGTCGTCGCTGCACCCCACAGCGACGAGGCCGCCACACCACATCGCAGTTCCTTGCCCTCGAGATTCGGTGCGACCTGAACGGGGAGCCCCGCCATCGCACGTGCAGGCGCATGTTCTCCGGCGTCGGCCAGCACCACCATGCTTGCAAGCAATATGGCCATGACTGCCCAGATCACGATGGCATGTCGCATGCGTCGGGTGATGCGCCCGAACATCCACACCGATGACATCGGAAGCAGGAAGATCAGCGCACACTCGATGGCATTGGTGAGCTGCGAAGGATTCTCGAACGGGTGTGCCGCGTTCGCTCCGAAAAATCCCCCGCCATTGGTGCCGACCTGTTTGATCGCAACGAATGCAGCAACCGGACCCCGTGCAATCGACTGCATCACCCCTTCAAGCGTCCGAACAGTCACCGCACCCTCCAGCGTCATGGGAACGCCCGCCAGCACCAGCAGCACTGCCGACGCGAGGGACAAGGGCAGCAGCACCAGGATAGTCGCCCTGAGAAGATCCTGAAAGAAATTGCCGACATCGATGGATCCGGCCAGCACGCGGGCGAGTGCCGCCAGTGCAGCCAGCCCGGTGGCTGCGGAAAGAAACTGCAGCCACATGAGGCCGAACACTTGCGAGAAGTGGCTGAGTGACACCTCGCCTGCATAATGCTGCTGGTTCGTGTTTGTCAGGAAGGACGCGGCCGTGTGGAACACGAGTGATGGATCCAGGCCGCCCCTCCCATCAGGATTCCAGGGCAACCATTGTTGGAACGCGAGTATCCCACCGCCGACGATGAACATCAGACCGTTGACGACGAGCAGGGAAACAGCATACGTCTTCCAATTCTGACTTCGGTAACCCGCCGACCCGGCGATGCGCAGAATCCAGCACTCGATGGTCGCGTGCAACGTGCCGGTCCGTGCGTCGGGGTGCATCACCCGAGTCAGGTAGCGACCCAATGGCCAAGAAAGCAGGGCAGGGACACCGATGATCAGAAGCAGGATGGGAATGTGCATGGTCGGGACCGTTCAGAATCGTTCCGGATGAATGATGGCGTACACGAGGTAGGCGAGGCACATGATGGCGGCCACCCCGGTGATGATCAACATGAACGCCTCCTAGTCGGATGTGCGGAGTGTGAAGTGGAAGGTGCTTCCGATACCGGGTTCGCTCTCGACACCCATGTCGCCAGCGTGAGCGAGAATGATCTCACGTGCGATCGAAAGGCCCAGGCCGACGCCGGAATCGGAGGCTTGACCGGGAACGCGGTAGAAGGGCTCGAAGAGCCTGGGGAGGTTCTCCCGCGCGATCCCTTGACCTGTGTCTGCAACACGAAACTCGACACAATCCGAGAGGAGCCGTGCACCGAGGGTGATGACACCGCCGGGCATGGTGAAACGCAGGGCGTTTCCCAGCAGATTCGCATACACGTGCTGTATCTTCCGCGCATCTGCCATGACCTGCGGGAGGTCCTGCGGGAGGTCGAGTGCGAGCGCGATCCCCCGATCCCGTGCCTCGACCTCGAATACCGTCACCGCGTCCGCAACGAGAGATCGTGGATCGACAGGGCGCAACGTGAGATTTCCCTTCCCTGCCTCGATGCGACTGAGATTCAGCAGATCATCAAGCGTCCCCACCAGACGCTCGCTTTCATCCCGTGCGGCCATGAGAAGTTCAGCCTGCTTGGCTGTGAGCGAGCCTACCCGTTCCTCGAGAAGGATGTGAATCGACATGCGCAACGAGGTCAGTGGAGTCCTGAGCTGATGCGAGAGCGTGGACACCACACCGCGTTTGAGTTCACGCTGTTCCATCGTCTGGGTGACTTCCTTGAGGATCAGCGCCGCCCCGGTCGGTTCACCGTGCCTGCCGGAGACGGGGATGGGAACGAGCATGGGGTGGAAGAAATGCTCCCGATTGTCAATGGACTTCTGCACGTACCCTTCCGGTGCTGCGGCCTCGACCTGGCAATTGTCGATCAAGGCCCGGTGCAGAAGCGGTTCGAGCCATGGGTACGAGAGTGTGGTTGCAGAAGTCCCAGGCCTCAGCCCGAAGTACCTCTCCGCACCTTCGGTCGCAACTTCGACGCGACCCTCGGGGTCGAGCACTGCAATGACGGAGGGAAGTGCCTTGAACACCTCCTCGGTCGCGCGCCGCGATCGTTGCAGGGAGACGCGATCCGACGCACGCGCACGGCGCAATGCCGCGGTCATCTCATTGAACGACTCCGACAGCTTCCCGATCTCGTCATGCGATGTCACCTCGATGACCAGATCGAGATTGCCGTTCCGGATGTCGTTCGTGGATTCCAGAAGCCTGTTGACCGGACGGAGAATCCATCGATGTGCAAGGAAGGAGGAGGCCGCTGCAATCAGCGCCGACACAACAATCGCCCAGATCATGCGCCGGCGTGCAGAATCCGCCTGCCTCCGAGCACTGTCATTTGCATCGACCATGCTCTGCTGGTTCATCAGAAGGATATCCTGTGCGACGTCCTTCATCTCCAGAAACATCGGTTGCAGCGTATCCAGGTAGAAGGCACGCCGCTGCGCGTGTGGAAGGCGGGCATCGCGGAAGTCACGCATCCCGTCGACGAATGCCGCAAAGCGCCGTTCAAGTCGACGGGCACGTTCACCCTCACCCGGCATCGTGATGTTGTGCAGCGCTGCATGGAGGGCTGCCGTAAACACTGGCGTGTTCTGCGCGATGAGGCTGTCCCCCGCCGCGTCGTCCCCCGCGAGAGTAAACAGCAGACCGCTGTCCATCCGTTCGAGCGACTCCTTCATGTCCTGGCAGGCCACGACACTGCGGTAGTTCTGTTTGAGGATCACATCGATCGCCAGACCGAGCTGATCGATCTGAATGATCGTGATGATCCCGATCACCGCGATGAGTGTGAGGAAGCTGATGTTGCCGAGAATGAGTTTTTGTCTGATGCCGATCATGTGCACAACCTCCGTCAGAGAGACGTGCACATCACATGCCAGCCATCAACATGGCGTCACAGCGCCCGATGCGGGTCATCGGACCCTGCACACCTTGCATCTTTCAATGACGGTCGGCACATCGCCTTGCATAATGCAAGGCGATCGATTCCCAAGGTGGATGCGATGGAGTCAGATCTCGAAGTCCCTGCGCTTGCGCCAGAGTGTTGCCTGGTTCATCCCAAGAATATCGGCGGCCTCCTGTAGCGAACGTGTGGTTGCAAGAACGCGACGGATGTGTTCTTTTTCGATGCGATCCAGCGACACATGGTCGCCGAGCTGGATCTGCGGTGCGACGGGTGCGAGCGAGGGAGGAAGATGACTGACGCCGATCACGGGATCAGTACAGAGGATGGCGGCTCTCTCTATCACGTTGCGCAGCTCCCGCACATTCCCCGGCCATGCATAATCGCGCAATCGCTGCATCGCCTCGCCACTGAAGTCTTGTATGGACTTGTGATTCTGTGCACTGAAGAAGGCAAGCATATCATGAGCCATGTCCTGCACATCATCTGGACGTGCGTGCAGGGATGGGAGATCGATCTGGATAACGTTCAAACGGTAGTAGAGATCCTCCCGGAACCGCCCTTCACGTACAGCAGATTCCAGATCGGTGTTGGTGGCTGTGATGATGCGCACGTCGGCCGTACGCGTCTTCGCATCACCGACACGCTCATACGCGCGATCCTGCACGAAACGCAGGAGTTTGGGTTGCAGCGCAGCCGGCAGATCTCCGATCTCGTCAAGGAACAGCGTACCCCCTTCGCAGGCGGCGATACGGCCCGGATTGTCGCGGATGGCACCGGTGAACGCCCCCTTCACATGACCGAAGAGTTCGCTCTCGAGCAGGTCCGCACTGAGTGAAGGGCAGGAGATGATTCCGAAAGGTCTCGCGGCACGCGTGCTCCAACCGTGGATCGCGTGCGCGAGTACTGACTTTCCCGTACCACTCGGACCCCGGAGCAACACCACCGCCTCGCTCGGAGCAACCTGCCGTGCGATTTCGACAGCGCGCAGCATCTCGGGATAGTGCGACTGGAAGGCCACACGAGGATGCAATCGCGCCAGGTCCTCACTGAGCGTAGCGATGCGCTGTTCCATCGCACGCAGCTGCATCAGGCGATCCGTCACGAGATCAACCTGCTCTGGTGTGAAGGGCTTGGCGATGTAATCTGCTGCGCCGCGGTGCAATGCCTCCACGGCTGTTTCGATCGACGCGTACGCCGTGATGACGATGATCTTCATCCACGGACAGGACCCGAGCAATTCTGGGATGAGATCGAGACCATTCTCGGTACCCAGACGAAGATCAAGAAAGGCAAGATCGAACGCACGGCGTGAAGTCTCCATCCGCGCTTCGTGTGCACTCGCGACGGCTACGACTTCATACCCTCGAGACTCCAGGCACACCCCGAGTGTCCGACGGATGTTGATCTCGTCATCGACGATGAGAACGTCGAGACGCGGGGGTGTGAGATGATCGTCGATAAGGGCCATGGGGCTGTGCTGTATGCTCGAGCCAATCTACCACAAATCCGGGAGACACTCAGAGCATGTCCTCGGCAGCACGCCGGCAGGACGTCGCCGTGCCTGCATACTCCACACCCTCGGAATCAGCCGCCACTGCACGTGCTCGTCACCCGCACAACACCATCAGGGGGATCGGTGGACCAGTTGCTCGCCGGGACGCGCTAGCACCCCTGCACCACCAGCGGTGGCGTTCACCTCGAAACAGGCGTCACCTTGACAGCTGTCCTTCAACAGCTAACATGAGACGATCATCGCACGATGACAAGCGGTGCAGAAATCACGCGCCCGGCCTCTTCCGCCACCACGCGATACATTCCGGCAGCGAGAGAGCCCTCCGGTTCGAACACGAATGCATGCGCGCCCGCCGCGAGTTCACCTTCGTACACACGCGCGACAGTCCGCCCGAGCTGATCGAAGACGCTGATACGATATCGACCAGCAGCATCTGTTTCGAACGGAATCTGCACCTGGCCGTTCGCACCGCGAATGACGAGGGGCTGTGGATGTATTCGGCCGATGCGGAAGGACTCCTTCCGCAGCACAGGAGTCACTCCCGAGATCACATTGTGCGGATTGAGGAGATAGACGTCTTTCTGTGTTGCGGGAACACGCGGGGTAATCGTCATCGTCATGCCTTCGGGAATGGAGAAGGCGCTGTCACTCAGCCAGAAATTCCCGACGTACTGCATGTGGATCTTCTTCCCATCCCTCGACAGTGAAGATCCTGTCAGAACGGGATCGGGAGCAAGGGAGTAATTGTCATCCAGCACGATCAGCCACTCCGAATCAGCGGCCCGCACTGGATCCCATGCATTGTTGTTTCTATGGTTCGAGTTCAATTCCACGAATGCGAGGGCAAGCCTTCGCGGCGCAGTGGTATCAGTAACATCGTACGCTGACAGCGGAACGTCGTAGTAGCCTTGATACGCATAGTTCGGCGTGATGCCTCGCAGATACTTGTACGCCTTCTGCGACTGTGTGCTGCCGAACACCAGTCGCACCGTGCGATATCCATCCCACGGGAGGGCCGTGCCGAAACTCGCAGCGCCGGAATACACAAATGGTGTCGCGTTGGAGGAGGGAGAATAGGAAAACAGCGAATCAAACGGCAACGAACAGGTAAGGCCGGGTGAAGTGGCCGGCGCGAGAATGTTCGGATCGACAACCCCCTGAGCGGTTGTGCCGGCAGTCAGCTTCCAACCGTCGACGACCGGCGTGTTATGAGCCCATACGTCCGGGAACGGAACATCGCGTGCACACACAACACCTGTCGTGACATCCGTGATGTCGCAGGTGCGATTCACCGAATACTCGTCGCCCGTAATGGTTATCCGATAGGTGTGACCGGTCAACGCACTTCGTGAGACGAGCCGCCATGCCATCGTGCCTGTTCCCTTCCCTGCCACATGAAGCGTGAGAGAATCCTCGGGTGGTGTCGCGAACGCGTGAGCGGCAAGCACCAGAGAATCACACCAACAATTGTTGGTTTCCTCTTCGATCATCACGGGCAGGAAATACTGCTCGCCATCCCGGGCATCTGCAGGTACGTTGAACGTGAAGTAACTGGACGAATCTGTTGCGGTGTACACATGTCCATCGATCTCGCCGGGAGAAAGGGCACGCGGCAGATCCACCGTGGTCGGCACACCGGGATCGAAACCGTACTCATCAATGCGCCATGGACCCAGCGCGATCGGTGTGTCATTGTTCACATCCACACTCATGCGAATGTTCTCTCCGGGATTCGCATTGTGATCGTAGTTGCGGTGATCCGACTCGACCGCATGCAGTACCGCACGCGCACGTCCGGCAACGGGCAGGCATTGCCCGGCAGGCCAGCGCATCTCAACGCCATCACCATACACTGCACGCACGACGACGTCCACACCCGCAGCACCGCGTGCCACTTCCACACTCCCTGCAAACACTGCATCTCCTGCGCTCCCGTCGTCATGCATCCCATCATCAAAGAGCGCAAAATCCGATACCGAGCTTCCGTCCTTGTACGTCACATGGGCCATGCAGGTGCGCGCACCCTGCACCGTACCGCGCACGCGTACCACCGCCATGTCCGTCTGCGGATACGACACCGACGCCTTCACATCGGGGATTGCATCGAGACGTGTGATATTGTCATAGAACTCCTGCACCGCATCAGATTCCATCCTGAGAGCGCGCAGTGCCTCACGAATATTGGGGCGCGACACAACCGTGTACGCGAAAGCCACCTCCTGCGTGTCTCCGCGCAGCATCGTTACGGGTGCCGCGCTCATGAGCGAGCGAACGTCTCGCGGACCGAACTCAATGCCATCGACCCAGCCCACGTGCGTGAGCGGATCTCCCGCGAGCGGGAAGGATGTCACCTCATTCGTGATGGGGTTGAGATATGAGAAACCGTTGGCGGTCAGGCCCTTCATCAGATTGTTCATCTCGATGGAAACGCCAACTCCAAACGCCGGATCTCGATACTTTGAGTTCGCGTTCACAAAGAAGCCAAAGGCTTGAAGCGGCACGTTCTCCATGCCCTCGCGGAAGCCGAATCCGTACACTGCGGTCTTCGATGGCTGGCGACGCACTGGTGCCTGCACCATGCGCACCCCCAGCACGGGCGGCACGCCGTACACGGCATCGCGGGGTGTCCCGTTGTAGACGATCGTCATCCGTCGAAGCGAATCAACCGCGAGGAAATCATCGGACCAGGATCCCAGGTCGCAATCGGTCCAGCGGCCGATGCGCGCGTCCACGAGAGGAGTCTGTCCCTTGTTGATGAGCACGTGCTTGACAAAGATCGTGTTCTGCAACGCACCGGGTCGGTCATACGCCCAAATCGTCGTGCGCATTTCGATCCCAACGGGGATGGACCCATACAGATTCCTCGCGCGGTTCGTATCCAGATCATTTGACATGAACGTCGCACAGGCGTCGCCAAGGTACAACGGTTTGTCGGACGTTGTACTGTCATCGAGCCAGGCATCAAAATCCGGATCGTATCGACCGTTGTGATTTGAATCCACGTACGGCATCCCTCGCCCTACCGGCCAATCAACGAAATCATCCCGCAGTTGCTTCTGAACCTCCTGGGGAAGTGCAGCATATTGTGCACGGGATACCCTGCGGATCATGTAGATGCGATTCAACGGGTCGTCGGGATCCGTGGACATGGCTGAAGAGTCGATGTTGCCGGCCTGCCATCCGCTGCCGTACATCGATCCATTCGCGACGATCCGGTTCTCGAGACTTCCGCTGTACATGAGTCCGTCCCGGTAGATCAATGTACGTCCGGATCCCTTCGGCCATTCGAAACCACCTCCGCCGGTGAGCGGATTGGATCCGAAAAAGCCGACGTTGGAAAACCAGACATTGAGGGAGTTGACGGTGATCTGCGACCACTGGTCGCTGTTGTTCGTCCCCGGAGAGATGCCACGAGTGGAATCACCCCCACCAATGGCCAGCGCATTCTGATTGGACACCATAAGGATGGACATCGCCGAAGCGAGTAAACCACGCAACAACAGAGCCTGATAACACATCACGAATCTCCTCGAATAGGTCTTGTGATGTCGGAAATGACTTGCAAAACGCCATACATCAACCGCAAGACACGGCGGGATCGAGAACGTTACTTCGTCTACCTTGCGACCACTCATGACATCTATGCAACTGCACTGCACGATGCATGGGGACCCAGGTGTACATTTCAACCTCTCCTTGGTGAAGGTTCACTGCCGATCGGCAAGAGACGTGATAACGCTGACGACAAGATTGAGGAGACACGAGCTCATCTCGTCTGGGGTGTCTGCGCCCTGAAGAAGCAGGTTCAGCGAGGTGCGCAGCTCTATCACTTCCGCCCTGCCCTTCACGCGCAGAACGGTGCTGGATTCGACCTCCACCTGCGTATCCGACGCTGTAAAGGCCAGTCGCAGACGGTCGATCAGCGTGAGCGTGTCGCAGCCCGGGCTTGGGGTCAGGCGAACCAACATGGTCTGAGATGGTCTGAACCACAGTTCCAAGACGGGTCCCGATCCATCGCCGGTGAGATACAGTTCGCAGATCGAACCGAACTCCACCTTCCACCCCATCTCGTGCGCGCGTGACGCTGCCGGCTGCCAGAGTTTTGCGAAGTTCCGTCGGTTCTCTTCGACCGTGAGATCTCCGATGAACGGCAATGGCGGGACGTAGCCCAGATGCAGAAAACCCTCGGCGATCCAGCGTGTGTACGGATTCTCGCTGACAGCAAGCATGTCGTAGAAATCCTGCCAGAGGAAGTGCTCGCGATGCTCAGGCTTGATGTATTTCACATGCTCTCGTACTTCACGATCCGGCGGCTTCCAATTCGCTCGTACGTACACGACGCCATCGACGTCGAGATCCAGATAGCGGATGAGTTGCGCGCGCAGTTCCTCATCCTCACTCTTGTCGACGTACCCCATGGTCTCTGCCGCATCGATCTTGTGCTCGACGATGATGCGCCGACCGTCACTCAGTGTGAGGACCATGTCCGGGATGCACGCTGTCCCCGGAAACTGCACCTGCGTGGCGATGCTCGAGATCGAGAGGTCACGCGCATTCGCGTCCTTCTTTAGCGGACCTAACACAAATGCCGCGTATCGCCTGCGCAGCCCTTCATCGATTGTCAGGGCGCCAGCGAAGAACTCCGTCAACAGATCCTCTCGACTCTGCGTGAGCGCACGGATCGAGAGAAAGGGATTTACCATGAATGGCCTCAACGTCACATTCCAAAATACGATAGAAGGCGCGCCGAGACCACCATGCCCCGCAACCTGTTATTTCCCGAAACACCGATGCCGACCATCCGAAATCCGTAACAGGACTTGGCGTTCATAGGCAACAGTGGTAAGTTGGTTCTTTCCGTCGTCATGAGATGGACACGGGTCCGAATGTCTGCAGCACCACAATGCCGGGAGGTACATGGAGCAGTCGCAACTCACGTGGATCACCAACTTCATCTGGGGCATCGCCGATGATGTGCTCCGCGATCTCTACGTCCGCGGCAAGTATCGCGATGTGATCATTCCGATGACGGTGCTGCGCCGCATCGACGCCGTGCTCGAACCGACCAAGAAGGCCGTGCTCGACCTCAAGGCCACCCTCGATGCGTCGGGCATCCACAATCAGGATCAACCCCTGCGCGGCGCGTCGGGACAGGCCTTCTACAACACGTCAAAATTCACGCTCCGCGACCTCAAGTCCCGTGCGAACACCCAGCAGCTGAAGGCCGACTTCGAAGCCTATCTGGATGGCTTCTCGCCGAACGTGCAAGACATCCTCGACAACTTCGAATTCCGTAACCAGATCCCGCGTCTTTCGAAGGCCGACGCCCTCGGCACACTGATCGAGAAGGTGCTCTCGCCGGATATCAACCTCAGTCCCTACCCCGTGCGCCATGCGGACGGCAGCGTCCGGCAGCCGGGACTCGACAACCACGGCATGGGCACCGTGTTCGAAGAACTCGTGCGCCGCTTCAACGAAGAGAACAACGAAGAGGCCGGCGAACACTGGACCCCGCGCGACGCGGTGAAGCTGATGGCGCACCTCATCTTCCGACCCATCGCCGATCAGATCCAGTCCGGCACCTACCTCCTCTACGACGGCGCCCTCGGCACCGGCGGCATGCTCACCCTGGCGGAAGAGACCCTGAAATCCCTCGCCGCCGAACAGGGCAAGACCGTCTCGACCCACCTCTACGGGCAGGAAATCAACTCCGAAACCTATGCGATCTGCAAGGCCGACCTCCTGCTCAAGGGCGAGGGCGATGCCGCAGACAACATCATCGGCGGGCCCGAGCACTCCACCCTTTCCAACGACGCCTTCCCCTCGCGCGAATTCGACTTCATGCTCTCGAATCCCCCCTACGGCAAGAGCTGGAAGAGCGACCTCGAACGCATGGGTGGCAAAGACGGCATCAAAGACCCCCGCTTCCTCATTGAACACGGCGGCGACCCCGAGTACTCGCTCATCACGCGCTCGAGTGATGGCCAGATGCTCTTCCTCGCCAACATGCTTTCGAAAATGAAGCACGGCACGCCCCTCGGCAGCCGCATTGCGGAAGTGCACAACGGCTCGTCGCTCTTCACCGGCGATGCCGGCCAGGGCGAAAGCAACATCCGCCGGTGGATCATCGAGAACGACTGGCTCGAGGCCATCGTCGCCCTCCCGCTCAACATGTTCTACAACACCGGCATCGCCACCTACATCTGGGTGCTCGGCAACCGCAAGCCCGCACACCGCGCGGGTCGCGTGCAACTCATCGACGCAACCCGGTGGTACAAGCCCCTGCGCAAGAACCTCGGAAAGAAAAACTGCGAACTCTCCGACGACGACATCCAGCGCATCTGCGACACCTTTCTCGCGTTCGAAGAGACAGAGCAGTCGAAGATCTTCCCGAACGCGGCCTTCGGTTACTGGAAGGTCGTCGTCGAGCGTCCCCTGCGCCTCGTCGGCATCGATCCCGAACGTGTGTACACACCGAAAGAAATCAAGGGGATGAAGGATACCCACGAGCGTGCCGAGACTGCGCCGGCCGTCATCCGAAAAATCCACAAGCGCGGTGCGGAAGCCGATGCGCTCCGCGGACTCTTTCCGGCGACGATCGCCGGCAAATCCGTCGTCGTCGAATACGAACCCGACACCGACCTGCGCGACACCGAGCAGGTGCCGCTGCTCGAGGAGGGCGGCATCGAGGCCTTCATCCGTCGCGAGGTGCTGCCCCATGCGGCGGATGCCTGGTACGTGGCCGACAGCGTGAAGGCCGGATACGAAATCAGCTTCACCCGTTACTTCTACAAGCCGCAGCCCATGCGCACCCTCGAGGAAATCCGCACAGACATCCTCGCCCTCCAGAAGGAAACCGACGGCCTCCTCGAACAAATCATCGGAAGCACGCACTGAGCCATGTCGACACAACGCTATTCCGTCACACCGCACCCGATCGAAACACTGCTCACCTGGGTCAAGTCCGGGGCAATCGCCATCCCCGAAATCCAGCGCCCCTTCGTGTGGGAAGCCACCAAGGTCCGCAATCTGCTGGACTCCCTCTATCAGGGCTATCCCGTCGGATACCTGATCGTCTGGCGCAATCCCACCATCAAGCTGAAGGACGGCTCCCACTCCGCCGGCAAGCTCATCCTGATCGACGGTCAGCAGCGCGTCACCGCACTCATGGCTGCGCTGCTCGGACGCAAGGTGTTGAACAAGGACTACGAGACCACCCGCATCCGCATCGCATTCAATCCGAGCACCGAGAAATTCGAAGTCGCGAATCCCGCGATTGACAAGGATGTCGCATGGATCCCCGACGTCGCACGCATCTTCTCACCCGAGTACGACCTGCTCGATACCGCCGACGCATACGCGCAGCAGAATGCCAGCATCGATCGCAAGCATGTCAGCAAGGTGCTGCAGCGCGTGGGCAAGATCATCAACAACCACGTCGGCGTGATCGAGCTGGCGGAGGATCTCGACATCGAGACCGTGACCGAAATCTTCATCCGCGTCAACTCCGCCGGCACCGAACTCTCGCAGGCCGATTTCGCCATGTCGAAAATCGCGGTCAACGAAACCTACGGCGGCAACACCCTCCGCAAGGCGATCGATTACTTCTGCCACCTCGCCGTCGCCCCGGAATTCATCACGAAAATCGAAGAGGGCGACCCGGCCTTCGTCGCCTCCGAATTCATGCAGCCCATGCGCTGGCTCAAGGATGTCAACGACGACATCTACGACCCGACCTACACAGACATGCTGCGCGTGGCCTTCACCTCGGAGTTCGGCCGCGGCAAGCTGCAGGATCTCGTCGCCCTTCTTTCCGGCAGAAACTTCGAGACCAAGCAATACGAGGAGGAAACAGCGGAAGCCTCCTTCACGAAGCTCAAGCGGGGCGTGCACGCCTTCATCAACAAGACGCACTTCGAACGCTTCACCATGATCCTCCGATCGGCGGGATTCGTGACCAGCGATCTGATCGGCGGACGCAACGCAGTGAACTTCGCATACATCCTCTACCTGCGGGGTCGCAGCGAGAAGATGCCGGCGGATGACCTCGAACGACTTGTGCGGCGCTGGTACGTGATGTCCGTGCTGCGCGCACGTTACACGGGAAGCCCCGAAACAATATTCGACTTCGACATGCGGCAGATCGAGGCCCGCGGTCTCGCGGCCTATGCGGATGCCGTGATCACGAACGAGCTGCCGGACAGCTACTGGACCGGAATGCTGCCGCAGCTGATGGATACCTCCAGTTCGATCAGTCCCTACTTTCTTGCATACAAGGCCGCGCAGGTGAAGTTGAAGGATCACGGTTTCCTTTCACGTGACATCACCGTCCTCGACCTGCTCCTGAACCGCAGCGACGTGCACCACGTCTATCCGAAGAAGCACCTGAAGGTGCAGGGCCTTTCACGCGGACGCTACAACCAGATCGCCAACTTCGTGCTCGCCCAGAGCGAGATCAACATCGCCATCGGCGACAAAGCCCCGGAGCTGTATTTCGCGGATCTCGCCGCGCAGGTGTACGGCGGACCGAAGAAATACGGAGGCATCACCGACGAAGCAGATCTGCGCGCCAACCTCCGCATGAGTTGCATCCCCGACACCCTACTCGACGGGAACATCCCCACCTACGACGACTTCCTCGAAGAGCGCCGCAAACTCATGGCCCTCAAGATCAAATCCTGGTTCGAGGTATTGTGATGCTAATGCGTTCGACCACGTATTCGAGGATGAGAGATTCTGGAATCCCATGGCTGGGCCCCCAGCCAGACCACTGGAGTAATGTGCGTTTGAAAGCTGTCGTCGATAATGTTGTAGACCAAACTATGGGCCAAGGCGATGTAGGCCAGTATATCGCGCTCGAACATGTCGAGAGCTGGACAGGCAGAATTCGTTCCACTACAACCGACATGCCTTATGACAGCCAACTGAAGCGTTTTCGTGCGAACGATGTCCTTTTCGGCAAACTGAGACCATACCTTGCCAAAGTTGCGCGACCCATCAATGACGGTGTATGCGTTGGTGAGTTTCTTGTCCTTCGCACAAACACAGAGCAAATAACTTCTCATTACCTGGAGTGTTTACTTAGGTCCAAGCCCATCATTGACGCCATTAACAGCTCTACGTATGGCGCAAGAATGCCACGAGCTGATTGGCAATTCATTGGATCTTTGTGTATACCAATACCAAGCATCCAAGAACAAGTCGCAATTTCGAGATTTCTCGATCATGCGGATCGGAAGATTCGGCGCTACATCAGGGCCAAGCAGAAGCTGATCAAGCTGCTGGAGGAGCAGAAGCAGGCGATCATCCATCGCGCGGTCACCCTCGGCCTCGACCCAGACGTTCCGCTCAAACCCTCCGGCATCGACTGGCTCGGCGACATCCCCGCCCACTGGCAAGTTCTTCGGTTAAAGGCGATCACCTCACATGTTACAAGCGGCTCTCGTGGTTGGTCCAACTACCAGGCAGACGATGGCGCATTATTCATTCGTATCGGTAATCTCAGACGTGGTTCCATAGGCTTGAATCTGGATGAAGTAATTCGACTGGCTCTACCCCATGATGCATTGTCTGAGGCGAGGAGAACACTGGTGCAGGCAAACGATATTCTGTTGTCGATCACCGCTTATATAGGCTCAGTCGCTGTTGTCCCAGATGGCCTTGGTGAGGCGTACGTCAGCCAGCACGTCGCATGTTGTCGTTTGCGGCCAATGGCTGCTAATCCAAGGTGGATCGGATATGTACTCGTCTCCGAAATCGGAAAGACGCACGGTCGCCTGTCGATGAACGGTGGCACCAAGCAGGGCTTGTCACTTGACGATGTTCGGAATCACATCGTGCTTGTTCCCCCTCCCGCCGAGCAAACGCGAATTGTTGATTATCTGGATTCGGCGCTCTCAGCATTCGATACAGTGGTGCGCGAGCTCGACACCAACATCAGACGCATTCAAGAGTTTCGCGACCGCCTCATTTCGGATGTTGTGACCGGTAAGCTCGATGTGCGCGAGGCGGCGGCGAAGCTGACGGATGAGGTTGGTGACGATGACGCGGCGGATGAAGTGGATCTCGATGATCAGTCGAGTGAGATCGAGGATATGGAAGTACCGGAGGATGTTGCTTCATGACTCTGGTCCTCACGCCCGAGTATGGGGTTACCTCCCGCTCAGGGTCGCTCGTCAGCCAAACCCTCAGCTTGTTGTTTGATCCGTTGTTCGACAACTGCAGCCATACCGGGCCCTGCACGTCCGTAAATAGCTGCACTGCAACGACTTATATCGTTTTTTCTTTGTTTGACCTTTATTTGACTGACAACCCGGCTTATCGACGCGCAGAGAACGTCGATTGCCACAACTCGTAGTTATACATCACGTTATCGCCTACTTTCTTGTGTGACGGTTGTTTGACCGTTGTTTGATTCCAAGATGGAGAATGGTGCTGCCATGCCAACTGACACATCCGAACAGGGACTGGAACGACTGATCTGTGCGGCACTCACGGGCGAGCCGTGCGACCAGCATGCGGCGGGCGGTGTGGTGCAGGAGCGTCCCGCCACCTATGGCGCGGGATGGATCTGCGGCCACCACGATGACTACAGCCGCGAGTACTGCCTCGATCTCGTGCAGCTCGGACGCTTCCTCCGGACAACGCAGGAACCGGTGTTCGAGGCGGTGGATTTCGTCAACGACAGTCCCACCCGCCGGAAGTTCCTCTCCCGCCTGCAGGGCGAAATCACCAAACGCGGCACCATCGACGTGCTGCGCCATGGCATCCACCACGGGCAGCATCATGTGGACCTGTTCTACGGCACCCCCTCGCCCGGCAATCAGAAGGCGGCCGAGCGACACGCCGCGAACCGCTTCAGCGTCACACGGCAGCTGCGCTACACGCAGACGGGAACGCAGCATGCACTGGATGTGGCCCTGTTCATCAACGGGCTTCCGATCGCAACCTTCGAGTTGAAGAACAGCCTGACCAAGCAGACCGTCGACGACGCCATCCAGCAGTATCAGCGCGACCGCGATCCCCGCGAAATCCTCTTTGCCTTTGGGCGCTGCATCGTGCACTTCGCCGTCGATGATCACGAGGTGCGCTTCTGCACGCACCTCAAGGGCAGGGACTCGTGGTTCCTGCCCTTCAACCGCGGCTGGAACGACGGTGCCGGGAATCCCCCCAACCCGAACGGCCTCAAGACCGACTACCTCTGGAAACGCATCCTCACCCGCGCCGGCCTCACCGACATCATCGAGAACTACGCGCAGGTCGTGGAGTCGAAGGATGCGAAGACCGGCCGCAAGAACCGCAGGCAGGTCTGGCCGCGCTATCACCAGCTCGACGTGGTGCGCGCGCTGCTCGCGGATGTCCGCGCGCAGGGTGCGGGCAGGCGCTACCTCATTCAGCACTCCGCCGGTAGCGGCAAGTCGAATTCCATCGCGTGGCTCGCGCATCAGCTCATCGGATGCATGAAGGACGACAGACCCGTCTTCGACTCCATCATCGTCGTCACCGACCGGCGCATCCTCGATCAGCAGATCCGCGACACGATCAAACAGTTCGCGCAGGTCGGCGCCACCGTCGGTCATGCCGAGCACTCCGGCGACTTGAAGTCGTTCATCGCCGCGGGCAAGAAGATCATCATCACCACCGTTCAGAAATTTCCCTTCATTCTCGACGAGATCGGCACCGAGCATGTGGGTCGCACCTTCGCGATCATCATCGACGAGGCGCACTCGAGTCAGGGCGGACGCAATAGCGCCGCGGTGGCGCAGGCGCTCGGCGGCGTCGATGCCGATGACGACGACGACACGCTCGAAGACCGCATCAACCGCCTGATGGAGGCGAAGAAGATGCTTCCCAACGCAAGCTACTTCGCCTTCACCGCAACGCCGAAGAACAAGACGCTCGAGATCTTCGGCGATCCTGATCCCCAGTCCGACGGCTCCGTCAAGCATCGTCCCTTCCACAGCTACACGATGAAGCAGGCGATTCAGGAGGGCTTCATTCTCGACGTGCTGCGCCACTACACGCCGGTGAAGAGCTGGTACAAGCTGGTCAAGAAGGTCGAGGGCGATCCGGAATTCGACACGCGCCGTGCGAAGAAGAAGCTGCGCCGCTACGTGGAGAGCAACGACCACGCCATCCGCCTGAAGGCCGAGATCATGGTCGATCATTTCCACGACCAGGTGCTGGCCACGAACAAGATCGGCGGCCGGGCGCGCGCGATGGTGGTGACCAACGGCATCGAGCGTGCGATTCAGTACTACCATGCGATCAGCGAGTATCTCGTCGAGCGGAAGAGTCCGCACAAGGCCATCGTCGCCTTCTCGGGTGAGCATGAGTATGGAGGAAGCAAGGTGACGGAATCCGGGCTCAACGGATTTCCCTCCAACAAGATCGCCGACATGGTACAGGAAGACCCCTATCGATTCCTGATCTGTGCGGACAAGTTCCAGACCGGCTACGACGAGCCGCTGCTGCACACGATGTATGTGGATAAGATCCTCTCCGGCATCAAGGCCGTGCAGACCCTGTCGCGACTGAACCGTGCGGCGCCGAAGAAGTACGATGTGTTCGTGCTGGACTTCATGAACGATGCGGAGACGATCGAGAAATCCTTTGCCGACTATTACCGCTCGACCATCCTCGCCGAGGAGACCGATCCGAACAAGCTGCATGATCTGAAGTCCGTGCTCGACGGCTATCAGATCTACACGCAGCACGACATCGACACGCTGGTGGAGCAGTACCTCGATGGCGTGGACCGCGACCAGCTCGATCCGATACTGGATGCATGCACAGCGACCTACATCGGCGAGCTCGACGAGGATGCGCAGATCGATTTCAAGGGCAAGGCCAAGGCGTTTCTGCGCACATACGGATTTCTCTCATCGATCCTTCCCTACTCGCATGCCGCGTGGGAGAAGCTGTCGATCTTCCTGAACTTTCTCGTGCCGAAGCTGCCCGCGCCCGAGGAGCCGGATCTCGCCCGTGGAATCCTCGAAGCAATCGACATGGACAGCTACCGCGTGGAGAAGCACGCGGCGATGCGGATACTGCTCGAGGATGCCGACGCGGAGATCGGTCCCGTACCCGCCACGGGCGGCGGTCGGCGTCCCGAGCCCGAGCTGGACCGCCTCTCGAACATCCTGAAAGCCTTCAACGAGCAGTTCGGCAACATTCCCTGGGCCGATGAAGACCGCGTGCACACCATGATCACGCAGGAGATCCCGATACGCGTAGCGGCCGACGAGGCCTACCGCAATGCGCGCGTGAACTCCGACAAGCAGAACGCGCGCATCGAGCACGACAAGGCCCTGCAGCGCGTCATGACCTCCCTCATGCACGACGACACCCAGCTCTTCAAGCACTTCATGGACAACGACACCTTCCGCCGCTGGATGACCGACATGGTCTTCGGCCTGACCTACACACTCACGAGTCAAGGTTCGCAACCATCGCAGCCTACTTGAAAACAGGGCATGTCACATCCCTGATATACAGCTACAATAACGCGTCGCGAAAAACCTGAAAGCTCCTTGACTGCGACCGTTGTGGATCGATATGGGCGCCGATGTTCCGTGCCGCCTCGATTTTCGCCAAGCCACTCTGGTAATACCCATACTGCTTCATCACGCGTTCAAACGCCTCCCACGTTCCGCCGGCCACTGCATCTGGATCACGATACTGCCTCTTCCCCGGCACTGACGGGCTGACGCGCGGGAATGCCATCTGTACCGCTGTCCAATCACCAAAGTACCACGCCTCCAACTCTTCGATGGCAATTCGATTGACAAGCTGCCACCGAGTGGACTTTGTCGATGTGCGCGTTCTCAACCCCGAAGACCGAGCAGCGGATTCCATCTGCTGCTTGAGTACATGGCAATCATCATCGTCACGATCCACGATGACAACGATGCGCCAATCCTCGGGAAGCCACTTCTGATAGCCATGCAGGCGGCCTTCGAGCTTCTTCATCATATCGCTCTTACCTTGAAACGGATGGACACTGAACGACCTGTCCGCTGAGAGGATCTTCGGAAGGGCTGCGAGAAGAAACGCCTCCATCGAGGGTTCCTCGACAAGAAACTCGTAATGAGAAGGTGGCATCACCAACCTGCGGAATGGATGGGAGCCCCCTGATTGACGAGCGGATCACCCACGCCGAGCTGGCCTTCCATCCAGAGGTGACCAAGCAATGCACCATGATTTACAAATTCTGCCACGCCACGGATATCCGCTGCATTGCGAGATTGCGTGTACCCCGCCTCATTGCGCCAGAGCACGCGTACCTCTCTCGGCTGCAGTGCGTTCAGGAAGAACGGTGAGTGTGTAGTCACGAGCAGCTGTGTGCCTGCAGTTGCAGTACGACACTCCTCTGCCAGTTCTGGCAGCAGGCGAGGGTGGAGAAAATTCTCCGGCTCCTCTATGCCAATAAACGACGGTGGGACGGGATCGAACAACAGCATCAAATACGCAAGCATCTTCAGTGTTCCGTCAGACGCAAAGCGTGCGAGTACCGGATGGCTGAACGGTGCGTCCTTGATCTGCAGAAGAAGACGACCATCAGGCATAGGTTCAGCGAGCACCCTCTCGACGCGCGGGATACGACGACGCAGCGTGTCGAAGATCTGCTCCAATCTTTCGGGATGTTGCTCGGAGAGATATTGGATAACGTTCGCGAGATTATCACCGGTTCGTGTCAGACGTTCCTGCGGTCCTGCCTCCGGTTGCGCACGAGCGCCTTCGGCAGACAGATAGGAGACGTACCAACCTGTGATGAAATCACGCAACGCAGCAACACGAGGGTGTGTAGCGAGTTGCCCCAGTGCGTTCACTGCCAGCAGATCTGCTGATTTCAAGGGCTCATCGACACGTTCATCCTGCTCGTCAGGCTTTTCTCCACTGACGACCTTCCCGTGACCTTCCTTGTAATCCAGAAAGCGGAACGGCTGTCCATGACTCCCGCGCTTCCAACGCAGCCATTCCTCCACGACAATCGGTGAACCACGACGTTCATCAACGGCCAGGTGATACGTGATCAATGGGAATCCATGTTCACGGTACTTGATCTCAATTGTCACAGGCCCGTCACTGCCGCGAGTCTTCAGTTCCTTCGCACGACCCCGTTTATCCCATGCCCGACGCAGGCCCATCTCGAAACACTCGGAGAGGAAGGCAAACACGTCGAACATAGTGGACTTTCCGCTTCCATTGGGACCGAGCAGCACCGTGAGTGGCGTGATATCCTTGAACTCGACTTCCTTCAGAGCCCTGAAATTCTGGACCTTGAGGTATTCTATTCGCGCCAGTGCATGTGCAGCGGGTTGCATACCTTTGTTCATGAACAACCTCGATGAGTGTTCCGTCGTCTCGTAGATGCGTTTTGCGAAAAGTGAATTTACGACGAAGTGTGTCACGCTCCCACATGGTATGGTCTGTCAAGTACTCACAAAACCCTCACCTCGGAATGCGTCTTGATTCTGCGAGTCAGGAGGGGTATGTTTGGGGATTCCCGTGCGGGAGTAATTCAGTGGTATAAAGAAAGAACAGGTTCTCTACGATTCGGAATCCGCATTCTATGCGCGAATGCCGCCAGAAATGGCGGTTTTTTTGTGCCCGGCCCATTGCTTCTTAGCTGTTTTTCGTACATGTTCATACAGAATTGGCCCATCATTTGGCCCACCAAGGAGGAGTTCAACGGCTGAATTACTCCTGCAATCAGCACGAGGAATTGGCCCATGGAATGCCACATCGAACGACGACTTCTCAAGACGGGGCGCACCGCCCTGTATCTCCGATACACCATCGCCGGGAAACGATATCGTGATGCGCTCGAGCTGTACCTCGAACCTGGGACTGGGAGTGCCGTCTCGCTGCGCAACAAGGAGGTGCTTCGAGAAGCGAAACTCCGTGCCATCCAGCGCGCCAAGGACCTCGAGACCAGCGGCGGAAGAGTCGAGAAGTTCGAAGGGGATCGCATCTCGTTGCTGGACTATCTCGATGAAATGATCGCCGCCAAGGAGAATGTCACATGGCGTTCCCTCCGCAAGCATTTGACAACCTTCCTCAAGAACCCGAAGCTGCCCCTCCTCGACGTGACACCGGGCTGGATTGAAAAGTTCACTGAGTATCTGCTCGGCCCCTGCGACTTGCAGCCGAATTCGGCGGAACGGTACCTGGCGCACCTCAATACCCTGCTCCGCCAAGCGCGCAAGCAGCATCTGATCCGATCCAATCCCTTCGACGAAGTGGACAGGATCCGGACGGAGCAGAAGAAGCGCGAGTCGCTGTCTGTCACAGAGCTGCAACAACTCGCCGATACCCCCTGCTCGAACAGCGAGGTGCGTCGCGCCTTTCTGTTCGCATGTGCTACGGGCTTGCGGTACTCGGACATCACGGCGCTCATCTGGAGAGACGTGCAGGGCAGCAGCATCTACTTTCGAGCGATCAAGACGGGACGCATTCAGAATCTGCCCTTGAATCAGCTGGCTCTGGCACTGCTCGGGGACCGCGGGACCGACGCAGACCATGTCTTCCCCATCCCCCGGAATACATCGGTGAATCGCATGCTCAAACGCTGGGCAAACGCATCGGGGATCTCCAAGAACGTGACATTCCATGTCGCGCGACACACCTATGCACTGAATGCCCTCTCGTATGGCATGTCGATCATGACACTGAATCGCTGCCTCGGTCATAGCAGACTCGAGACGACCATGATCTACGCGTCGATCAGCCCTGAGGCCATCCGGGCGGAGAACAACCTGTTCCCGATGATCGAGTTGGACGAGACTGATGATGAGATGATGCGCGACCCCGACTGACCGTACGCATCCCTTGGTCTGATGGCGAATGACAGACGTGCGGAGGTTTCGTGGATGACGCACATCGTCACACCTCTTCGACCGGCGCGTTGTGACCGTTTTGCCTTGAGCGCGCATCATGTAGGTACGGGTGCCTCGTTCATCGTGATCGCTGGGAGCTGGTAACGTGTCCATTACCTCGCGAGGACACAGCCCCGCCTTCTCCGCACATACTAGCTTGGAGTCGCTTCTCAGGGATAACATCTGACAGGAACCCTTGAAGCAAGCCGCTCTCGCACCGCATCTCCGCGTACGGTATGTCGTCGTTGTTTGCCCACATGAAGTGAACGTGCGTTGACCTGGTGTCACGGGTCGGACAGAGCAGGATTTCGACCAAGCTGAGCGACTATATCACACGGTTTCATTTGCGGCTGTCACCGCTGGTAGTGAAACCGGGAAAAGACCATTTGGATGTGGGATGGCGTTGTGTGCCGAAGCAGTGTCCTTCTACAACCTTCGCCTTCCATGCCAGAGTTTCGACTTCTTCAGCTTCTGACCCTTAGTGGACGGCCGGAAGTCTTTCGAATGAGAGGGCGTGCGTCGGACGCGATCACGCATTTCCGCCTCGCTCTCGACCCTCCCGCTACGGAGATATTCTATTACGTCTGAGCGAAGGAAGAAGACCGTCTTGCCATTTGGCTTCGTAAAGGGTATCCGCCGCTCCTTGATCATCTTGTAGATTGAGCTGGGTGTAAGGCCGAGAAAAGTTGCGAGATCCTGGACTGTAAACACCTCTTTCTGCGAAACCAGAAGCTGCTCGATACGCTCAAGTCTTGAGATCGCCTCAGCCGCGAAGGACCTTCCGTTGCGGTGGTTCGCACCTGCGTACTCTTCACCGCCACTTCCAATAGTGTTGCACGTATCACCCATAATTGACTCCACGCTTATGTTGCATCATCTGACTTCACGGTATTGCCACTCTGTCCGTTTCTGCTGTCAACATAATGCGGCCAAGTGTGATTAGGTGCGAAAGCCATTTCGCAATTTTGACGCCCAATTTGTTTGATTCAGCAATTCATCCCCTGCCTGTGATGTGTCCCCAGAGACTCACGGGTTCCCTTCGAGCACTCGACCTACCCCTACTTTCCGCCGCTATGCTCCACCCGACGCTTCTTCCGGAAATTATAAAACGATCGCTCAAATCCCTCATACTTCGCTCCTGCGAGATCAAGCTCGTTCCTTCGAAAGATGATCTCACATGCAGCCCTATTTGAGAGGGTCTG
Source organism: Bacteroidota bacterium (assembly GCA_023432805.1). Lineage (GTDB taxonomy): Bacteria > Bacteroidota > Ignavibacteria > SZUA-365 > SZUA-365 > JAEYUG01. The sequence goes on along the minus strand of JAEYUG010000093.1, from coordinate 37,304 downwards.
CTTCGCTTCCAGCAGCAAAGCCTCAACTTCCTCGAAGAGATTCTCGTCGTATTTGTTGGGGACCACTTCCTTGATCTCACGCAGGAACAGATCTAGAGCAGCCTGTATGTCTTCATACTCCTTCTCAGGACCATCAACTATCCCGTGGCGTATTTGCTGTAGTGCGGCTTGCCTGCCACGCATAAAAAACTCAGCGGCAAGAATCGTGAACAGCTTCGTAGGCATGGTTGTCAACTGCTCACTCCCTTCGCCATTCATGCGGATCTCCATATTCCGTTCATCGAGTCGCTGCCACTGGAACACCGACTGCTTAGGATCATAGCCCTCCCTCAGGACTCGGAACACATACTCGTAGAACTCCACCAATTCCGTGTGTCCGAATTGATCTGCTGCATCCATGAACTCGCGCTTCTCTTTTTTGGAAGCTTTTCTCGAACGGGCCATTTTGTCGCCTCTACGTCTTGTTGCCTTTCGCTGCTTTATATCACAAACCTGCTACTGGGTGGGGTAAAGGATCAGGGTGCCTTGGCTCGATTATCCCACTCCGCCATGCATCTCTGAAGCAAGCGCTCGGCCCGCCACATGGCATGAGCATTGAGCATGCACCCGCTCACGTAATCCGTTGGCACTGCTATTTTAGCGCCAGCAGATCTTGGTCTAATCCATGTCGCAGTATCTCGAACCTGGGAGCATTGTCAGCTAAGAGTTCAGCAGGTATTGATCTGATGCGAAAAGGAAACATGCTCGGACCTTGCAGAAGATCCCGGAAAGGTGCAACGCCGTTTGGATACGTATGAAGGGCGGCTTCTACCAACCATTGAATCAGTCGCCGATCATCAACCTCGATGATCTTCCCGGGCTGATAAATACCAGCCACTCCTGTTTCCTGAATGACAGACCAGTCTACATACGAGCGAATAACGTACCGAACTCGACGTGCGACTGTCTCTCGTTCCCCAAATTGTTCGCGAATGCGACGCTGTACGTTCAACGCTGCTACGGATCCTTGTAGCTTCAACAACCGCCCTACCTGGACAGCTACGCTCGACCAAAACGGATAGACAGCAGCCAACATGCCCCAGTGAATTGCCAAATGGTACCGCACAGGTAACCGCGAGAGAAGCTCAAGCGCTTCCGACCTCAAAGGGAAGAGTGAACCTGGTGGCTTCAGCCACACTCGCAGCAGAATTGTCAGGGACTTGTCGACCGAACCACGCACATCCGTGCGGTCGGCTCGAAAGAACTCCTTCAATTCTTCCTGGAGCACCGATTTCACATCCTGTGCATTGTTGCCAGCCTGGACTAATCGAGCGGTTCGTTCCAACCAATCGAGACGCACGAGTCGATCAAGCCCGATCTGTGAGAATCGTTTGAGCATCAATCGTCTCTTCTTTGGATTGTAACAAACGGTACGATGAGTTCCTCGATAGATGCGCCACCATGGCACACGACGCGCTTCCTTTCTTGGATAAATGCTTGCCGAGCAGGGGCCAACAGGGCGAGGGAATCCTCGGGGAGACCAACGGATCCCCATTCCAGCGCACCGGGAAATCGTTCTTTTACCTTTCCGCGAAGAGCTGCGTCGGGATAGATGCGGACTCGTTCGCCGCGCAAGTCCGCCACAGCCCCTTCGGATGGACGACCGCAACCATCCGCCTCAAGATTGCCATGATCAGAAGTCAGAAAGATACGGAAGCCCCGATCCAAGATCAGATCGAGGAGTTTGTTCAGGTACGGCTGCGCGGCCCACTGCCCCACTTGGTTGTGCATCCCGGCAGTACCCATCTCCATCCCGTGCATGATCTTGTCGACCTTGTCCACGACTAGCCCGGCGACTCTTGCCCTGGGATGAGAAAGAGCTTCGGAAACGATTTCAAGATTCCCGTCGCCCAGTCCCTTAATGTAGACGACCTCGGTTGGCGCGAAACCCTGATCCGCCCAGAACTGCGCCCAGAGAGTGGGCTCCTTGTCCGTGGTCTGGATGCTGTTCGGAAAAAAGATGGGAGCTTTGCCTGCGAACGTTGCCTGGCGCGAGACGGAGGTGAGCGAAGGAATCCAGGCAAAGACCGCCTGCTCCCGGAATCGCAGCCCGGGCTGCTTCGAGGCAAGTGCTTCGCGGACTACCAGCCATTGGTCCAAGGCAAGGCCGTCCACAACAATCAGTGCGACTTTGGTGGTGCGGTCTTCTCCGATTTGGCGGGCAAGAAACCGCGGGAGGTGATGTAACATGACCGGAGGCACCGGTGGCAGGTTGACAAGCCCGGCATACCGTTTGAATAGCCAAGCTACGAAACCGGCATCCACCTGTGCCTGTAAGTTCTTGAAACGTTCGTCCGTCGGTTCAGAAATCGCTTCGGCTTGATCGTTCGCCAGCAGGATCGTCTCCGCCCAGCCGCGGGCAAAGTGGAACCAGTCCGTGTGCCTCGCGTCCTCGGCCGGAATGGATGCCTCCAGGCTGTCGATGAGCTTGCCCAGGCGACGGGACCTGTCTTCAATGGGAGCAGTTCGAACACCGATGCCTACCCAGGTCTTGGACAAGGTGTCCGCATGCTTGTGCGGAACTGAGTGTAGCACCCCCTCGACGAACAAGTTGTCGATGTAGACCCGGATGTCATGGTGGTCGAAGGGAAGCTCGATAGGTCCTTTCATGGAAAGGCCATAGGGATTCTCATCCTCACGAACACCGTACGTACCTTTGGCTGCCTCACGGTCGAGAAAGATCGGCCAGCGCTCCTGGAGAAATGCGAAGAACGCCTCGCGGTCCGTAACCAATGTTTCAAGCGGCCAGTCGTCGAAGACGTTACTCTGGCGCAGAAGCTGGATGAACCGTCCGTCGAGATCAGCCGGGATTCTCTGGCCGCGGTAGTGACGGCGGAGCAGCACCCGCAGGAGGTCCGATGGCTGTTTAACCAGCTCTGGCGCAATTTCAAAGACGTGCCGGAGGGCGAACTCCTTGGTGGCGTTGTCGCCCAACTGGCCGGGGGCATGTCTCTTCTGCGCCTCGTACAGGGCATCAAGGTCCCCGCGATCCAGGGCAGTTACGACTGGGTAGCCGAGGTTCGGAAAGATGTCGCCGAGGTTGAAGGAAAGTCTGCGGCCAACCTGGAGGAGATCATAGGGCAACCCACTGAGGTCGCTTGCTTGCGAGTGCAATGCGACGACGAGGTCCGTGTGCTCACCGCGGTCCCATCGGGAGCGGAACTTCGACTCGTAGGCGTAACGGAATGCGATGTGGTCTTCAAACGGGATCAGCTCGAATCCACGCTCGCGGACACCTTCGAGAATCCCTTCTTCAAGGAGAAGTCCGTCCGGATCGGCCACCAGGGTGAGTCGGGCGACCTTCGGAGTGAATTCTTTCAGGATTTGATCGCGCCAGCTACTCATGGTTACCGCCCTCCACCCGAATCACAAGCAGCGGAACCATTTCGGGATAGGCATGGGCCTTCTGATCGAGCTGCTCCTGGAACCTCCGCTCTTCCTGCGAGAGGAGGTTCAGTCGATAGTTGCGGACCTGGGGCAGGCCGATCCGCTCGACGGTCTTGCGGCGCGCGGCAAATGCGTAGTCGGCCTTCACGCGCTCGCGTGAGATGCGGCCCCGGTGCTCTTGCACAAGCACTTCGTAGATAGGCTTCCCGTGTTCTTCAGCGGCGTTCTGCAACTTCTCAAAGGCAACGTGCGTGACCGAGGTCTCCATCACTGACCGGACGTGTGTGCTTGCCATGAGGAGTTGGTCCCACACGTGTCTGGCCGTCGGCATATAGACCATGCCGTTGTCGGCCAAGAATAGAGGCATGATCCTTCGACGATGCCACTCCATGGTGGCAATTGCGATCCGCCACAAGGACCAGACACCCTGAACTTCCTCGGCGAGACCTGGGATCGACACGATGGGGATCGGCTGGCCCGGCGCGAAACGTGGGATCCGCATCGCTAGGTCGCGGACCTTCGGCTCTTCTAGGGTAAGATGCCGGGCGGCCGGAAGTCTCTCGGCTTCCTTGCCGGTGAAGACCACATTCTCATAGATCTCGCCGTCGGGCCAGGTGATGTTCCAACCCTGGTTTCTCCTTTCGGCCTTGCCGCCATGCGCCTTTAGGTAGCTCACGGTCATGCGCTCGACCCAATGGGGCAAGGGGTGGGTTAGTAGCCGCTGGGCTTCGCCAGGCTCCAAGTCCTCAGTTGCGCCAAGGACGGATGCGGTCGTGCGCGCATCGCGGGCCTGCTCCTGCAAGCGGGCGACCACGCTCTCCACGGATCCCTCCACCTTTTCGGGATTGAGTATCGCCTCGACATACATCTCTTCGAACATGTGGTTCGCTTGGGCCGAGTCAAGCACGTCGCCGGTCTTGTCGATGCCGAACTCCTCGAAAATGACGGTGAGCTTCTGCTCCAGAACCTCACAGACCCGATGCTCGACAGAGCCTTCGAAGACGAAGTTGACCGCGCGAACCGCGTGGGCCTGGCCGATACGATCCACCCTACCGATCCGCTGTTCGAGCCGCATCGGGTTCCAGGGGATGTCGTAGTTGATCACCACGTGGCAGAACTGGAGGTTCAAACCCTCCCCGCCGGCGTCGGTGGAGATTAGAATGCGTACATCCTTGGCGAACGTCTCCTGGACTCGCTTACGTTCTACCATGTCCATGGAGCCGTTGAGACATACGACCGAGAACCCGCGCTCGGTCAGGAATCGACGCAACATCTCCTGAGTAGGGACAAATTCGGTGAACACTAGGGCCTTGAGCTCCGGGTCGCTCTCCTCGGATTGGAGGCGGTAGAGCCAATCGAGCAGCGCTTCGGCCTTCGCGTCCGGTCCGATCTGCTCGCATCGGGCCGCAGCCTCCAGCAACAGCTTTACCTCCGCGCGCTCGTTTTTCAGCGCCTTGAGACGGGTGCGGAGTAGCACGTCGATTTGCTCCTCACCGTCCAACTCTTCCCACTCCTCTTCGGTCATGGCAGGGAAGAGATTCAGTTGCTCGTGGGGTGCGGCGAGTGCCTCGAGTCGCCTTTCAAGAGTGGTGCGGATGGCGCTTGTGCTGGACACCACCAGACGTTGCATTAGGATCAATAGAAAACCGATGTAGCTCCGCTTCTCCCGCATCGCCTGGTTGTAACCTTCGCGGACGTATTCGGTGACCGTGTCGTAAAGCAGTTGCTGATTGCGATGCCGCTCCTCCCAGGAGACAGGGCTAAGCTGCGTGTGCCGAGGTCTAAATAGAGGCTTCCCATTGGCATCAATGGCGCGGCGCTTCTCGGTGCGGATGATATGCGGCTGGACCCGCTCGCGGGTGACACTGCCGACGTCGGGGAACTCCTGGGCGTCGATCAGGGAAACTAGCCGATGAAAGGCGTCGGTCTTACCCTGGTGCGGGGTGGCCGAGAGCATCAGGAAATATGGCGCAGCCTCGGCCAGGCCCTGGCCCAACTTGAATCGGGCTACTTGATCGGTGCTGCCACCGAGACGGTGCGCTTCGTCCACGATGACCAGGTCCCAGCCGGCGGAGATCAGGTCCTCGAACCGCTCCCGATTGTACTCGCTCACCTGGGCCGCGCTCCAACCGCGCCGCTTGTCCAGAGGCTTGACCGAGTCCATCGGCACGACCACCTGGGAGAACATCTGCCAGGCATTGGCGGGCAGAACCTCCAATTCGGAATTGCCTTTTTCGCCGTTTCTCGGGCCCGCCATCGGGACGATCCGTTTCAATGTCTTGATGTCCTCGGGAAGCACGAGTTGGAAGGTCTCTCCGAAGTGAAAGCGCATCTCGGTGACCCACTGGCTCACCAATCCCTTTGGGGCGATCACAAGCGTTCGCGTGATCAGCCCACGGAGCTTGAGCTCTCGCATGATGAGCCCGGCCTCGATGGTCTTACCCAAGCCGACCTCGTCCGCCAGCAGATAACGCACGCGGTCGTTGGTGATGGCGCGGGAAAGTGCACGAATCTGGTGCGGCAGCGGGATGACGGAGGACTCGATGGGCGCGAGCAGGACGTCCTGGGTCAAGGCGTCGGCTACCCGCGCGGCAGCAGCGATATAGGCGATATCGTCTAGTGAGCCAGTATAAGCGCTCTCCAGGGACTTGAGCCTGGAAGCCGGGATTCGGACTACGGAGTCGCGACCGGGCAACCAGACGCGGAAGGTCGCCTCACCCCAGAGCGTCTGGGCTTCGATGACCTGACAAATTTCTCCGTAGTCTACGGTATATGCCCAGGAGCCAGAATACAGCATTCTATTTCTGCTTTCTTTTGCGCTTCTTGGCCTGTTTCAGGCGCTTGCGGACATGCTTAGGATCTTGAAGGTTCCGGAGAGTCGCTGCTTCCTGTTCTTGCCTATTCTTTTCTCGTGTTTTCCATGCCCTGTCCTTTTCAGATTTGAGTTGCTTGACCAACGCCTCAGCCTCAGCAGCACGCTTCTTTGCCGCATCCTCCAACTGCTGTGCTCGTTCTGCAACACGCCAGCCCATTTGAGCCACAAAGAAGGGCTTTTCAAGATCAGGGGTTCGTTCAAACGCCTCGTCGAGATCCCTAGCGTGCTCCCCTTCCATCTCTGCGATGTATTTGCTCCTCTCCTGTTCGAAGGAGGCCTTGGCCGCATCTACACTCGGCCCGAAAAAGCGCAAGTACCGATCTCTGTCAATGAACGATATCCCCGCATAGTAGTACTCATGCAGCATGCACTGTTGGAGTAGGTCGGGGTTCATCTGGCTTTCAGGTAAGGCCGCCATGTATCTGTAGACGGCCTCTGGTGTCCATGTGGCGACCGCTTCTGGTTGAAATACTCTATCCAACATCCTGCTCAGCGATAGGAAGTATACCTTTTCCAATCGGCCAGCAAAGTCGGGCAAGGTGTACTTTCCGGTCCTCAAGTGCTTCACAAGCACCCATATTTCCCCTTCCGACTCGATCTGAAGCTCAGAACGATATGTCCCGTTAGACAGTCGTTCAGTCTTGACTTTGGCCTTGGCATCCCTAATATCCTCTAAATCCTCAGTCTCATACCCGTCGACATCCGACGGGGTAATGATACGAACGCCTGCGTTTACGATACGCGCCTCAAATGAGCTCCGATCGATACCCTTTGGACAGACAAGATCAAGATATTCAGCGAAGGGCCCCACCTTTCCTTCCGCACTCCACCTTACATAACCGTCAAGAAAGAGGTTCTGCTTAAAGCTGCCCTTGTTCAACGCCGCGTGCAAGAACTCCGAAGAGTCGACCCCATGTCTCCTTACAAAGCTCACAGCCCATTTAAAATGTTCCCAAGTCTCCCGCAGAAGCTTCGGTGTAGTGTAAAGGGTGGCTTCGGCTTGGGCAAGCATCCGAAACAGCTCTGAAGCATATTCATGGTTGCTGCAACCGATGGCAGTCCAGGGTAAAAGCACGCTTGAATCGCACAGCCATAGAGTCCGCCTGAATATGTCCCGTCGCAGCTGTGAGCACCTCGGGTCCATTCCAAGAAGATGATACAAAAAGTAGCCTTGAGAGATGGAGGCGATATAATTCCGTTGCGGTGCGTTTGGTTCAACAAGGAAGCGGTGCATCGCCTCCACAAAGGCAGCCCTGACGTCCATACGCTTAATCTCGACCGCTACTTCAGAAACGACTCCGAAAATATCTGACAGTTCCTCCGGGTTTGCGGTGTGACCGGTAAAGACCTTGTTCGCGATTGTGAGTCCCCGGCTGGCAAAGCTCGCAACAAGGGCTCTCTCAGCAAGACTTTGACATTGTTCGACCTCCTCCACGGTTGCGGAATCGCATGCTGCCTTGAGTACAACTCCGAACTGACCGTATGCTTGGTCCCTCTCTGTGTTCCTCACAGCCCGGCTTTCGTCAACCTGCGAGCGTCCGAGTTCGGTGATTGAATACCTTTCAGACGTCACGCTGACAAGACCATCGGTGACAAGCTTGCGCAAGGTCGTGACCGCCGCTTCATTGAACATACTGCCCTTATTAGCCAATGCCTGCAAACCCGGCAGGCCAAACAACTCATCCAGGCTGAATCCATCCATGCCCTTCCGCTCAAGCCCAGAAAGTAAGAGAGGAGACATACTCTCTGTTGCCGGAGCTTGCCTGAGCCGCCGATAAAGGAATAGCGCTACGGCAGATTCAACTTCCTCTACAGGTCTATCAATAACTCCGTCTCGCTCTCTGCGGTGTTGTCGTGGGACGATAAACCGACCTGCGGTAGCCAATAGACGACGCAGTTCCCTATGCGTGCCGTCCTCGTTCGAGTACTGGACGAGAACAATATTGTATTTCTCCAGGTACTCACGCTCGTCAGCCCTCGTGAAACCCGTCCCGATCATGTAGATAGGATGTTCCGGACTTGCTGTGCGTCGAGCAAGCTGCAGAATATGGTCAAGGTCCGGGTCAGAAAGACTATGCCCTATGATGAAGACGTCAAACATCTCCAAAACCTGGCGCAGTTTGTCCGTGAAGTACTGACCCTCGGAGTCGAGATACAGCCGCCTGTAATCAGTCGAAGTGATCACAACCTCATTCGGGTGGTCAAGGTCGGAGTGCAGCTTCTGAATGAGGTGGCTTGCGCCGTCGCGCATTGGGTAAAAATCCTCCCTGCGGTTCCGGTGCACCGTGAAATGCACGCCCACGTTAGAAAGGTACTGAAACAGCTCGTCATCATAGTTGGTGGTCAAGTAGCAGGCGAATGGCCAATTGCTGAGCGTTTCATAGAGGTGTCCGCGGTTGCGGGCAGAAGGGCGCAACAGGTCCTTTAAGAGGTTAACGAGCGCATCCCGACCCCCGATATCCACCTCGGCTTGTCGGAATAGTTCAGGATACTTCCGTTCCTTCAGATACGTTTCGTATGATGCGGTGTCCGTATCGACACCATTCTCCACGAGCGCCTTATATGTTTCTTCGGCAAGCTTGTGCCATGACGGGTATCCGATCTCGGAGGAAGGTCCGGATCCGACCAGCGCGAAACAGCGACCACGATTTATCGCGCGAACCAATCGTCGATCAAGCATTTCTCTCGTCTCCGGACCGCGTCACAGCCTGATCATACCACATGAGCAACTTCGGATCCTCCTCGAGAACACTCTCGGGAATACGTTGTGCGACTGCGATTATGGTACGATAGTCACGGTTCTGCCAGCAAAGCTTGAAACCGGCCCGGACTGCTTCAAGGCGAATGACTTTCATTTTCTTTCCTCGTGGCGCTCGCGCCACGTTTGGCTCAAGGCCGGGAAGGTAACCTTCATTGGACTCGGGCTTCTCAGGTTTGTAACCAGGTGGCATGTATTCCCAGAACTCTTTGAGCAGAGCTCTCTCGCGCAGCTTCTCCAAGTCTCCGGCTTTGTTCGGGTCTGGCACATACCATCGGTCCTTGCCCTTTGCCCTGAGACTCTCGTCCTCCTTGGGCAGGTTCCGGAGTTCTTTGAAATTCGTGGAGAGGTAACTGTGAATCTGGTTCGGCACCTCGCCTTTGCCGTCGTAACGGAGGAAGTTCTGTTCGAGAAGCGCGGAGAGCTCCAGCGGCTTTTCGTACTTTTGCCAGCCGCCTTGAGTCTCTCGCATGAACTGCGGCTGGAGTTCCTGGAAGGTCTGGGGCTTTCTGACGATTTGCTGCTTGAGCCATTGGATGGCTGAGGCTTCGTCTGACACGAAGAGGTCGAGTTGCAGCAGTTCACGCGATGTCATCCGCTTCCGTTCGTATTCGGCAACCTGTTCCGTCAGGAAATACATACCCTCGCGTTCGGGGAAGCGCTGGGCCAATCCCTTGTAAAAGTCGCCCGCAGAAAGAGGCACACTGACTCCGCGTTGTACATGGAAGGCTACCATGCGGTCGAACAACAGCACTTGTTGTCGCTCTGCTATCATTTGTCCGAACCCGCCTTTGACGATGAACACGGGAAGTTGCCGAAGGTGGGTGCGGATGAAATCCCACAGCCCCTCTTCGGTTCCAGCCTGGAGTTGGAATCGCTTTTCGAGACCACCGTTCGGTTTGTAGGCGGAGATTACGAGGTCTTTATCGACAGCCTTGGCATGCATCTGCTTCTTGGTCTTCATCCCCTTATCAAGCACGCTGACATCGGCAATGATGAAGCCCGCACGCCCCAAAGCCTCCTGAATGGCGGTCCAGACTGCATTCTTGGAATTGTGAAACTCGACCGTCACCCATCGGCCCGGTTTGAGGACGCGATAAACCAGTTTCAGGCAGTCCGTCATCATGTTCGCGTAGACGGCCAAGTCTTTCCGCTGCTTGCCGCTGACAACTGCATCCTGCCCCGAGTTCGTGAACACACGCAGCCATGCCTCCCATAAGAAATTGAGCTCGGCGTAGGGCAGGTTGTCGCCGAAGGGAGGGTCGATAAAAACATAATCGACCGAGCTTTCAGGGATCAGCACTGAGGCAAGAGACTGCGTGGTTAGTGCTATGGCAGAGCCGCCCTTTGGAATGGCTCCCCTGAATCTCTTGATCTTGCCGGTCAGTACATAGGTCGGACTCGGCTCGCTGACGGTCGAACCGATATAGAGTGTGCCGCTGAGAGCACGGTTCACCTGGGAATAGGCGTTCTTCAGGAACCTATTCCGGCGTGTAAAACTCACGACGACGCTCTGCAGCGTGAAGCGCCAGAGCCGCTTCATCTCCTCTTTGGGCAGATCATCGGCCATTCGCCAGAGCAGAGAGAACGCCACGAGCTGGCGCGGCAAATGAAAATCGTGTGCTCGGCTGATCCCCTCGTGATATCCGCGATAGAGGTCGCCCCATTCTTCCCCCTCCGGCACAAACATCATCAATTCCGTCGGGTACTCAATGGACTCGATCAGCCTTTCAATTTTCTCAAGGGATGCGAGATCGTCCTTGTCAGGTTTCTTGCTCTTCTTCGTCCCCTGATGTTGGTATCGAATCTCAACCGGACGCAACACCTGACGCGTCCGGGTAGCCTTTACCACCTTGTCGTAATAGGTGGTGGTGCGCCTGACGAGATCGCGTTTGGATACCTCGGCAGAGCAGTGCGTACAGATGGGCTGATCGGCTAACGTTCCCGATTCTTCATCCCAGGCTAAGTTCCAAAACTCCAGTTCACCGGTGCAATGGGGGCAGGAAAAAACCTCCGACCAGATGGTGAAATCAATCGGACAAGTCGCGCCGGTCTTGGCGTCACGCGTCTCGTACATCCATCCGTATTCAGCGTTGAATTTGTCTAATAGCTTCTTGGCGAGTCGCGCAAACCCCTTCGAATCAGTTGTGACGTTGTACCCAGCGGCAATCAATGTGGCAGCGGGCGACAGGTCATTCAGGACGGAAACACGATCTCCACACCGAGAGATCGGCTGCTTGTCCTCACCCAAGATTCTTCCATCCTGGGTTACTGGATACCCGAGGGATGAAACCGCGCTTCGATCTCCGCAAAGCTTGGCAGCTACGCCCGTCATCCCTGTCCCGCAAAATCCATCGAAAACCACGTCCCCCGGCTCTGTGTAGTGCAGTATGTACCGCATGATGGCTTTGTGCGGAACCTTGGTGTGATAGGAGTGGGCGTTGTAGATCGGGTCGTTTTTGCCCTCGCTCACATCCGTAGCGAACGGTTCACGGCTGTATGGCTTGCTCGGATCGTAGGGCTTGCCGAAATTCTTGATGAAGTCGGCAATGAACGGATTTGGGCAGGCAGTGTAGTACGGCGGGTCGGAGAGCGCCATGATGTCCTCGTCCGAGCCGATGGGGAATCCCTCGATCTTGCGGAACTCTGGGTCCTTTAGCTTCTCGCGCAGGATGCCGAGGAAATGCTTCCGCCGCTCCTCGTCGTTCGGGAAAGTCGACCCAAGGCACTCAACAGGCTTATTATTCTCTTCAAGGACTTCCTGTTCCAGTGACTTGTCAATGATTTCTAATTGTCCAGTTTCTTCGATGAATATCTCTTTCGTTCGGGTTTTTGTACTTCGCTTGTGCATACTTGTTCCTATTGGTTACTCCAATACAATACGCACTTTGCCGGGTTCCTGGCCCTTGGTCAGTCCGTCCAGATATTCCTCAAACCGCTTCCGCATCTCCGCCAGCGTGGCCGGTGAGCCGCCCAAGAGCAGGGCATCCCGCAGGTCCGCGATCTTGACTGAGACCTTGGTAAGCCCGGAGAGAACCTCCTGCAAGGCGTGGATGAAATCCTGGTCGAGATCGTCTGGCAGGGCCCGCTTCTTGACGAAGCCGTCCACCAGCTTGCGCGGCTCGGGCCTGAGGAGGCTCAGGTTCCCCTTGGTGGTCGGGTCTTCGAGGTTGGCGAGCAGCGTCTGGGTCCAATTTTCGACCAGCTTGTCGAGTTCCTCGTCCAAAGCGCCCAGCATCGTCGCCGCGGGAGCGGCAGGCGGTTCCGAACCCGGCTTGAAGTTGCAGTACGGGCAGACCGGCGATGCTTCCAGTTCCTGTTCGGTGAGCGCAAAGCAGCTCTTCAATCCGGCGAGCCGATTCTGGAAGTCCGAGAGATGCTGACGTGTCATCAGTTCGATGGTGGAGAGCTTCTGCAGGTCCTTGAGCCGATCGTCGCCCATGAGCTGGGCCTTGTGCTTGTCCTCGTTCACGCCGAGACGCGCTTTGGCGTGCATGGAAATGTAGGCCAGCAGGTAGGCTTTCTTAAGGTCGCCGAGCTTGCGCTGGGTCTGCTGGCGGAATGCCGCCGCGCTCCGTTTTGCCGGGTCGCCGATCTGGGTCAGTACCTCGTCCCGTGCGGTCTTCATTTTGTCGATCCACTCGTGGCCGGTGGGTAGGACCGCCTCGGCGGTGGAGAGGTACGATGCTGTGGACCCGAGGTCGACCACCAGTTCCTCGAGCGACTTGATTTCGGCAAGGGATTCGAGCCCACTCCGCTGAGCGGTCACTTCCGAGGCGTCATAGCGGAAGTTCTTGAGCTTGCCGGTCGTCGTGTAAGCTTGCAGGGATTCGAGGAAGGTCTTGGTCTCGTCCAGTTTCCCGCGCAGCTTCTTGATCTCATCCTCGGCCAGCAGGCTGCGGCCCCAAAAGAACAACCCGGTCTGCATGCTCTGCTGCACTAGCACCAGCCGTTCGACGGCGTTGGTGACGGCCTTCTGCAGCTCCTGAACCGGCTCGTCCTTGCCCTGGGTGACCAGTTGCGCCATGCCCGGCGTGAGCCCAAGAAGCTCGAAAAGCGCCTTGAGCGCCGGAAGATTCCAGTCCTTTGGCCGCTCGATGTGCTTGAACTGGGCCAGTTCATCGATGCCGGTCCCGGCCAGTTGCGCCAGACCCGTGGCATCGAACTTCTTGCCCGGGATGGAGAGGACCACCTCGCCGGCATAGACCAGCGCGGCCAGCACCACCACGGCCCACTCGGGTTCGAGACGGAGCAATTGCGGCGCGAGGTATTCCACGCCGAGGACGTCCTGGATCAGTTCGGTGCGGTTGACTACCTGTCCGTGGCCCTTTTTCTTGGCGACACCGAGAATGTGCTTAGCGTACTTGGACCGGTAGGGATCGAGCCGCTCGCCGTCGAGAAGCTCCAGGGCATCCAGCACCGCGGTGGCCTGCTTGGTGCGATTCTGTCCGGCGATGGCGCGCAGAACGTCCTGCGCGGCTTGGGCCCGGTTCGCTCCGGTGATGAGCACCGAGAAGAATGGGTATTCGGGAGCCTGGTCCTGAAACTTCGTCCCGAGACAGATGCCCGCGGTAGTGTTCACCAGGTCGCGGAAATTGATGCGCTCGTGTGAACCAATTCCGGAAATCTCCCGGATGGATTTACCCTTGGCCCAATCAGTCAGTGCCTTGGCGCGCCCCTGATAGGTGACCTCGAAGGCCGTGGTCATGTTTTTCTGGAGCCACTGCACGAGGTCGCGCAGGAAGTTCGATGCCTTGGACTCGTAGGTGGACTTGGCGTGGCCCGAAGCGGTGGATGCAAGGTCCAGGGCAGCGGCGTAGCTTCGAAGCGCGGTGCGGAATTCCTCGTCCGTGTTCGTCAGGCGCAGGAACAGCTCCTCGGGTTTCTTCTCGTCCTTGAAATGCGGCGCGTCAAAGGGCTGGATGAAATACAGGTAGAAATCCCGTGGCGGCACCGCTGTGGAGCGTTCATTGGGCGCGCCAAAGAAAAGGTATCCCTGACGGGCGGCCTTACGCTCCAGCCATTCGAGCTCGTGCTGCCAGATTTTATAGCCCGTCACGTAGGTTTGATCCGTGCATTCCATGACCCGCCGGAGCGCCTCGTAGTAGTAGCGGTCGAGCTGCGAGGAGTCGAGACTTTCGGCCCGCTTCTCGATCAGCGCGTCGAAGTCGTCGGTCTTCTTGAGGTCCAGGTAATACTGGCGGTTGTCTGGATTGGACGAGATGAACTGGCCGCTGACCGTCTTGTGGATTTCCCGCAAGACAGTCTCCACCAGGGAAAGGAGATCGTCGGCCGGGTCGCCGCCCAGTTCATCGATGCCTGGCTGGAAGAGGCATAACCCGTCGCGCAGTTCTTCCGCAGTCGCGCCCAGGGTGGCGTAAATGTCGCCTGTCGTGAGCCGGTGGACCGATAGCGCGTGGATGAGCTGGGTCGCCACGGGCTTGTACGCCGGGCGGGTGAAGGCCTGCTGGATGCGCGACTCGAGCACCATGCTGCAATCGATGACCGCCTTGATGTCCGGAACGGCGCGGAAGGACGGATTCTCGCGCAGAGTCGTCCAGTAGCCGTCATAGGCGATGACCCCGGGCCGGTCGTCGGGCACGTTCTGGCCGAGCAGCTTCTTCATGGCCATGGATAGGGTCTTGAGCACCTCGCGCTTTTCCACCGCTGTAACCCGCTCGAATGTATCGATATAGTCCGGATGTACGGGGAAGAGGCGCACGAACTCGTCCATGCGCTCATTCATGCGGCCGTAGAACTTGGCGAAGGGTGTCAGGTACTCCCGGATTTTCACTTGCTGGTCGGCGGTCTTCTTGAGCAGACGCTCGGCCACCACGAACTTGACGTCCTTGCGGGCGATGAGAATTTGCTCGAAGCGGTCCTTCACCCGGCGAATGCTGTCGGCAACAAAGGAAAAACGAGGGCTGTCGAAAATGGCTTCTTGGACACCGGCGATGAAACGGAATCGCAGGTCCTTGCAGACCTCGCCTATCTCGCGCAGGAAGTTGAGATCGAGAATGAGTTCCTGATCCTTTCGGGTCCGCAGGTAGTCGAGTAGTTCATCTACCACCAGGAGCAGACCGTGGTCGGGATACTCCTGGTGGAAGGCGGTCATCATCTCTTCGAAGGAACGCTTGCTGTTGGACACCTTGTCCGCTGGCGGAAAGGAATAAGACACTCCCATCGCGGCCAGGTGCTCCTCCAGTTCGGCCACGAGGATGTCGCGCAAGGACATCGTGGTCGCGCCAATCTCAGTTCGGACCACCTTGAACCGCCCGCTGATGTTGCCCGCGGCGCTGGCCACGCTCTTGTCGTTCAGATGCGTTACTAGATCGCCGTTTTCAGCCAAAGCAGAGATCATCGACATGAGATGCGATTTACCTGTGCCATAGTTGCCCACGACCAGCAACCCCTTATTGTCCATGGGCTTGTCGAACTGAAGCTGGGGAACGACCAAGCTGACCAACTTATCGGCCATCTCAGAGGAGATGACAAAGGTCTGGACAAGCTGTCGGGCAGCGACGGACTCGTCGGCGTCTCGTAGCTGAACCACGGACTCGATAGGCTCGAATTGGATCAGGTCTCCGTATTTCATCGCGTTTGGCCTCCTGCGCCTTCGTTCCATGTCTTCATGCAACGACCTCCGGGTTCACCACCAGGAAATCTTGTACGGGATATCGTTTGTATTCGGGGTGGTTCGGCGTCGCATAGACGAGATGCTCGTCGTTGATGGATCCATTCCAAGCCACGACAACCGTCTTGTTCCGCGAAAGCACTTGCAGAAGCCGCAACGGGTCTTGTTTAAGTGAGACATCGAAGAGTACCTCAATGTTATCAAGAAGAACGACAGCACCGTTTGAAGTGCCTACGATCTCGTAGAGGATCGACGGTAACCGTAACGCCCGTTGGCGTATTGTAATGTTGAGCAAACGCTGGGAGAGTTCAAAGTTTATGTTGATCAGAGGAGCAGCGATGCGCTTATGAACGATCCGCAGGGCATCGGTCTTACCCGAAGCTGCCGGAGCCACTAGGATGATTAGACGGTAGTACAGTTCGCGAGCGTGGTCGATTCCCGCAATGATTCTATCTGGGATTGGTTCAGCCATCAGTGGTATTCTTCAACACGATGTTGACTTCCTGGCAATTGTCACACCAACTATTGATGGCGGCATGATGGGAAAAATTGAGGCGCTTGATCGCTTGTTAATAGAATTGCCACCATCCCCAACGACTGATGAAGCTCCGAGGCTGGTGTTTGGAAAAAGGAACTTGCCAACAGTATGACTGACCTAAATCATCCATCAAACGAAAATCACGGGGTTTCGCTGATGGTGGGTTGCTCATATGGCCGAGATTAGATCAATAGATTACAGGGAACTTACTCTTATTGCCCGTTGCAGCCAAGCACCCCAGGGCTCGTGCCGCACAAGTGTCGCGCAAGGTCCGCAGAAAGTCTCATCGCCTTCGGAGTGCTGCAGTCGATTTTTACTTCCGATAATTGAACATTATCGGAAGTTATTCGTATCTTTGCGGCATGGACACTCCCCTGCTCCCCGCACCCACTGATGGGCCCACGACCCTGCCCGCCCCCCCGCTCACGTCCCGTGCCCGCGCGTACGCCCGCGAGGCCCACGCGGCGAACACCCGGCGCGCCTACGCTGCGGACTGGACGCACTTTACGACCTGGTGCACCGACCAGGCGCTCGACGCGCTCCCGGCTGCACCGGAGACGCTCGCGCTCTACCTCACGGCGCACGCCGACACCCATGCCCTCGCCACGCTGCGGCGCCGCAGCATCGCCGTCGGGCAGGCCCACCTGCTCGCGGGGCTTGCTTCACCGACGCGCGACCCGGCTGTGCGCCTGATCCTGCGCGGCATTGCACGGTCGAAAACTGAGGCGGGTCAGAATGCGCACCGTGCTGCGCCGCTCCTCCTCGACACGCTCATCCGCATCCTCGCACAGATCGATGCGTCCACGCTCCTTGGCGCACGGGACAATGCCCTCCTCTTGCTCGGGTTCGTCGGGGCCTTCCGCCGTTCCGAGCTCGTCGCCCTCGACGTGTCCGACATCAGCTTCACCACGGAGGGGGCTATTGCGCACGTGCGCGCATCGAAGACGGACCAGGAGGGGCGCGGCTTCGAGAAGGCCCTCCCGCGCGCGCACCGCGACTTCCTCTGCCCCGTGCAGGCGATCCATGCCTGGTTATCTCGTGCTGACATTACGTCGGGGCCGCTCTTCCGCCCCGTCGGGAAGGGCGGACGCCTCGGCACCACGCGGCTGAGCGACCGTGCGGTCAGTCTCATCATCAAGCGGCGCGCCGAAGCGGCCGGATTCGATGCCGAGCGTTTCGCAGGGCATTCACTGCGCGCGGGTTTCGTGACAGAGGCACTGATCCAGGGGGCGTCCTACGCCCACGTGCAGCGGCAGACGGGTCACCGCAGCTTGGCTACCGTCGGAATCTACGATCGGGATGAGGCGCGCTTCCGGAACAACGCCGCGATCATGCTCGGTCTGTAAGCGGGTTGCACCAGCGCAGGGGACTCTCGATTCTCAGTCCTCTATGAAGTCCCGGCGTTTCTCCACCTCGATCTGTTCCCTCAATCCTCGGATCTTCTGCCGAATATGCTCCTTGTGCGGGAGAAGATCCACGCTGTCCATGATTTCCGCAAGGGAATCCCAGTAGTCAATCTGTCCCTGTAAGATAGGCACGCGACTTCCACTCCAGCTCCACGTCGTAGGCTCCAAGGGCAACTGCTGGAATGCAGCGACACTCTGGTTATTCTCCACGAACCGCTTGACGAACTGTAGTCGTCGCTTGGGATCGAATGCGGTGATGACTCCAAACACGTAGCGCATGAATTCGGAATCATGGGCCCGCCTTTTCACAAGTTCCAGTAGATATTCATTCTGCTGAGCAACAACTCGACCTGCAGTCTCAGCATTGCCATCCCGAGCATCGAACAACGCTGTCAGCAAAGCGTCGTGACGTAGATGACGTTCTGTAGCTTGCTCAGACAATGCCTGCACCGCTCTGTCCATGATATCCTGATGAGCCGTACGCTTCCAGATGAAAGTGTAGTCCTTGTGCAACTCTTGTTTGCTGATCCAGCCAGATGGCGCCTTCGCGTACCTCCACATCAAATACTCTGCAAGGAACCCCGGATCATGATCGAGAAGGAGCTCGAACACCTGACCATGGTAATCGAGGTAGATCCTCACTCCATCTGCCAGCAAGTAAGCACGTTTGAGTAGGTCCATATCATCAGCAAAGAACTCTCGCAGGTGCCTGAAGACTTCCGCGCCAGGCTCGAACAGTGACGTGAGGGCTGAAGCCAGATTGGGATCTCCCTGTGCTCTTTGGACGATAGTCGACACGACCTTGAAAACGACGGCCGGATCGGTTGCGATATACTTCAACAAATAATCGAACCTTTCCGGGAGATCATCCGGCTTTGCTGACTCATAGAGACCATAAAGGTGGCTCAGTACTCCTTGATCGATATCAGCAGCATCCAACACCTCATGAACGAGGAACAGCCACCTTCTGCTCGTCGGAAACTCCAGTTCCTTCAGTACCTGCATTGCACCGTGGCAGCCTGCATCCTCAACGAGTCGCAGGACAATGGCACGACTGCTCAGTCCGAACACGTCACCGCGCTCGAGATACAACTTCAACGCTTGACGGAACAGATCGGTGCTTCGCGCGGCCAGAGATAGAAGAATCCTTTCGACAACTGGTCGAACTTGGTACTCGGCTCGTGGGGCCCACGGTGTCTCCCTAATCTCCACACAGCGTTCGAGGAAGGTGGCGAATTCCTCGAGGGACAGGTCAGCAGCGTACTCATCCACCTGCTTGCGCTGCCACTGCTCGTAATCGTCGGTCGACAATGAAGGATACGGCGAGTTCCATCTTGAGCTGCAAAGGGTCTTCGCTTGGACATAGGTGGCACATTGAAACCGCTCTCGCAGGCCGACGGGCACAGCAGCAGCATGCCGAATCAAGAGATCGAGATAGTCATTCATCAGCTCGCAGTCCTTAAACCTGCGCTCATCGAGCACCGATGCCAAGAACGGCAAGACGTGTTCGGCATCAGCTTGCACAAGCGAATTGCTCGCAGCTGCGATGTTTGAGAAGCTGTAATCGTGTATGACCTCCAGCACCTCATCCTGCACGTCTCGACACGCGTAGAGGCTGATGAGCTGCTGCCAGATGGCACTCCGTATCGCGAGCAACTCCGGTGTAGCGGTCAGATCGAAATCGATGATGTTCACGAGGTTTCGCTCTCGCGACTCGTGGCAGTCGAAGTGTGTTCCGAGATACGTCCGAGCAACGGCCATGAACACCTTTGCGAGGACAGGATCTTTCTCAAGACGGCCACATAACCCGGCGACCACTATACGCTGGACACTGAACCGACGTGTGATTGAGTCATACCTGAACCCGAAGTCCTCGTTCAGAATCTTGATGAGATGCGATGTACTTACAGGCCGTATCGAGATGTAACGCAAGAGAAGTTCGACTGCGGACTGCGTATCCTCGTCCTTGGCGTAGGCGAAGTTCCGCAACAGATTCATGATGCTTGGAAGACTGCCTGTGGTCACGACCTGCCCGGTAGTATCGTGAGCCTGCGTGAACGGCTCTGGGGCTAGGGCTGCTATGCTCCCGCGAATCCATTCCAGCGTCTCGGTAGGGCATGCAAACCAGAAGACATCAAGCAATTGGATGATCGCCGTCTCATCCTCTGCAGCTTGGTGCCGCCTAACCGCCTCTACGATACAGGGTTGCATTGCATTGATGATGGTCACGCCATCAAACGCGCTGACGACAGAATGGATCGAGTCAGTGAATCGCGCACGGAAGGCAGGAAACATATGCGCCATGAGCACGTCGAAACGAACAACACGTTCCTTGAACACAGCCAAATAAAACAGGTAGGTACCAAGAATCTGATCCGATACGCGCACAACCTCTCCATCATAGAGGTCAACCACCTCCATCCTATGCAGATGCCTGACTGTATCCCAGAACGCAGTTGGCGAAATCCCAGTGGAGGTTTCGATCAAATGCATCATTTGCTCATTCGAACGGTCCACAGCATTGAAAAATGAGGTGATTGCTGCGACACACAGAAGCTCAGCTGATTCTGGATGATCGGCCCCGATGCGAAGATCCGCACGAATGGAGGAGAAGTACTCTTCGTATAGGGATGAAACGTCGAAGATGTCATCGAAACGTCCCTGCTTCGCCACGTCAGCCGCCATTATGGCCAGTCTTGGATTCCCCTTCGAGACTTCCCCAATACGGTCCAGGAGGAGGAAGTTGTTGATCTCATACTCATCAGCAACCAGCGCCCGGATCTGATTCTGTGAGAAGCCTCCGAGCTCCCGTACGGTGACCTCTCCCAGCCGTCGAGCAGCATCTTGAATCACGCTGATCGCATAGTCGCGCACTGTAGCCACGACCTTAATCTGAGTACCCTCCCGTTGTTGCTCTAGGAAGTCGATGACATAGTCAAACCGATTGACTCGATTCGCGTCATCGACGAGCAGGAGGAAGTGTCCGGGGCGTGAAAATCTAGCACAGAGGTCATCCCATAGATCCCGATTTCTCCCTAGGACGCAGTGTATCTCGAACGCGGGATGACGCTGCTTGAACCTGTTACATGCCTCCAGCGCCAAACGAGTCTTTCCAACACCCGGGCGCCCCGTCAGAATGACCAGACGGTTGTCCTCAAGCGACTCCTGAACGAAATCGAGCTCCTGCTCACGAAAGTGAAAGGCATGATCGAGCCTAGTCGAAAGTCTGTTCCTGCCGAGAATCGACACGAACTGGTCCGGTCCGATGATTTGCCCTGAGTCTATCGAAATCCCCAAGAACTCGGCGGCAAGTGCTGGGTGCTTTGCATGAAGATCGTTCGTGATGGCATCGATCCCGATGAGATCAAGTGGAATTCCGCATTCGCGGCATTGCTCGCGAAGCTCACACTCCTCCTCTGCGGTGATCCTTCCGGTGAAGCAACAGACGATCCTCTCGACCTTGTCCAACGGGATACCAGTCTTTCCTGAATCTAGGCACTTGCCAAGATCGCTCTTGATCTTGCCAAACAGCCCATCCTTCTGAGTGGTGTACTCAGCCAGGACAAAGGTCCCCTGAGGCGTGGTAAACAAGGTGTCAGGTGTCCCCACCTTCTCCTTCTCGGCCCCTAAAACTGATCCGTGGGAGTTGATTCGTCCAAAGTCACACGCAACGAGATAGGCATCCGCGAGTTCATGGAAGGCACCACTGTTCATGGCCAAGAGGGCGGATTGGATCTGGGAGACTTTCGACATCGATCGGTGTGATTAGCTTGGCCGTTAGAGAATCGCCGTCGCATTTTCCGGCGATGGCGACCATCACATCCATGAGTACCCTCCCACGGATTCAGCGGAGACCAACCGCACCGTTGGCGTGAAGCGACGTAGTGTGTGCGCAAGCTATCACGATCGACTAGCTTCTGCAACGCGAACCGTGCTTGGAAGTTCTGTCATTCTTCTGCGAGGTCATGAGGATCGCGAGTAGAGGGGGAAGTTCTCTCGTCTCTGAGTCGATCCTCGTAAATCAAACGTATCACGTGCTCCGTATCCTCATCGCGTGGCCAGCCTGCGAGGACTTGTCGTCGGAGGTCTTGAGAGGTGGCATCTAGAAAACGCACACTCAGGCGTGCACGCGCTCTGAAGTCTTGAGTACAGAGAAGAGCAGCCTGCAGTGCGATGACTGGAGAGGTCCCATGCGCAACCAGGTCATGGTAGAGTCCGAAAAGGATAGGATCCGAAGCCAGGTCTCCCAGTTGAACCTCCTCAAGTGCCGACGGATCTACGTGGTCATTCACGTCATTCCAGTTCGGCCGCGCTACGGAAGACTCCTCACGGAGCATCAGCATCAACGAGTAAGCAAGCTCCTGTCTCGACTTGAGCGCCATGGATGCCGAAAGGTCGGCGGAAAGATTGAAAAGCGTTGTAAACGCATCATACTTGGCCTCGGTCGCCTCCACGATCCTTTCAGCAGCATCGCTCGGGGATGTAGGCTGCCTATCGTAATTGGGGGGGATCCTCCGCAGGATGTCGATGATTCGAGGGCGCTTCGGTTTCAAAATGTCGCCAGCTTTTCTGAGTCGCGCCTCCAACCTGTTGCTTCGCATGTTCCTACCTTTCGTTGTCGATGATTCGTTTCTGTTGTCCGGGCTTGTACGCTCGCGCTCCGACTACTGAGTTGGAACCTTCAGCGTCTGGATTACCGCATGCGCTCCTCGAGTGCACGCTCCAGTTCTTCCAGCCTAACCTCAAGATCGGATTCACGAGCGATCTGGACATAGGAGATGAGGATATAGGTCAGGTCCTTCGCTTGACGACCCTCAATGGCTCCAGTCTGAAGCTGTAGGATCAGACGACTCAGCAATCTTCGAGCATCCTGAATGTTCCGTACACGCATGGGTCGTACGGGTTTGGGGGGATACCCAGACCTAACTTGTTTCTTATCAATAGGTTTCGGCATTTCTCATGCTCCATTCGAGTAGTGTCGTGACGATTTCTCGCCGTCGCATCGTCATCCTTGGATGCTTGCGTAGCTCTGGCTGGTCTCGGCGAGTGAGTACACTTGGTCTCATTAGGGGCTGTGCGTGAAAGTTGGGCATGCAGCCTGCTCGCTTGAATTTGCATCGCACACGTTGTACATTGATTTCAGCTGCATGGTGGCCAAAGTAGCGTGCGAAAGCTAAATGAAATTGGCCCACGAATTGGCCCATCTTGCAGACTCAAAATCCTCGTAATCGCTTTAGCTTCAACAAGTTACGGCCCGCGGGAGTAATTCAGTGGTAGAATGCCAGCTTCCCAAGCTGGACGTCGCGGGTTCGAGTCCCGTCTCCCGCTCACCGAGCAGCGCCCTCCGGTTGGAGGGCGCTGTCGTTTTCAGGGGAACTTTATGGCTTCGGAGCGGGGATCACTACCAGGGGTTGGGCTGGACGTAGCTGTAGGCGAGCCAGATGTAGTTGCCGCCGGCTCCCTCGTTCAGATCCTGCGGCATCTTCACGTAGCCGTCGGGTACGGTCTGGCTGTTCGTGATGAAGGTGATGTCGGCAATGGCGTCGTCTTCGTCGAGTCCGTTCTGGTAGCACAGGAAGATGTACTTGCCGTGGGCGTCCCGGTTCAGGTCGGCGTTGATCATAGTCCACGTGGGCTGCGGGGTGATGGGGGGATTCGTGGTCACCTCGAAGCTGTGCCTCGTCGGCCGCGAGATCCCAGATCGGCAGCAGGCTGTGCTCGGTGAAGTCGCAGATGGTCAGGTCTTCGATGTTGTCGATCGACTCGATCCACTTGTCGTACATGCCCGTCTCGAAGATGTACGAGCCGTATTCGCTGCGTCCCCCCGCCACCTTCAGATCCCGGAACGAATTGCTCTCGAAGGCCTGCAGCTCCTGCTCGGTGAGCACGTGGGTGCCGTACTTCTCGAAGAGGGCCGTCGGTGCGAGCGAGGCGAGGTCGCCGCGGGCCTCGTCGGAGTTATGGCCCGAGACGCTGCGGAATTCCGAGGTGTTGACGGAGGTGTACTCCATCTCGTCGGGAATGGTGTACGACCTGCCGTGCACGGTCATGGTTCGATACCCCGCGTAGCGGAAGAGCGGACTCTTCACGTACGCGGCCTTCGCATACTCGCCGAAGGCGTTGTAGCCGTGCCCCATGTACGCGACGCCCGGCAGGGCGTTGTCGTTCGGGTCGGGCTGTGGCTGGGTGGGAGCATCCGCTCTGCAGCCGGCGAGGCCGGTTAGGCTCGGGGATCGAGGATCGGGGGCATGGCGAGAACCGGGGGTGCATCGTGGATCGGCGCCACATCGAGGATGGGGGTGAGATCGAGGGTGACGGTGGTGCCGCGACCCTTTGCGGAATCGACGGTGATGGGCACGCCGTGCAGATCGAGATAGCGCTTGACCAGGGCGAGACCGAGGCCGATGCCGTCGTAGGGCCGCGTGCTGCCGGACTCCTCCTGCGAATACGGCGTGAACATCTTCGGGAGGTAGTCGGGCGAGATGCCGATGCCGGTGTCGGTCACGGTCAGGTGCACGCGCGCACCGGTGCGGCTGAGTGCGGTGGTGACGACGCCCCTGCTGGAGAACTTGATGGCGTTGTCCAGCAGATTCGCCAGCACCTGCTGCATGTAGTAGAGATCCGCGCGAATGCGCACGTCGCCACAGCTGTCGACGAACTGCAGCGTGACCTGCTTGCGGTCGGCATCCGGCGTCATACGTACCATGAGATCCGTCACCACCGTCCGGACATCGTGCCGCGCCAGGTTGAGCGTGGCGTCACCCGCCTCGATGCGCGACACGTTCAGGATGAGGTCGATCGTGCGCATCAGACGCTCGGCACCTGCATCGATCCCTTCGAACATCGGATCCAGCTCCGCTGCAGAACGATCGTCCAATTCCGACCGCAGCAACTCGATAAAGCCGACGATGATGTTCAGCGGTGTGCGGATCTCGTGCGAGATGTTGGCGATGAACGCATCCTTGAGCCGATCCGCACGCTCGGCAGCTTCCTTTGCCTTACGCATGGCGGCTTCGCTGCGCCTGTGAGCCTCGATGTTCTCGTGCAGGGCCGCGGCACGGCGGTCACGCTGCAGAATCACCATCCCGAGTGTCAGGGCAAGAAGCAGCAGTGCCGTGATCGACCCGATCGCGTGCACATCGCGCTGCAGCGGTGCGAAGATCGAATCGACGTCGACTTCGGTGAGCAGCATCCACGGGGTACCGGTCACGGCATACGCAGCCGCAAGCACGCGCATGCCGCGCGTGCTCCGCGCCTCGAAGACACCGGCCGAGTCCGTCATCGCGTGCACCACGGCAAGGTCCGCACGGTCGAGCGGCACGCGCAGCACCGGCGAGGCGCCCTTGCGCTGAGGCTGCGTGTCGAGCACGATCGCGTCTGCTCCCTCCCGGCCGATCAGGACGTCCACGACTGGACGGCTCGGCAGCGCAATGAGACGAAGCACCGGATACAGATGCTGCCGGGCATCCACCTGCAGTGCCACGACGACGATCGAATCGGGACATCCCCGCAGCCTGACCGGTGCGAACATGTCGAGATGCGGTGCGGACAAGTCGTCCCCTGCATGCAGCGGTGAGAAGGTCGGAGCTCCGGTGCGCACGGCCTCGTGAAAGGAGACGCGAACTGCGTCGTGCAGGGCGTGCGTCTCGAGGGTGGAGGCAAGCAGTTCCACTCCCCGCGCATCCACCAGCCGGATGTGCGCATACGCGTGACTCATCCGCACGTTCTCGAGATGCGTGCGTAGCCGGCGACCCGCATCTGCATCGCGAGTGCGCATCCACGCACTGACGGCATCGATGAAGAGCGGACTGCTCACGAGCATGTGTGCATCCGCCTCCCGCTCCTGCCACCACTGGCCGAGCTGCCGGGTCTTCAGATAGTTGACGGCAGCGATGTCGCGTTCTGCATGCATGCGGAACTGCTGCTGCAGGTGCGCGTAGACGGCCGTTCCCCCCGCCACGAGCAGCACGAGCAGCAGTGCGTAGGTCACAAGCATCCAGCGGGGCAGCGTGCTTGCCTCAAGCCAGCGACCGACGCTCGTCGCAAAGAGCACCGCAATTGCATGAAACCAGAGCGCGATTGCGGTGGTGAGCGCCATCGGCACATTGCCGCTGCCATACAGCAGCGGCATGCGCACCAGATAGCTCATCGTCACGACCGTCGTGATCGCGATGATCGCCAGTCCGGCCGTCGCGGCGATACCGCGTGCCACCCGATGCTCGGTGAAACGCGGCAGCATCGCGAGCATCGCCACCGTCGCCAGCATGAAGGCCAGCGTGGTGAGCGGCGACATCCAGCCGATGCGCAGGTGACCGCCCGCATCTGCGAGGTTCGACAGACGCGACGCCATGTCTCCCTGCGCAGCTGCGAGCATCGAGGCGGCCACGGCGACACAGACAAGCAAGGCGAACAGCACCGCGAACCACGTGCGGATGCGGGGCAGCCGTGACGATGAGGCAGCAAGCAGCAGCGCATTCAGCGCCATCAGTAGCACGGCGGTTTCAAATGCCATCGGCACCGAGTCGGTGCCGAAGCGGGAAAATTCGATATGGCCGGTGATCCACTGCACGGCCATCGACGCAGCAATGACACCGCTGACTCCCGAACACATGCGTGCGACCCGCTTCGTCGACGAGGCCGTCATGCCACTCCCCTCTCCATGCAGGGACTGCACGGATGCGGCGGCGCCTTCATCACGTCCGAGGTTCACAGTGTACTCCTTTCACGCATGCGCGCATGATCAGGCTGCGGCAGCCTGTCTGCGAGTGACACACATCTGATTTGACACGTTTTCGGAAACTCGCACATGAGGCATTCAAAGACAAGTCCGCCATGCATGTCACGGCCGGCGCAGCAGATGAAGCTGCCAGAGGTCTGCCGAGCTGCGGGAGAGGCAGGGCTGCAGGGCGAGCAGACCGGCGCGCCCGATATTCTTCTCCAGCTGCTGCATTTCACGAAGCTTCCACGCGAGGTCGGGGTCGGGATCGAGTTCGATACCGGCCTCGCGCAGCAGCAGCATCCCCTTGGCATGGATGCTCAGCTCGAGGTGCAGGCGCAGCATGCAGATCATGTCGAAGACGACGTCGGGCGGGAAACGGTCGATCAGCGTGTGCACGTAGGCGCCCGCGGCGGTCTCGAGAAAGACGCCGTCGTCGAGGCTCTGCAGCAGCTCCTGATCGGTGTCGAAGCCGATGCCGAGCCAGCTGCGCAACGCACGCTCGCCGCGCCGCATCACGAGGTGCATCGCCACGGGCAGCACGACGACCATCAGCAGCGCGGAAAGCACGGGCGCAAGGAAGAAGTGGTTGAAGAGACTGTGCACGACCACGGCCGCGAGCCATCCCGGTGCGAGGCCATGCAGCCAGGGCAGCGCGGTGTCGCGCATCCGCCCCTTTGCGATCACCGCGAGCAGCCCTGTCGCACCGCCGTGCATGAGCGCGGTGCCGAGTCCCCGCACGAGCCACACGCCGAGGTCCGCGTCGGGCATCGCGCCAGCGTAGTACAGATTCTCGGCCACCGAAAAGCCGGCGCCGACGGCGAAGCCGAGGATGGATGCGTCGATGAGAAAGCCGATGCGCTTCGCGCGGAGGAGGTGGATGACATAGACGGCCTTGAGCAGTTCCTCGAAGAGCGGGGCCGCGTAGCGCCGCATGAGCACGGGGTCGACGTCGACGACCATGAGGAAGCCGCTGTTGACGAGCCATGCGACGGTGCCGCTGGCGACTCCCGCGGCGATCGCGGCAAGCACGGTGCGCAGGTGCAGCAGCTTGTAGCTGTCAAACAGCAACAGGGCACCGAGAAAGAGCAGCACCGGCAGGATGCCGATGGCAAGGGCGGTGAGGATCATCAGAGGATCTTCAATGACACCATGAATTCGCGCGAGGGATGCCGGTCGCGGGCGAAGGCATGGGCGTACCCGAGGGAAAGCGTGGTCTCGAACGCGCTGAAGACGACAAGCCGAAGGTCCAGCTGCGCGCCGGCGTTCAGGTGCGCACGCCGGTCGAGATCCGCTCTGTCGAGGTCGGTGGCGAGCGCGGAGCTGAAGAGGAGCAGCCGCATCCAGTTGCAGTAGAGGGCCGGCAGTCCGAAGGAACGGAAGTGCACGGGCGGCAGGGTCCACTCCACCGTTGTCTTCGCGAAGGAGTTTCCGCCGGCCTCGTTGATGTCGAGTCCCGGAAAGCTCAGGGGCTCGCGGAAGCGCCAGATCTCCTGATGATCGAGCCAGTTGTTTCCGAAGCCGCCGAGGTAGAAGTTCGCGAGGGGATCGGCGCGATCGCCAAAGGACTTCCCCGCCGCGACGCGCAGCCACACCGAGCTGTGGTCGATCGGCAGCAGGGTGCCGAGCGATGCGTGCGCGCCCGCCTGCGGAAAGGCCTTCCCGCCGATGAAGCTCGCCGGCAGTGCAATGCCCCAGGTCACGCCCAGCTCGGGCTCGACCGCGCCGAGCGATCGCTCGAGTCGGCTGTAGTCGAGTGTCGCACGGGCGCTGTAGAAATGGTCGGCGGACGCGCGCACGTTCTGATAGTCGGGCAGCCGGTCGAGACGCCAGTAGGCGCCGCCGGTGAGGGACCAGCGCATCTCCTCGGGTTCGTCGAAGAGCAGGTGTCCGGTGTAGCCGAGGCGCAGGAAGGCGCCGCGGCGTCCCGTTTTCGTGGGACCCGCGAGGTCGTAGAAATCCGCGGGATTCCACGAGGCCTGCAGGTTCCAGTTGATGTAGCGGTACTGCAGCATTGCATGCAGGCGCTCGTCGGCGGGCAGCACTGCGTTGGGTGTGTAGGTCGCGCTGAGATCGAGCCGGTGGAACATGATCGGATCCGACAGCGAGAAGCGGACGCCGTAGGCGAGAAACTCCTTGTACCCCTGCACGACGGGATGCACCGATGCGAGCGCGACGTTGGCGAGTGGCGCGTACTCGCCGCGATAGGTCACGAGCGAATCGAGCGGGATGCGCGCCGGCGAGGGCGGCGGCAGGGTCCACTCGCGCAGCGCCGGATACTTCGTGACGATGTCCTGCCCAAGGTAGCGGATCGCATTCACATTCTCGACCGGCCGCTCCGCGAGCATCACCGGTTGGAATCCCTTCGCCGTGAAGTGGAACGCCACGAGCGAATCGCCGCCGAGGGGCACGGGACGGAAGAGTCCCGACTCGGCATTGCTCAGCCATTCCATCGTGCGCGCCGCGCGGTCGTAGCGTACGATGTTGGAGACGCCGCTGTAGTAGGTCGAGCCGTAGAGATGCTTCCCATCGGGGCCGTAGGCGAAGTTCGCGGGTGCGCTGACGTCGAAGTCGTACAACTCGACGGGAGCGGCTTCGCCGCGGAGGAGATCCTCCACCTTCATTTCCACCAGTCGCTGCCTGCTGGTCACGTCGCCGAGGGCCGCAGAGAGGAAGCGTCCGTCGGGCGAGACGTCGATGTCGTAGAGGTCCTCGCCGTAGGCGAAGGCGTGCACGGTGTACCACTCGGTGTAGGGCGCTGGGATGCGGACGAGGGTGCTGATGCCGTTGAAGTGGCGCACGCCCCAGATGCTCTTGTCGACGCGGTTGAAGGCCAGGTCGCCGATGCGGGCGTCGGTGAGCAGCGTGCGCGTGCGGCCCGTGGCGAGCTCGAGGCAGGCGAGGTCGCGCCACTGGTTGTTGTCGGTGGTGTAGAAAAGGACCCCGGCATCCGGATCGTGGGCGATGCTGGCCACCGAATAGAGCGTGCCGCCGCGGATGTGCGCGAGGCGGCGGTGTGCGCCGGTGGCGAGGTCGATGGCGGCGAGGTGGGCGGTCTGTCCCGGAGCGTTCACGGCCGCGTAGAGCGTGCGGCGTGCGGCGTCGACGTAGGCGCGCGAGACCGAGCCGAGGGCGCGGTCGGTGATCGCGCGCAGGGGTGTGATCGGATTGGCGCGCACGGAGTCGAGGTTGCGGCGCTGCCAGTCGCGCTCCCATGCCTGCCAGTTGCGCCAGGCGCTCGAGATGCTCTCGCCGTAGACCTGGCGGAACTGTGCACCGAAATGATTGCGGCTGCTGTCGGTCTGGCGCATCCATGCGAGCAGGCGGTCGGGCGTGCGCGTGAGGGCGAGCCAGCTGACGAAGCGCGTGCCGTAGAGGTAGGCACTGGCGCCGACCTGGAAGTCGACCTTGCCGGCCTCGGCCTCGAGACCGACCACATCATAGAGCTCGGCCCCGTCGCGCACCATGGTGCGGAACATCATCTCGTCGTAGGCGCCGAGCGCGCGGCCGAGTCCCCCGTTCATCCACGTCTCCATGAACACCGCGATGCCCTCGATGAACCAGCGGGGGGAATTCCACCGCGGACTCGTCAGATAAGCCCAGAGCATCGATTCGGGGGCTTCCGCCACGGGGGTGACCTTGCCCCCGAAGAGCGCGCGGAAGAGCCGGTTCGACGGCGAGGGCTTGTCCATCGTCGCGATGTGGGCCAGCTCGTGGTTCATCATCATCGACATGCGCTCGACGGGCGGCATGGTTTCATACGAGTAGTCGAAGGGCGCGAGGCCGATGCCCATGAGGTTGAAGGGACGCGTGTTCGCGCCGCCTGAGGCCATGTCGCCGAAGTCCTCAAGAATCAGCGTGATCTTTTCGGACGGCTCGTAGTCGAAGGTGCGCCGGTGGAAGCGCAGCGCGTTCTCGAAGCAGCGCGCGAGGTGCTCGACGATGAAGTCGTGCGCGGCGGTGTAGGAGACGAGCCGCAGGTCGCGGGTTTCCAGCACGCGGAACTGCGCTTCGGCGCGGGGAGGGGCGCAGAGCGCGAGGCACGGCACGAGAAGCAGGACGAGGTGTCGTGGGGACATTCCCGTTCGCATATGGATGAGGATGGATGGAAGCCTGTAGTATGCGGAATCCCTTGAGCATTTGCAAGATGTGCGAAGGGACCGCCGGTGGCGGTCCCTTCGCAGCTCCCCCGGGGGGGAAGCATCCTATCGCCGCGGGCGGCTACCGGGTACGGATCTCCGCGGAGGCGAGACGCGCGCGCAGTTCGGCGTTGAAGAGCATCGCACGCAGATCGGCGCTGGCGAGCAGCGCGCGGATGTCGGCATGGGCGAGCAGCGCGCGCAGTTCGGCACTGGCGAGCATGGCGCGGATGTCGGCGCTGCGCAGGGCGGCGCGCACGTCTGCCTGCGCGAGACGGGCGCGGACCTCGGCGTGCGCGAGCAGCGAGCGCAGTTCAGCGCTGCGAAGCATCGCGCGCAGTTCGGCGCTCTCGAGGCGCGCACGCAGGTCGGCCACGGTGAGGGCGCTGCCGCTGCTCTTGAGCAGGGCTTCGAGTTCGGCGTCCTTCAGCCGGCTCTTGAGGTCGCTGGCTGCGAGGCGCTGGCGCAGCTCGGCGCTCTCGAGGGCGGCGCGGACTTCAGCCTGATCCAGCATGGCCAGCAGGTTCGCGTCGGTGAGCATGGCGCGCAGGTCGGCGTTGCCGAGGGCGTCTGCGAGTGCGCCGGCGCCGGTGCCGTAGAGGGCGCTGAGCGCCGCGGATTCGCGGGCACCGGCACGCTCGAGGCGTGCCTTGACTTCGGCACTGTTGAGCGCGGCCTGCAATTCGGGATCGCGCTGGATGCGCGCGAAGGCATCGCTCTGCAGGAAGGTCTGGATTTCGGGATTGCTCAGTGCGACGTCGCTGGTGGTGATCTGCGTGTTGCGGTACTTCTCCGCCTTCTGCACGCCGCCCATGGTGCCGGCGGTCTGATCCTCTGCCGGCCAGGGCGAGACGATGGCGAAGACGATGATGGCGATCGCGGCGAAGGCGACACCGCCGATGATGATTCCCCTTCTTGATTGCTGTATGGTCATGGTCTCCTCCGTGGGATGCAGTGCGTGCTGGGATGTGTCGTGAGATGTCGTCTGGGGTGTGCGGCCGCGGGTGGCTTCCCCGCGGGTTGTGCGCGCAGCAATGCGGCGCATGACATGGTCGGTGAGGTCTGCCGGGGGATCCTGTTCCTCCTCCTCTTCCAGCATCTGGACGAGGAGTTCGAGATCTGCGTGCTCGGCGGCGAAGGTGGGATGGGCTGCGGCATGGGCGTCGAGCTCGCGACGTTCGTCGGCGGTGGCGCGACCGTCGAGTGCGCGCTGCAGCAGGTCCTGTGCACGCTGGTCGGTCATGGCCGCACACCCCGGTTGAGCAGCAGGATGCGCAGGGTGCGGCGTGCGCTGAAGAGCCGCGACTTGACGGTGGCTTCCGGGATGCCGAGCAGGTCGGCGATGTCGGCGTAGCTGAGTTCGCGGTAATGGCGAAGCACGAGTACGATGCGCTGGTCGTCGGTGAGCATCAGCATGGCATTTCGGATCTGTCCGACGAGCATGTCGCGCTCGAGCCGGCGGTCGGCGGTGTCGCCGTCGTCGACGAGCTGCGACTCGTCGATGGATGCGCTGCGCGCGCTCTGCTTGACATGGTTGAGGGACTCATTGATGCAGATTCTGTAGAGCCAGCTGAAGAAGCGATGCTCGCTGTTGTAGGTATGGAGTTTCTCGAAGACCTTGACGAAGACGGCCTGCGTGAGTTCGGTGGATTCCTCCTCGGAGCGCGTCATTCGGAAGGCCGTGTTGTAGACGGTCTTTTCATAGCGCCGCACGATGGCGCTGAATGCGTTGGTGTCTCCGGCGAGGCAGCGGTGCACGATGATTCTGTCTTCATGATCGTTGTCATGAAGAAGTACAACCGACGGATCAGAAAGTTGGTCGGCGATCGATATTTTTTTTCCGGCCGTCACCGCGAGCGGGCGTCATTCGATGTCGAAGACGGCATCGAGGCGGGTGATGCGGAAGATTTCACGTACGTGGCGCGAAAGTCCCCGCAGGCGGAGCTTGATGCCCTTCGGCTCGAGCCGCTTCTGCGTGGCGATCAGGACGCGGAGTCCCGCCGACGAAATGAATGTCAGCTCGGACATGTCGACTTCTCGCGGTTCGTCGATGGAGGAGAAGAAACGTTCGGCCTCGGCCTGTTCGGGACTGTCGAGTCGTCCGACCAGTTTGATCGTCCCGTCCTCGATGATGGACATCTGGAACATGGTCCCTCGTCTGTACGATGAAATTGTGTGGGGTCTTCGAAGTTACGCACGGCGGCCGCGCATGTCAACTTCGAACCGATTCATCTGCGGGCCGACGGCAGCAGCATCTCGACCTGCAGGGCAAGTTCGTTCATCATCGCTTCGCCGCCTTCGAAGCCGACGCTCTTGAAGGCGATGCGTCCTTCAGGATCGATGACGAATTTCGTGGGGATGCCCTTGACGCCGTAGGCATCGACGAGGTCGGTGTCGAAGAGCACGGGGAAGGTGTAGCCGTTGTCGGCAATGAACGTGCGGACGACCTGTTCGCGCTTCGCACCCTTCTCGCTCTCCCAGGTATTGAGGGTAAGGATCTTCACACGGTCGTCGCCGGCGTACTGCTCGTGGAATTTCTGCAGTGTGGGGAACGAGGCTTTGCAGGGACCGCACCAGGTCGCCCAGAAATCCACCACCACCACCTTTCCCTTCAGCGACGACAGCGTGACGGTCGAACCATCGAGCGCCGTGAGGGTGAAGTCCGGTGCCGGCAGCGAGAGGCGTTCGGCTGCGAGCTTCGTGCGCAGCGCACCGCGGGCCTGGTCGCGCAGGGCGGCGAGTTCGGTCTCGGCCGCTCCCTCGGATCCGGTCACCTCGCCGAGCACGCGCCGGAAGCGGGTCTCGAGGTCGGTGTCGCCCTTCCCGTCGCGGAATGCGGCACGCGCGAGGTCGAGCGCCTCGAGCGGCTTCCCCACCGCGGTGAGCGCGTCGAAGTAGTGTGTGGTGACCTCGCCGTTGCGGCCGCGCGAGGCGTCGTGGGCTTCGCGCAGAATGTGCGCGGCTTCCTCCTTCCTCCCCTCCTTCTCGAGAATACCGGCGAGGGTATTGAGCAGGATCGAGAGGCGGTAGGTCTGATTTTCCATCCAGTCGCGTGTCGACGTGGAGGTCGGCTTGGTTGCGGGGTCGAAGGTGCGCACGTGATCGGTGGCGCGTCGCACGATGTCGGCGGCAATCTGAAGGCGTTCGTGGATATGCTCCGGTTGGGACGAATCCGCCGCGAGTGCCTCGGCGATGGAGTTGTAGAGCATGGGGTCGCGACCAGGATTGGCGTCGAGTTCGGCGATGGCGCGGTCGAAATCTTTGCGCTGGATGCGCGAACGTACGATCGAGTTGGCGAGCTGCTGGCGGTAGGCCTCGGGCAGGGTGAAGTCCGCAAGGAAGCGCTCGATCAGGGTGATGCGTTTCGCGGCGTCGCGCTCGGCGTTGATGGCGCTGCGCATGTCGGCGTAGGCGACGCGTCCCGTGGGGTGCGCGGCGATGGCAGCCCTGCGGATGGCGGCCGCACGGTCGCGTGCGCCGGCGCCTTCGAACACCGGAAGCATGAGCGCGACGAGGCTGTCGCTCGTCTGGTGTTGCGCGTGGAGTTTCTCGACGTCGACGAGGATGGCCGCGCGCGCGGTGCTGTCGGCCTTGCGAAGGTCGATGCTCCAGAGCATGGTCTGTGCGCGCACGTCACCGGGATGCGCGGCGAGCTCCTCGCGCAGCAGAGTGCGCGCGGCAGCGGCATCCTTGCGTCGCGCAAACTCCATCATGCCGCCGTCGCGCAGCGCCTGTGCGAGTGCGACGCGTGCGCCGCGCACGGGCTGCGTCTTCGCGTGCGGCATGAGCGTCCACACCTCGCCCGCATTGTCGTCGGTCTTGTCGCCCGCGACGATGCGCACGAGCAGCAGCTGCCATTCGGGGCGCACTGCCGGGAGCGTCGCGCTGAAGCTGCGTCCCTTCGCGGTCATCGGCAGTTCGACGAGCAGCGGGGAATCCTCGCCCCGCAGCGCGAGCACCTGCGCCTCGAGCTCGGTCGCGCCGGCGAGCGTCGCCTGTTTGTGTGCGGCGTTGTAGGTGATCGTGAGCGCCTGGCCGATCTGCGGCTTCTCGGGCGCGAACGTGAGGCGCGATTGCGGCTGCGCCACCGCAGCTGCGGCAACGCACACGAACATGATGATGAGGGGAATGATGCGCATGGCGGTCTCTCTGGTGATCAACAAATATCGCATGTGGGAAGGATGCATGCACACGCGTGCGTCGGTGATGGCTTCCGCAGGCGGGCTGCGGCGGGCTACCGGGGGAAGCGTCTGAACACGGGAGTGCCGAGGGGGAGCTTGTCGTCGAGCCAGCGGGTGTAGCCGGCCAGGGAGAACCATCCCCCCCTGCCATGGACACGCGAGGCGCGCTCGATGTGGAACTCCTGCGCGGGCATGAACGAGAAGCCGATGAGGTAGAGGCGCTCGCCGTCGCGGGTGGTGCAGGCGTCCATGATCACGGAGACGTGGCCGATGCCTCCGCGCTCGTTCTGCACGATGAGGTCCCCGGGTTCGAGCTGGTCGGCGGTGATCGCCGTGCAGCCCTTCTTGAGGGAATGCGAGTTGCTGCCCGCGAATGCGCGGCGGAGAAAGGACTCGTAGCCGAGGCCGGAGCTGCGGAAGCGGGTGCGTCGACCGCCGTACTCGAAGAGGAAGAGGTCGTCGAGGCGTCCGCTCGCCCGATGGTACTCGGCCCAGAAGCGCATGGCGAAGTCGGCGCACTGTTCGAGGTCGCGCGCGAAGAGCAGGTGCATGTCGACGACGGCGAGCACGTCGTAGATGGGATTGGTAACGGCGGTGCCCTTGTAGCTCGCGATGCGCGTGTCGCCGCGCAGCGGCAGCGTGCGCAGCCAGGCCCCGAACGAACCCGTGTCGACCGCCACGCGCACGCACCCCTCCGGAACCGCAACGTCTCGCACCCGCCGCGGTTGCTGTGCATGGACGTGCGGTGCGGCGAGCAGACTGAGTGTGATGGCGGCGAGGAGAAGCAGTGGTGTACGTGGTGTCATCATGTGTTCAATATCGATGTCGTACGATTTGCGTGAAAGGCATTCACTTCTGGCTCCACTCCCCTCCCCCGCGTCAGAGAAGGTGCCAGGGGAGGGCCGTGATGCGGTCGTGGAGGCGCAGGGGTCGCGCACAGCGGCAGATGATGTAGCCGTGTGCGGCGGCGGACGGGTTCTCGGCGAGGAAGGTCATCAGGTGGCGGGCGTCGCTCATCGTGGGACGCTCGGTATACTTCACCTCGATTGGTGTGAGCTTGCCCTCGAGCTGGACGACGAAGTCGACTTCCGCACCGTCGTGCGTGCGCTGGTAGGAGAGTGTGCCGCCGAGGTAGCCGAGACGCTTCCACAGTTCGATTCCAACCCACTGTTCGAAGAGTGCGCCGGGATTCACTGGGACGATGTCCGTCGAAATGCGAAGCCCCGCCGCCGCGTTGCGCACGCCGAGATCGAAGAAGAGAAACTTCGGTGTCGAGAGCACGTTCTTGCGCGCCGACCGGGTCCACGCCGGCACGCGGAACCCGATGAACATGTCTTCGAGCAGTTGGTAGTAGCTCTTGATCGTCGGCTGCGAGACGCCGACCTCCTGCGAGATGCCTGCGTAGTTGAGCACGCCGCCGCTCTCGAGCGCTGCGAATTGCAGGAAGCGCACGAAGGCGCCCCAGTCGCGCACGGTGGCCTCGCGGCGGATCTCCTCTTCGAGATGCACGGCGGCGTAGGCCGCCAGTGCGTCCGCGCGATCGCGCTTCGCCGCCGCGACCACCCCTGGAAGCGACCCGAACGCAAGCCGTTCGTCAAGCGACCACGACGGAAAGCACACCGGCGGGCGCGTCGAACGCGGCCAGGGTAACCGGACCGGCGTGACCAGTGGCGTGCGGGATTTGGGCGAGCCCGTCATGTACGCGGCAAGGGGATCCCCCTCGCGCACGGCCCCCGTCGAAGGCGGCACGAAGGGTTGCTCGGTGAGTGTGAGGGGATACAGTCTGTGCAGGAAGCTGCGACCGGGCAGCAGGTTCACGCCCGAGGCACGCAGCCGCCGTGCCGAGCTGCCGCAGAGCACGAAGCGCCAGCGCGTGCGGTCGAGATCATAGAGGTACTGCACGGCATCGAAGACCTCAGGCACGGCCTGGGCTTCATCGACAAGCACGACATGCGGCGTGCGCCGGCGCGGCAGCGCGAGACAGGCGTCGGTGAAGGCGCCGGGTGACGAAGAGAGCGCCGTGCGCTCGCGAGGATCCGACAGGTCCATCACCAGCGACGGTGCGGGCAGCAGCGCGCGCAGCAACGTCGACTTTCCCGTCTGCCGCGCACCGAAGATCAGGTGCACGTACGGACGCGCGAGCTTCGCCCGCAGCGTCGTGCCATACCATCGATCAAATACCCGAGCCATAGGTACACCGAAAATCAAAAGTGGACTTTAGATTTCAGGCGGAAATATAAAGTAGACTGCGATACCACACAAGTGGTGGTTTTTGTACCGTACTTGGCACACTGTCGTTGTATGTTTGTTTTTATTGGTGTTTCGCATTTTCTCACACCGATAATCACAAGTGGGCTTTAGATTTCAGGCGAATTTACAAAGTAGCGATTTCCTATTCGACCGGGTCTCCGTTGCGAGGAAGCATGCCGCGCCGTGCGAGTTCGTCGTCGAGCACGCGGCGAAGCTCTTCGTCGGTCTCGGTGTCGCGCAGCGTGCGCATGAGCGCATCGGCCTCGTCGCAGCGGATGAGGCAGAGTGCCGCGTACGCATCCTCGCGTACCATGCGGTCAGCTTGCGCCAGCACCACGCGCAGTCGTGCGACGTCACGGCAGCGCGCCGCGTTGCCGATGT